>SXSC01000061.1 GCA_005792355.1 Opitutaceae bacterium
GTGCCTGTGGAAAGGCTACGCGCAGTTTCGCGCCATGGTTCAAATCATCGGCCTGACCCGGAAGCGCGCCCGCAGCGCCGACGATTGATGCGCTACAGCCCCTTTTGTGGGGCAAGTGCAGTGCTAGCCCGGCCATTTCACACTCTGCTCGCGAGCGGAGCCACAAGGTGTTCGAGATTTTCTTCTGCGTTCGCGGTCCTCAGGGATGTCCGGGCTAAGTTCAAAACCGCTTGGCGGTTTTGTTTTAGCCCGCACGAACCCCAGATATCCAAGCTCACGCCGCCCGAAACTCGTCAAGCGCAGCGAGAATTCCGCGGAAAGTGTGAAAAATGCGGGCTAGGCGGCCAGCTGGCCGTTGGCTTTGGCGAATCCGGTCGGGGCGTGGTCCGGGGCCGCGTAACGCCGCACCAGCTCCTCGATCACCTCGCCGAGTTGGCGGTCCTCGACATAGTAAACCTGCGCGTGGATGCGCAGTTGGTTCCAATATGCCTGGAGATAGTCTTCCGTGGCGCGTTGGCATGCGGCGCGACTGTCGCGGAGGCTGTTGAGGATCTCGGCTTGGTCGCTGGCGAGAAATGTTCGAATCTCGGTCTCGACTCGCGTGACCTCGGCCACGAATCTGGTGGTGGGCAACGGAAAGATGCGGTTGACCCAACCGACGAGGCGAAAGTCAGGAAGCGCCGCCACGCAATTCTCGCCACCGGGAATGGCGCTCGCCGCCAGTGCCTGCCCGGCGGCTTCGAGCTGTGCCAGGTGCTGTTCCACGCTCAGCGCGGTCGAGCGCAGGGAGGCGAACAGATTTAAATCGCGGTAACCCGTCCCGGCACCCGCTTCGTGGCGGACTCGTTCCACGTCGTGCGCCAGGGCGGCAAGTTTTTCCGGCAGCAGGCGGAACCGGATTTCCCATTGATCGAGTTGTTCTTGCGCGTGGAGGAAGCGGGCATACTCCGCGCTGGCCGCCGCCAGATACGATTCAAGTTCCGGGTGCAACAGACTCTGTAGTTGCCGGTTGATTTGCGAAAGTTGCCGGAGGCGGTGGCGCAGCCGGGTTTCGGAGTCCACCGTGTCGCCCGCCGCGTGCGTCGACGATTCCAGGCCGGCATGGCCCCGGGGTTGCCCGAACGGAGAGCGGGGGCCGGAGACTTCCTCCGGCCGCCGCTCAAATGCTTGTAGTCCCTTTTCAATTACTTCGCGACCGAGGAACGCGTACGCTTCGTCGCGCAGATGTTCGATTGTTGTCGGAGTAAGTTCCATCGACGGAAAGCCTCGCCGGTTCTTCCGCTGAGGCAAATGGTGTTCGTTGGGTAGTTGTACTCGCGATACTGCGCAGGTTCGCGGCAACGCCGCGCGGTGATTGCTGATCGGTCGTCGGACGGTTGCGGGCGCCTTGCGCCGCCCGCCCGTCTTCCCGACGCTGGCTCAGCCAAACGATTCAAGGGAGGGTGAAGCCCGTTGTCCCCAAGGGGCTGATTTGAGCGCGCCCGGCTCAAGACCCGATGAGGACATCAGGTTCCACCTCGCAGTGGTTTCGTTTTCAGGGGTAAAATGCAACCCGACCGAATGGACGCGGCTCGGCCGGCGCGGGGTGCCGGTCGATTCGTTCGTCGCGCGGTTACGGCGGGAGCAGGCCGGCCATCACGGCCACGGCTTCCTGGCGAACGGTCAGCACGGCGCGCAGGTCGGTCTGAGCCCTGGCCAATCGGGCCTCGTTTTGCAGCAACACTTCATGCGCGCGGGCAAGCCGCGCTTTGATTTCGGCATCCGGCAGCTGGTCCTTCAAAGCGGAACGGAGCGCCTCCTGTTCGGGATGAGCGGAGACACCCGTGCGGGCGCCCGGCTTGCCCTTGGCGGCAAAGGCAAGGCTGCCGCGGAGTCCGCCGGCTCCGGTCCCGAGACTGCTGCGGGCCGCGGTCACCTTGTTGATCCGTTCCGCGATCAGCTCCCATTCCGCGTCGTCCGTGACCGCGAGGGCGTCCCGCAATTTCTCGAGGGCGCGCGCCGCCGCGTCGCTCGAATTTGGCCGGCCGCCTTTGGCATCGAAGTTGTCCTCACGCTTGCTGGGTTTGGCACCGGCGGTTTCCGTGGCCATCTCGCGCCGGAGATCGCGCTTCTCGGACTTGGGAAGTTTGCCTTGGGCCGAACAGATGGTGGCAAGCAGCGTGGCGAGGGCGAGCAATGGCAGCGGACTTAAACAACGTTGGCCGGTGGTTGGGGTGGGGGCGTTCATGGCAGCGGATTCGCAACTTGGCGATGTGACGGTAGACGTGTGCGCGCGGCAAGCGTTACTGGCCCCGTTGTGGCCCGTTCCTCCACACGAGCGTTGCCTTTGGCCCGGCGCACCTGTCTGTTTTTCTCGTGCTCACACTGATTTTGTTTGCGCCGCTGTTCCTCATTTTCGAGGTCTGGCAGCTCGTCCTCAGCGAGCGCTACCTCGGCATCAAGCAAATCGCGCGGGGCGCTGACCCGCGGACCCTTGGCCTTGGAGAAGTGACGGCTTTTTTTTGGAGCGTAGGTCTAATGCTCTACTGGCTTTGGATGCTGCTGCTGCTGGCACTGCCGTTTGGACGGGTGCATGGCTTGAGTCTGCTAGTGATTACCATGATAGGGTTTTCCCTCAGGCGTGGTATCGGTTTGAAGCGGGTCTTGGTCGTGCTCACCATTGAAGGTGCCATTCGCATCGGCCTTCTCTTCTCTCTTTGCGGAATGGCTTGGAGAAAGTATTAAGATTATAGATAATAAATAGTTACAACGTATGTTTGGACGTTTGTGTTTGAGTGCTGGGCGTCGGTCTTGATTCGTTTTTCTGTCCAAGGTGGAATGCGTAGGAGGCGTCGTTCGATAAGTAGCCGTCGGTGGATCACTACGACTACCAAAATCGGCCTAGGTGGTTTACCCTAGTGTCAATCCAATCGAACACATGAAACGCCTCCTCTCCCTCGCCCTCTTTTCCGCCATCGCCCTCGCCGCCGCCTCCCGGCCACTGCTGGCCGCGGCGCCGAAGGCCGATGCGCGGTCTGCCGCTTTGGTCGCCGCTCTCCAAGCCGTGAGTCCGGATCCCTTGGGCGGCCGCCTCGGCCTGACGGTTGCCTCCGCTCGGGCCGCTGAGCAAGCGCAAGACAATCGCACGGTTCTCGGCACCGACGCCGACCGCCGGGCTTATGCGGCCTGGAAGGGTTCCAAAAAGGCGTGATGAAACCGGCCCGGCGTCACTTCTCTCTGCTGAGAGCCATGGTGCTGCTCGCGGTGGCTCCGCTCGTCGCTCGCGCCTTGCCCACGGCGGCGCAAATCAGGACGGCTTTTAACGCGGTCGACTCAAGCCGCAACGCCTCCATCAGCGCCGAGGAGTGGGATCAGGCTTCCTTCGCGCTGTTCCGTGCCGCGGACAAAAACAATGACGACGCGATTGACCGGGAAGAACTCGGCGCCAGCACGATCGCCCCAGACACGTTTCTCCGCGCGGACCTCGATCGCAACGAACGGCTGAGCGTCGGCGAGTTTGCCGAACATCGGCGCGCCCTTCTCGAGATCTGTGACATCGATCGCAACGAGTTTCTTTCGGAGGGCGAATTCGAGCTGATGATCCTGATGGAAAAGGTGGGGTGGCTCGACGCCAACCAGAATGGCCGCATCGAATTGTCCGAGCTCACGGCCTCGCTCCTCCGGGTCTTTGGGGAAATCGACACCGACCGAGATTCGGCGCTGACCGCGGCCGAGGCTGGCTACATGCGCCCGGTGTCGTTCAAGCGATTTGATATCAACCGGGATGGAGCGTTGAGCCGCGAGGAATTCGTCGCCGGCTACCGGAGCGAAATACTTTCGGGGTAGGCGTCGGCCGGTCAATGACCCCGGCGGCAGTGCGCGAAACCGCAGACTTGGCAACGATCGCCGAGCGGAAGTCAGAAAGGCGGTGGTGGTCGCCGTTTTCCACTTGAGCCGCGTCGCGTCGCGCCGCACAAACTTCCCGCCGCCCGCGTGCCGCGATCAGCCTGTCCTGCGGAAGACTTCGCAGCGACACGGACCGTGGTCGGTTTTACGCCCCCATGAACTCCCAAGAAACGAAGCCGACGCTGCCAACCTGGATCTTTGTCGTGACCGATCTCGCCCTGCTCGGGGCGGCCGCGGTCATCGCCTACCGCAGTTCCCAGCCGCTCTCTGGCGGTGCGATGCTCGCGATCGTCGGCTGTGTGGGACTCGGCGCGATGGCGGGCCTCGTGCCCTTGATCGTGCGATTTGAGCGACAGAAAAACGCGATGCTCGATGACCGGCAGCGGGCCCTCGAAGCGCTGGCGCGTACGCTGACGTCGTCGGCGGAGCAGATCAGCATCGCGACCGGCAGCCTCCATGAAATCGGCGAGATCGCACAAAAGAATCTCCGGCAGGCCGAGCACCTGCCCCACAAATTGCAGGAGAAGATTGCGGAGTTTCAGGCCCAGCTCGCCGTGGCCAACGATGCGGAAAAGGAGGAGTTGGAAAGGGAGCTCGTCGCGCTCCGGACGACCGAGAGCGAACGGCTGGAGGCGATCTCCACCAAGATCGCCAAATCGACTTCCGAGTGGGCGAAGCTCGAGGCCGGGGCGGCCCGGCACCTCACGGCGGCCAACGAACTTCTGGCCAAGCTTCCCGCCGGTACTAGCGACGCGATCGGCCGGGCCCAGGCCGCCGCGGAACAGGCCCTGGCCGAATCCCGCCTGGCCTCCGTCCGGGTCTTGGACGAAGCCGGCGGCGATGGTGCCCGTGCAATTGCCGCGGCCCAGACCGCGGGTCTCGCCGCCCTCAGCGCGAAACTGACGGAAATCGACTCCCACCTCGCCGCCAGCACCGCGAAAGCGGTGGATCGAATTTCCCAGGAGCTCAGTGCCAGAATTTCCGCCGCCACCGACGAACTCGGTCGGAAAATTGCGCAGATCGAATCTGCCGCACGGAAAATGGAACCAGCCGCCACCCAGCCAGCGGCTCTGGCGGTGTCCGATATTTCTCCGGTGAATGAGGTGCCGCCGCCTGCGGGGCCGGCCGCCGCGGCCGCCCCCGCTCCCATCCTCGCTGGCGACACCTCCGCTGCGGTCGAGCCCCCGGCGGAATCACCACCGGCGGCGCCAGTGCGTCCGCGTCGGGCTCGCCGGACCAGTGCCCCGGATGCCGAATCGGCGCCCGCCTCAGATTCGATGATCGGGACAGGGGGCGCGGTTTCAGCCGCCAGCCTGGCGTCGGAAAACGTTGCACTGAAGGAGCCGCATTCGCCGCTTCCGTTTGACGGTGAACCTGCGCCGGTTCCCGTTGAAAAAATAGTCGAAGTGGCGCCGGTGGCTCCGCACACCGCAGAGCCGTTTGCCGAGCCGCCGGCGATCGCGCCCGCGCCGCCGGCGGTCGAAGCTGCTCCGCCCGTGGAGATCATCGCACCGCAGCCGGTCGCCGCCGTTGCCGCGCCGCCTTTGCACCGGCGCGCCACCCGCAGGCCGGAACCCGAACCGTCGCCGACCCTTGATCTGCCGCTCGAAGAACCAGCCGCCGGGGCGGCGCCGGGCACGGTCGAACGTACGCTGACTTCGGATGGTGCGACCCGCCTGCTCGCCACGGCTTACATTGGGATCGGCAACCGCCTGTTCATCCGGGGAGACGGCCCTGGTCTGAGTTGGGAGAAAGGCGTGCCGCTCCAATTTGTTTCGATCGGCAAATGGCGTTGGGAGACCAACGACGCGAGCACTCCCGTGCGGTTCAAACTCTACAAGAACGACGAGCAGGAATGCACCACGCTCGGCCAGCAATCGCTTGAACCCGGCCATTTGCAGGAGCTGACCGCGGCGTTTTGAACCCGCGGCCGATCGGCCGGTGGTCTTGCGCTGGGGGAACGCGACGAGATTCTCACGGGGCCCGGAATGGTCGCGGGCCGATGCCAGTTGCTGGCGCAAAATCGCCGCCGGTCAGTAGTGCGGTGGGCGTTCACGCGAGTCCCCGCCGCTGCCTTCGGTCGCTTCCTCGCCGCCCGGCGCGCGCGTCGCCAGCCGCTCCCGTTGCGTTTTCAACTCGCGGCGCAAGGTGTCGAGGGCGCGGGAAAACTCCAGCATCGCCTTGTCCTGCTCGGCCACGTGGCGCTCGAGGTAGGCGATCTTTTCCTCGAGACGCTTAAGGCTTTCGTTCACCGGTGAACGGCGCGGGCGTCGCGGGCGGCGGGGGCGGCGCCTCGGCCCGCAGTTTTTCCAACTCGGGGATGACCACGCGGGTGTAGCAATCCGGGCACACCGAGTGGCTGAAGTCGCTGCCCGTGCGCTCGCTGATGTAGCCCTCGATCTGCTGCCAGTAGTTCTGGTCGTCGCGGATTTTTTTGCAGTAGGAGCAGATCGGCAGCATCTCCTCCAACTGCTGCACCTGGGTCGTGTAACGCAGGATGCGCTCCGCCACGCGCAGGCGTGTCCAAAGTTCAGATACGTCGAGCGGCTTGGTGAGAAAGTCGTCGACCCCGGCATCCGCCGCGGCCACCTGGTTCTCCGCCGTCGCATCGCGGGCGGTGAGCAAGATGAAGTAGACGTATTCGGCTCCGGTGCGCCGCCGGATCCGCCGGCAGAGTTCGAGCCCGTCGACCTCCGGCATCATCCAGTCGCTCACGACCACCCGCACCGGGGTCTCCTGCAGCAGTTGCAGCGCGGCGTGACCATCGGGGGCCAGCACCACTTCATGGTCGAGACGCTGCAGCGCTTTTTTTAGCACGGCCCGGGCCACGGCATCGTCTTCAACGGCGAGAATTTTCAAGGGCGAGGGGGTTTAAGCTTCGCCGGTGACCGGAGCGCAATGTCGAAATACGGTCCGATTCGGTTTCATTTCCGTCCCCCGTCCGGCTTTCCCCCGAGGAGCCGGCGCAAATCCGCGACGGTATTTACCGGTGCCTGGCAGGTGAACTCCTCGCAAACATACGCGGTCGCCCGGCCTTCGACCGGTTTCAATTCCGCCATCCACGGCATCCGCCCGGCCAGCCACTGCTGGCTCGCGCCACCATCGGCGGCCAGCACGGCGCGATGGGGCCCGAGCCGCTCACCCAGCACGGCGGCGAGAGCCTGAAAATCATCTGCCCACGGATCCCCCGCGAGGACGACGTGGCGCGGCGGCTCGAGCGCGAGTTCCAGCGCGCACACCATCTGCGGCAGGGCGTGGGGCGCCCGGCTCCATTGCGCGCGAAACGCCTCGATGCAGCGCACGCCACGCTCCCGGTAGCCGGCCCGTCCTCCCGTTTCCTTCCATCCTCCTCCTTCGTCGACGGTCGCCGCCAGCCGCAGGAGGTTCATCGCCGCCACGCTGCTCGGCGCCGGCTCGGCTCCATCATAGTCCTCCTTCAGGCGCAGCACGATGCTGCGGTCGTCGGCGGCCGAGTTGAAATATCCACCCCGCGCCTCATCCCAGAACAATTCGTCCATCTTCGACTGCAGCCGTTCCGCCCACTGGAGCCAACGCACTTCGAAAGCGGCCTCGTAGAGATCGATCAGTGCCCGTACCAGATACGCATAGTCCTCGGCGAATCCCTCCGCCGAGCCGCGGCCGCCGCGCCAGCCGCGAAATAGCACCCCACGCGACGCATCCCACAGTTCGCGCTCGATGAATCCGGCTGCGCGAATCGCCGCCGCGAGGTAGGGACCGCTCTCCGAGCGGTTCGCCCCGGCCGGACGGCCCGGAGGTCCGTCCCTACCTTCCGGCCACCCGAGCACCTGGTGGGCTTTGGCCAGTGCGGAAATCATGAGCGCGTTGTTGGCGGTGAGAATCTTGTCGTCGAGCAGCGGTCGCGGGCGGGTCGTTCGCGCCGTGCGCAGCCGTTCCCGGGCCGCCAGCAGCCGGTCGTTGGCCTCCTCCAGGGTCAGCGCGAATGGTTGCGCGGTCTCGGCCAGCGGGCGCCGTTGCACGAGAATGTTTTTCCCGCGAAACTCGCCGTGCGGATCAAGGTGCGCGGCGACATTGCCGGTTTCTTCCACGCCGAAGTGGACCGCAATGAACGAATGGTCGCGGCCCAGCACCTCGCGCAGTTCCGCCGCCGACCAGACATAAAACGCCCCCTCCACGTGCGGTTCCGCCTTGGCACCAGTCGTTGGCTCTTGAACCCTCGGCGCCGCCTCCGGCGGCACACTGTCCGCATCCTCGGCCGTGTAAAATGCGCCGTCGGGGCTCGTGAGATCGCGGGCGACATAGTCGAAGATATCCCGCGCCATCCAGGCGAACCGCTCGTCGCCCGTGGCCTGCCGCGCTTCGAGGCAGTTCAGCGCGATCTGCGCCTGATCGTAGAGCATCTTTTCGAAATGCGGCACGAACCAGCCCGAATCGACCGAGTAGCGGTGGTAACCGCCGCCGAGGTGATCATGGATGCCGCCCCGGGCCATCGCGCGCAGTGTCGCCGTCGCCAGGCGGATCGCCTCCGCGCCCATCTCGCTCGCGGGGCCCTGCAGGGCTGCGACGCGAAAGAGGAAATTAAGATTCGACGCCCGGGGAAATTTCGGCGCGCCGCCGAAGCCGCCATCCTTGGGATCGAAACTCTCGAAGAAATGCTCGAACCCTTTTTCGAACGCCTGCCCCGCCGCCTCCACCAACGCTTTCTCCACCAATCCCCGTCTCTCCGTCTCTCCGTCTGCGGTGCCCCGCCCCTCGGCATGCTCCTGCAGGGTGCGAATCGCGCGCTCGCCCTCCGCCACCAGTTTCTCCCGCTCCTCCCGCCAGCCGCGCGCGATCGCCCGCAGCATGGTCGAAAACCCGGCCCGGCCCGGCCGATCCTCCGGGGGAAAGTAGGTTCCGCCGAAAAACGGTTTGAGTTCCGGCGTGAGCCAGGCGCTCAGCGGCCAGCCGCCGTGCCCCGTCATCGCCTGCACGTAGGTCATATACACCCGGTCGACATCGGGGCGCTCTTCGCGGTCGACCTTGATCGAGACGAAGTGCGCGTTGAGCAGGTCCGCGACGTCATCGTTTTCAAAAGACTCATGCGCCATCACGTGACACCAATGGCAGGTCGAGTAGCCGATGCTGAGGAAGATGGGTTTGTTCTCCCTGCGGGCCTGGGCAAACGCGGCCTCGCCCCACGGCTGCCAGTGCACGGGATTGTCTGCGTGTTGGAGGAGATACGGTGATTTCTCGTGCGCGAGGGCGTTGGGCATGGAGAGTGGGCAAAGAGGCACAGCTCCGGGCGAACCGCAAAGGGGAAACGCCCGGCTGACCCCATTGCTCCTAGGAAACTGGATTTTACAGCGGGATTGGTTCCGGGAGGGGTATCCAGCCCCTGCGCCTCCGGCCTGGAGCCTTCTTTATGCCCAGCCCTTGAGGTGAACCAGCAGCGCTTCCGCGCAGGCGCGGGCGAAAAGGGGGTCGTTGATCGCGCCGTCGTGTTCGATGACGGGGATGTCGGCGCGGAGGTGACTCCGGAGGGAAGAAAACAACGCGGCGTCGGCGAGCGGATCGTGAAACGGCTGACCGGCGGCGCTGACCACGCTGATGGCGCGGAGGGGAAGGAGGACGGTGACGGGCGCGGTGTAGCGGTTGATTTTTTCGGCGAGGATGCGGCCGAGCCCGGTGCATTCGTCGGGGGTCGTGCGCATGAGGGTGACTTGCGCGTTGTGCTGATAGAACGTACGCCCGGCAAATTTCGCCGGCACCGTGGCGCGTTCGCCGAAGTTCACCATGTCGAGGCAGCCGGGCGTGACGATCGCGGGAATCTTGGCTTTCGCCGTGGCATCGAGGCGTTCAGGGCCGGCGGTGAGGACACCGCCGACCAGTTCATCGGCCCACTCGGTGGTCGTGATGTCGAGCACGCCCGCCACCATGCCACTGGCGATGAGCGACTCCATCGCCCGGCCACCGTTGCCGGTGGCGGCGAAGACGAGCACTTCGTAGCCTGCAGCTTCGAGCAGGCGCTTCGCTTCGGTCACGCACGCGGTCGTGTTGCCAAACATACTGGCGACGATGAGGGGCTTGTCGGCGGTGGTCGCGAGGGTGCCGCGGCGCGCTTTGGCGGAGGCAACCATGCCGCAGATCGCACCGGCGGCGTTCTCGAAAATCGCGCGTGAGACGCGATTGATGCCGGAGACATCGACGATGGCCGGCATCATCGTGATATCGGTGGTGCCGACATAGTGGGCGGTCTGGCCGCTCGCGAGGGTCGAAACCATGAGTTTTGGAAAACCGATCGGCAGCGCGCGCATCGCGGCCGTGGCGATGGCGGTGCCGCCGCCGCCGCCCAAAGACACGACTCCGTGGATTTTGCCGCTGGCGGCAAAACTCGAAAGCAGCTTCGCGGCGGCTTTACCCATGAAGGTGACGGATTCGCCGCGGTCGTGGCGCGCGAGGAGTGCGCGGTAGTCGGGATCGCCGGCGGCGCGGGCAACCGTGTCGGCGGAAATGTCGGGCGTGATCGTGGGGGCGTTGAGACTACCGACGTCGATCAGGAGGGTGGCGAAGCCGGCGCGCCGAATCGCGTCGGCGACGAAGGCGTGCTCAGGGCCCTTGGTGTCGAAGGTGCCGAGGATGGCGATGGTCGGTCGGGCCGGGGAATCTTGAACTCGGGCATCGGTCATCGGGAATAATCGAATCCGTGCCGGCGCGGGCAGGCCACCACCTCGCGGTATTTGAGTGCCGGCAGGCGGTTCATGCCGGCGCTGGGATCGAGACGGGCAGGGCCAGAATGAACGATTTGGTCTTGCGCTTGAAAAGGCGGCGCAGCGCTGACGGCAGCGGCAGTTTCTCGGAGCGATAGATCTCCAGGAGAATTCACGCGTTGGCTTGGGCCGGTTCCAGCGCTTCGGCCCGCGTGCGCCGTTGGACGACGAGGCCCGGCAAATCGGAGCTGGTCGCCAGGAATCCGCCTTCGTCCAGTGCCTCCACCCTGACGTTTGGCATGATTTCTGTTTCCATGCATCCAATCTACGACCCATTCGCAGGCTGTTCAAACTCAAAGGGGCGACGTTTCGGCGGATTTGGTGGGCTGCAGAAAATCCTAACGCGGCCCCGCCGCAACTGGAGCAGCAACCCTGTTTTTCACCACGGAGAAATCCGCGACGCGTTGCACCAGAACATCGGGCGCTTCCGCGAGCGCGATGCGGAGCGGGGCGGGGTCAAGCGACTGCAGAGGTAACAGACAACCGACGACGATATCGATGCCTTGGTCGCAGCGGCACAACGGATGACGCTCACCTATGTGAAGAAAGGGACAGCCGAGGGCACGGCGTCGATGAGCGCGGTCGGAGTCGGTGTCGCTCGTCGGTATCGGCGCGCCAGGGGCTTTGGGTCAAGGGGGTGGACGAGATTTTTCCAAAGAACGCTGCGCGATGGCTGCGGTGCGATCCGTCGACGGGGCGATGGGGTGGAATAAAACAAAAAGGGCCGACCCGGAGGTCGGCCCGATCGGCAAAGGCGAGGTTTGAAATCAGCGCCGGCCGGTGACGAGTTCGTTCACGAGCGAGGGCACTTCGTAAATTTTGCGGAGGGCCTCGAGAATGCCGGCGCTGTCGACGCTGAGGGCGCGCGACTGTTTGTCTTCGTAGCCGAAGTCGGCCGAGAGCGACTGGAGGTTTCCGTCGAAGATGATGCCGATGAATTCGCCGGCGCGGTTCACGCTCGGGCTGCCGGAGTTGCCGCCGATAATGTCGGCGGTGCTGACGAAGTTGAAGGGCGTGGCGAGGTTGAGCGCGGATTTCTTTTTCACCCAGCGCTCGGGAAGTTCGAAGTCGCCTTTGTTGCCCTGTTTTACGCTGCGTTCATAGAGCCCGGCGTAGGTCGTGTGAGCTGGGATCTTTTGGCCGTTTTCCTCGTAGCCCAATACCGGACCGTAGCTGAGTCGCAGCGTGAAGGTGGCGTCGGGATAATTGCCGGCGCCTTCGAGGGCGAAGCGGGCTTTGCCGATGATCGCTTGGGCCTGCTGTTTGGTTTCGTCGGCGGACTCAAGGGCCTTCCGGTGTGAGCGGGCCTCGGCGTCGACGGCGCGAGCGACCTCGATGAGCGGGTCCTTTGCGGCCGCCACGGCGGCGGCTCCGCCCTCGTAGAGTTTCTTGCGGAAGGCGACTTCGCGAACCTTGGTGGTGTTAATCAACTCAGCGGCGCGGGCGTGCGGGGATTTTCCGGCGAGGACGGTCTTGACCGCGGCGTCACCCGGGCCGAGTTGCTCGACGAGAAAAGTGAGAGAATCGGACAAGGTGACGATTTCGAGATCTGAATAGATCGGTTTGTCGGAGAACAGCTGTTCTTCGAACGACTCGCGGCGGGCGTCAGAGTATTCCCTGAGGCGTTCGCCGTTCGGCTTCGGGCGCTCATCGCCGGCGCGAAGGAGATGTCGGGCTATTCCGTAGGAATCGGCATTGAAGGCGGTGAGGCCTTCGAGGAGGCGCTGACGCGCCGCAATCTTGGCGATGGCCTTTTGGGCGTCGGCGATACGGTCAAAGGCCGCGAGGGCTTCCTGGCCAACGGCGCGATCGGCAAGGTCTTTCTTGAACGCGGCTTCGGCCGCAACCTTGGCGCCGAAGAATTCCGGGTCGTGTAGTGCCGCGATGGCGCCATCCCGGGCCTTGCGGCTGTTCTGGATACCAAAGAGTTCGGCCTTGGCCCGGCGGGCATTCTCGGCGTCGCGATTGCCCCAGTTGGAAAGGAGGACTTCGCCACGCTTCAGCAGCGCGAGCTGGTAGGGAAACTGGTTGTCGCGGATGTATTCCAGTTCGGGAACCGTAAGAAGGCGGCGAGTGCTGCCGGGGTGGCCCGAGACAAAGGAAAGTTCGCCGTCTTGGGCGCCTTTTGTCGACCACTTGAGGTAGTTTGCGGTCTTAGCAGGCTGGCCGTTTTCGTAGACACGGAAGAAACAGACATCGAGGTTGTAGCGGGGATACTCGAAATTATCGGGATCGCCGCCAAAGAAAGCGACGCCCTGTTCCGGGGCGAAGACGAGACGAACATCCGTATATTTCTTAAAGCGGTAGAGGTGGTAAGCGCCGCCCTGGTAAAGGGTGACGACGTCGCTGCGCAGGCCGGTCTTCGCGAGAGATTCTTTTTCGATTTCGGCGGTGATCTTTCGACGCGCGAGCACGGCGGCATCGCCGGCGGCGCCGGTGGCGCCGACGGGAATCGCAGCGTTCACCCGCAGAGTGACGTCTTCAATGGACTGGAGAACGTTCAGCTCGAGATCGACGCACTTCTTTTCGTCGGCCGGCGTCTTCGCGAAAAACCCGTCGCGGAGGTAGTTGTTTTTCTCGTCGGAGAGTTTTTGCAGATCGTCCGAACCGACATGGTGGTTGGTGATGACGAGGCCGTCACCACTGACGAAGGAGCCAGAGCCGCCGCTGTTGAAGCGGACCGACGAAAGTCGGAGGTGGTCAAGCCAGGCGTCGGTCAGGTCAAAGTTGTATTTCTTTTTGATCTGGTCGCGCGGGGGCGCGGAGTAGAGCCACATGCCTTCGTCGGCGCGGGCGACCGAGCCCGCGGCAATCGCGAGGACCGCGGCGAGGGCGGGGGACAGGAGGGAACGAAGTTTCATAGGGGGCGGAACGTGTCATGACTTGGCCGCGAGGCGAGTCGGAATCGACAAAACGCGGGATGTGGTCCCCGACCGCATTCGCGGCTCCACTTTTCGAGCGTGAGCGGGCAACGAGTCGGAACGCCCCGCGTGTTTTTTCGCTCTCCCTAGCCCTGCACTTGCCCCACAAAAGGGGCTGTAGCGCATCAATCGTCGGCGCTGCGGGCGCGCTTCCGGGTCAGGCCGATGATTTGAACCATGGCGCGAAACTGCGCGTAGCCTTTCCACAGGCACTCGTATCCAGGA
>SXSC01000062.1 GCA_005792355.1 Opitutaceae bacterium
CAGCGGATTGAAGTTCCCCTCCCGGGCCCAGTTGGCGGCGGCGTTGTTGATGCTCGTGACGGTCCAGGTGGTCATGTTGCTGGAGCCGCCCGAGGCGCCCCTCACCGTCGTCTCAAAGAAGTTTAGGCGCAGGCTGATCTTATCGTGGAGGGTCGAAAGGTTGATGCCGTACTCCTTGGTTTCGCCGACGGGCGAGGCGAGCGATTCGCCAAACGGCGTGACGCGGCCGCCGACGGGTGTGAAGTTGGAGGACTTGTTGCCGAAGACGCGCAGATCGCTGCCGAGCGGCAGACGGATCAGGCGCTGCGGCCAGCGGGCCACCAAGCCGAGCGCCTTGATCTCTTTGGCGACGTAGGGCGGCGGGGTTTTGCGGAAAATGTTGAGATCCCCGAAGCCGAGGCGGGCGATGCCCGGGTCGTTGCGGTTGGCCGGATTGGCCACGTAGGTTGTGCTCTGGGTGACGTTGTAATCCTCGTCACGACGCCAGCTGGCGGTCGTGACCAGGTGGTCGAACAACCAGTAGCTCTGCAACACGGCCGCCTGCGACTTGATCAACTCGCGCTGGGCGGAACCGGCGTCGTTGATCTCGTCGAGGTAGGCGTCGCCCAGCAGGATCCGGCCGGGATCGGTGGCGTCGGCCGCGCGCGAGAAGTAGCTGACGGGGAGCATCGGGCCAGCCTTGATCACCGGGATGCGGATCGACTCGAGCCGCAGCGGATTGTTGTTCCCGATGATCGAGGGCCCGAGGTACGCGAGGATGGACGCGCGCCGCTGGGTGACGGACATGTCGCCCGTCGAGAACGTGTCGACCGCCGTGCCGGAAACCACGCCGCGGATGCGGCCCCGGATCGTGTCCACCTGGTTCTGTTCGTAGAGACCGGTGAGCGTGTGCCGCCCGAGCCACTTGGCCCACGAGGACTTCAATTCCTTGAAGTCGTACGTGAGAAATGAAGTGACGTGCCAGGCTTCGCGCCGCTCGAGGCGATCCTCGACGTTGGACAAGCCGTAGATCGCGTAGGGTCGGCCCACATTGGGGTTGGGTTCGCCGTTGGGCAGCGTGACGTTGACGTCCACGTAGATGTGGTTGGCTTGATCGCGCGAGAAAAAGGAATTCTTGGTGTGGCGATCCGAGCGCTGCGAATCGTAGGCGGCCTCGATGCCCGCGTGATTGCGCCAGAAGGTCTGTTCGAGCGTCACATTGAACGCCTGGAGGCTGTTGTTCTGGCTGCCGGTCTCGTCGATCATGCGGTGGCGGAAATCGAAGGCGCGGTAGTCGGTGTAGCCCTGCATCTTGACCCCGGCCGGGGCGAAGCCCGGAAGCTGCCCGGGCTTCACATTCGCCGCGGTCCAGTAGCCGGGGGCCAGCTCCCAGATGTTCGCCGTGTGCAGAAAGCGGATGGAGTCGGTGATTCCGTTGCGGTTGAACACCGGATTGAAGGTGCCGGTTCTGACGGCGTTGGCGGCCGTAGTGGTGGTGCTGTTCGTCGTGTAGAGGAATCCCCGGGACGGGACGGTGTCGGTCGGCCGGTCGTAAGTCCAAATCGGACCCTGCGAGGTGTTCGTGCTGTAAAAGAAGCTCTCCGTGGCGGTGCCGTGATTCGTGGCCGAAGGATTCAACACCGGGTCATCGTAGAACTTCCAGTCGTACGCGGGGCGGCCGGCATCGAGCCATCCCTGAAAAGCGCTTTGGAAAGGCAGCACGCCGAAGGGGCGATTGGCGTTGGTGCGGCCCGACTCGACGTTGGCGCGCAGTACGGTGGTCTTGGTGGGGCGAACGGTCAGCGCGGCGTATACGCGATCCTTGTTCTCGAACGCGGGCCGCTGGTTGAATTTCTCGCGGTCCCGGAGGGTGGCCACCCGGAGGGCGGCGATCTTGGGCACGAGGATCACATTGAAGTCGGTGTTGGCGCGCAGGCTGTCGTTGTTGCCGAAACGCGTAGTCACGTTGAAGCGGTTGCGGGTCAACTCGGCCTGCAGGAGCGCCGTGTCGACGATGCCCGCGCCGCTGCCGACGCCGAAGAGGGCGGCGTTGGGGCCGCGATTCACGGTCACGGTGCCGGTGTTGTAGGAGTCGAACGCGATGCTCGTGCCGAAGTATCCGCGGGTGAAGGACGGCGAGCCCAGCCCGCGCGAACGACTGCTGCCCTGCGGATCAATGCGGGCCCCCTGGCCGGTGGGGCGCGGCTCGCTGATGTCGTTGGTCGCGGCGCTGAAGTTGCCGCCCGCGCCGGCCGCCTCCATGCCGGTCGCGTAGATGAGGAGGTCCGACGAGCTGGTCGCACCAATGTCGTCCATGAAGTCCTTCGTGTAGATCGAGACCGACGCCGCGAGGTCCTTCACCGCGGTGTTGAGGCGGGTGCCGGCAAGCGTGGAAGTGGCCTGGTAGCCGGTGTCGCGCGTGCTCTCGACGACGAAGGGGGAGAGCACCTCGACGGCGGTCGCGGGGATCGTCGGGGTCGGCGGCGGCAAGGCCTGGGCGGGAAGCGGGGCGGGGAGGAGGGCGAGCGCGGCGGTCGCGCCGGCCAGCAGGGAGGCGGGGAATAGTTTCATGGTTGGACGATCGGGGGATAGACGTGCGCCAAGCGGGGCAGGACGGGAGTTAATATTAATTAAATCAATTCCAGCAATTGAAAACTGGCGCGGCGGCGCTCAGTCGAGGCGCAGGCGTTCGGGCGGGCCGGCGGGCGGCAGGAACTCCAGTTCGAGCAGCGGCCGCGGGCCGGCGCGGGACGCATCGAGCGCGAGGTCGACGCGGAAGCGGCCATTGCCGGTCTGCCCGGTGAGCCGGATGGTGCCGTCGGAGCGGCGCTCAATCGTGCAGTCCGGGTACTGCCCGGCGTCGGCGACGCGCATGACGGCGGCGAGCCGCGTGGCGGGCGCGGAGCGACGGGCGGTGGCGGTGAGGTGCCATTGCGGGGCGGGCTCGGGCGCGGTGACCATCGGGTAGTCGGTCTTGGGCGGAAGGGGCCAGGCGTCGGTCTGCGCGAGATCGAAGCCACCGCCGCCGAGCAGTTCGACGTGCAGGCGTTCGCCGTCGCGCCGGGAGGTGAAGGCCTGGCCGGAGGCGTCGAAGGCGAGCTTCTCTTTCGCGTGCAGCAGCCACTTGATTTCGACGGCGGTGGTGGCCTGGAGGTCGTCGAGCACGAGGATGAGCGAAGGCCGGAGGAGCACGAGGTGGCGGGTATAGCGGGTGAGGGGCGGGCCGTAGGCGGCGGCCGCCTCGCCGGCGACGTGGGCGACGTGAGGCAGGCTGGTGAACGCAGTGAGCCGGCCGGCGGCGCGGCTGTCCTGGTTGGCCTGGCCACGGCCGTTGATCAGGAGACAATTGTGGGCGACGGTCTGCTGGGTATAGCGGGTGTGGAAGGGCGAGCCGTGCTGCGGGTAGCGTTCGCCGCCCGGGATGGCGAGGGCCCGGCCGCCCTTCATGATGGCAAAGCTGTTTTGCTCCGCGTGGCCGTGGCTGACCGAGCCGAACGGGGACGACTTGAACAGCACGAGCAGGTCTTGGCGGGCGTCCTGGAGGTCGGTGTGAAAGGCGGCCCAGCCTATCCCGTGGAAGGCGCGGTCGAGGGGCAGCCCGACGGGCGGGGTGGGCGCGACGTCGTCGGGCAAGATGATGCGCAGGATCGGGCCGGAGCGGCCGTGGGTGGCGCCGGCCATCGGCGGCTGGTTGATCCACCCGCGGATGACGGGGTCGCGGTAGCGCAAGGCGTGATACTGGAGGATGGCGCGCGTCTCGCCGGCGCGATCCGCCGCGGGCAGGTGCTCGCTGTCACCAAACGGCGTGACCTCGCCGAGAGGCGACATGCAGTAGAACGGGAACTGGCGCATCGCGCGGAAATAGGGCTTCTGCCAGAGATTGTAGCCGGTCGCGGCCTCGAGCGAGTGCAGCGGCGTGATGAAGCGCTCGTTGTACGAGAGGTAGTAGTTGATCCCTTCGGCCCAGCCGCCGTCGCTGTCGGACCAGTGGGGGAAAACGGTGAGCAGCGTGCGCAGCGAGTAATCGAGCCACGCGCGGGCCACTGGCTCCTCGGCGAGGGCCAGGGCGAACTCGACGAGAAAGCCCGGCAGTCGGCCGTCGTGGCTGTAAGCCGATGTATTCAGGAAGTCGCGACGCTGCAGGCGCTCGAGCATGCGGTTGCCGTGGTCGAGCAGCAGGGCCCGCGCGGTGCGGCGCTCCTCCTCGTCGAGCAGGTCGTGCAGCCAGTCGTAGGCCTGGGCGGCAGTGTGGGCGATGCGCAGGCCGATCTCGTCAAAACTCTCGGCGAGCGAGGCGACGCCGTTGGTCTCCCAGCCGCGCAGGTTGAGGAGGTGGGCCTTGGCGCGCTCGCCGTAGGCGCGTTCGCCGGTGAGCAGGTAGGCGAGCGCGAGCGGCGTCATGCCGTCGAGATAGATGCGGGTGAACTCATGGTAGGCGGCGCGGTAGGCGGTGCGCCGCGCGGGGTATTCGGTCTTCGCGTCATATTTGTCGAAGTCGGGCTTCGGCATCAGGGGGAGGGAGAGCGCCGCCTGGGCGTGCCGGCGCAGCTCCTCGAAGGCCTCGCGCCGGGTGGTGGTGAGCGTGGCCCGCACGGCGGGCAGGGTGGACTTGGGGAAGAGGAGCCGGGGGTGGTCGCGCGGCACGCGGGCGAGCAGGGTCTCCGGCGCGACCCAGGGGAGCGCAAGCGGGGACGGTTGGATGGTGAAGGCCTGGGCGGGGCGCCGGGCGTGCACCGTGCCGGCGCGGTCCACGGCCTCGACGGTCCAGGTGTAGGCGCCGGGCGGGAGGACGCGGTCCGGCACGTCGACCGGGTCGCGAAGCCGGGCGGAAGTGTACACGGTGCGGCCGGAGCGGTCGGCGATCTGCAACCGGTAGAAGACCTCGTCGCGGGGGCCGGCCCGCCACCAGTTGAAGCCGGGCGGGGAGAGGTCGAGGGACTCGCCGGGCCCGGGCCGGTTGAAGCTGCCGTCGCGCGGCTGCGTATCCGGAAACGCGATGCGCCGGGCGGCCTCGGCCCCGCGGGCGGCGGACAGCGCCAGGAGGAGCAGGGCGAGAACGAGAACCACCGCTTTCGAGGTGGCACCGCGTTGGGTGGCGATCGAGGTCGGGAGCAGGGTAGTCATCGGTTGGCGGGCAGGGGATGCCTGAGCGGACGATCCCATCGGTGAAACGAGGCGCGAAATGCGCAAGATTGAAAACGGCGCGCACCGGCGGAGTTTTCCCCTCGCCAGCAGGGGGCACGGCTTTCCACAGTGGCGGCGGTCCGCACCCGCGCGGGCCATCCCTTCCCACCACCGATGCCCGATCCGGCGCGCCAAGCCGTCTTTCTTTCCTACGCCTCGCAGGATGCGACGGCGGCGGCGCGGATCTGCGCGGACCTGCGCGCGGTGGGTGTCGAAGTGTGGTTTGATCAGAACGAACTCGTGGGCGGCGATGCCTGGGATGGAAAGATTCGGCGGCAGATCGCCGAGTGCGCCTTGTTTGTGCCGATCATTTCCGCCCACACCGAGGCACGGCTCGAGGGCTATTTCCGATTGGAGTGGAAACTCGCGGCGCAGCGCACCCACACGATGGCGGATGAAAAGACTTTTCTGCTGCCGGTCGTCATCGATGCGACGCGCGACACCGAGGCCAAGGTGCCCGCGGAATTCAAGGCCGTGCAGTGGACCCGGCTTCCGCCTTCGCCAAGCCTACGGCGGACAGGCCGCCCTGCGGGCTACGCCGGGCAGGGTGGGGAGGAGCAGGAGGGGCCGGAACGTGACGAGGCGAGGGCGGCGTTTTGTGCGCGGGTGGTAAAACTGCTCGGCGGAGCTCCAGCCCTCCAACCCCTTCCAGGGCCCGTCCCGGCATCAGCTCCCACGGCGCCGGCGTCATCACCCGCGGCGCCGGTGTCTGTTCCGCGGCGATCGCCGGCGATATCGTGGATTCTGCTCGCGACGGTCGCCGCGGCAGTGGCGGTTGGGGTCTATTTCACGCGCCGCCCCGCACCGGCGGCGGCGGCTTCGCCGGCGACGACAGTTGAGCCCAAGGCCAGCCAGCCGGTGGCGGCGGTGATCCCGGAGAAATCCATCGCGGTGCTGCCGTTCGCCAACCTGAGCCCGGATGCCGAGAACGCGTTTTTCGCCGATGGCATGCACGATGATCTCATCACGGCGCTGGCCAAGATCCGGGACCTGAAGGTCATCTCGCGCACGTCGATGCTGCCCTACAAGACGGGCGAGCGCAACGTGCGGAAGATCGCCGCCGACCTGGGGGTCGCGACTATTTTGGAGGGCAGCGTGCAGCGGATGGGCAATCGCGTTACTGCCAGGAAACTCGATTTTCAGGGGGATTGGATCCGGAAGTGGTATCAGGGGCGATTTAGCAGGGCGTCATGAATAATTATACATACGATGGAGGGACGACCTCCGCGTCGTCCGAACGGAATGCTGTTCGTTCCGCAAGTCTTGATTCCTCCCGCGTGCATTTTCAGTCGAGCTCGTAGATTTCCACGAGGGCGCGGCCCGTGGTGTCACCCACGCCCGAAACCGTGACCATGTAGGCGCCCGGCGTCAAAGGCATCACGATGGCAGCATCCCTCGATCCGGCGGGCAGCGCGAACGCGCCGGCGGACACAAACGCGGCCGCGAGCGTGGCGTCGCCGTCCCAGTTGTTGTTGTACGCGATCACGACGGACCTGCCGAGCGCAATAACCGAAAGCTGCGGATCGGCGAGCGTGCCGCTCACTCCAAACGGTGCGAGGCCCGGGCCGACGGCGCGGATGAGCAGACGCTTGGGTGAAACGCCGTCGATCACGAAATCCTGCACGAGCTGCTGCGCACCGGTGCCGGCAAATCCGAGCGTGGAAACATTCGCAATCCGGCTCGGTGCGTCCGCGGCATCGCGATCATACACTTCGGCGAGCACGAGGCCGCTGCCGCCTGTGGCGGCACTCGTGACGCGCACCGTGAAGGCCGCCACCGGGAGCGTGCCGATGATGGCGGCGTCTTTCGAGCCGGCGGGCAGGGGAAACGCGCCCGCGCTGGCAAACACGGTCGCGAGCACCGGGCCGTCGCCCGCTCCGGCGGACAAGCCCCAGTCGTCATTCGAGCTGGTGGCGATGCTGGCACCCGCGGGGATGAGGTCGAGCCGGGGATCGGCGAGCGCGCCGGTTACGCCGAAGCTCCCGAGCGTCGGCCCGACCGCGCGCACCAGGACGGATTTGCTGCCGCGGCCGCGAAGGCCGAAGCCCATCGTCAGGTCGCCGCCGGCCGGCACGAGAGTGCGGGCGGAGAAATTGACGAGACGACTGGCCGGCGCGGAGGACTCGACCGGCACGCCTTTGCGAATCGTATGGTTGTAGGTATCGGCGACGAACACGTTGCCGCTGCCGTCCACGGCCACACCGGAAGGAACATAGAACCGTGCGGCACTGCCCGTGCCGCTCGCGTTGCCGGAGCTGCCGGCCACGCCCGCCACCGTCGTGACGACACCGGCCGCGGTGATCTTGCGAATTGTGTGGTTGCCCCTATCGGCGACGAACACGTTGCCACTGCCGTCCACAGCCACACCGGAAGGATAGCTGAACCGCGCGGCGCTGCCGGTGCCGTCCACACTGCCATCGCTACCCGCCAAGCCCGCCACCGTCGTGACGACACCGGCCGCGGTGATCTTGCGAATCGTGTGGTTGTAGGAATCGGCGACGAACACGTTGCCGCTGCCGTCCACGGCCAGACCGGAAGGAATGCTGAACCGCGCGGCGCTGCCCGCGCCGTCCGCACTGCCAAGGCTACCCGCCAATCCAGCGAACGTCGTGACGACACCGGCCGCGGTGATCTTGCGAATCGTGTGGTTGAAAGAATCGGCGACGAACACGTTGCCGCTGCCGTCCACGGCCACACCGGAGGGATGGCTGAACCGCGCGGCGCTGCCGGTGCCGTCTACACTGCCGTGGCTGCGCGCCAAGCCCGCGAACGTCGTTACGACACCGGCTGCGGTGATCTTGCGAATCGTGCCGTTGCCCCAGTCGGCGACGAAAAGGATGCCGCTGCCGTCGACCGCTATGCCCATGGGAAGTTGGAAGCTCGCGGCGCTGCCCACACCGTCCGCACTGCCGCGGCTGAGCGCACCGCCCGCCAGCGACGTAACGGCGCCGCCCGGGGAGATCTTGCGAATCGTGCCGTTGTTAATATCCTCCATGATCACGTCGGCGACGAACACGTTGCCGCTGCCGTCTACCGCCACACCGAAGGGCCGACCGAAGCGCGCGTCGCTCCCTGTGCCGTCCGCACTGCCGTAGCCGCCCACCGTGCCTGCCAGCGTCGTGACGCCGCCGCCCGCCGTGATCTTGCGAATCGTTTGGTAGTCGGCGACGAACACGTTGCCGCTGCCGTCCACGGCGACGCTTCGGGGAGAATAAAACTCCGCGGCGCTGCCGGTGCCGTCCGCACTTCCGCGGCTGCCCGCGTCGCCGGCGAGCGTCGTGACGACGCCGAACGCGCCCGCGGTGATCTTGCGAATTGTGTGGTTGCCCGAATCGGCGACGAACACGTTGCCACTGCCGTCCACAGCCACACCGGAAGGATAGCTGAACCGCGCGGCGCCACCGATACCGTCGTCGCTGCCGAAGCCCGCTTCGCCGGCCAAGGTGGTGAACGTGTAGGTCTGGGCCGAGGCGGTGGCGAGGGCCGCGGCAATGAGGAGCAGCGAGCGAATCTTCATGGCGGCGCGGGGTGGGAGCGCTCCCGTTCCTAGCCGATCGGGAGCGCGATGTCGTGGGTAATATCAAAAATGTAGCCGGAAGATTTCCTGGCCCGTGCGAGCGGAATTACCGATCGGAAACTGGATTTTCAGGGGGATCGGATCCGGGAGGGGTTTAAGAGGGTGCTGGGTGGAAACGGAGTCGGACCCCTGTAAGTTCCCCAAGCCTCAAGTCCGGCTGACCGGTCTGCTCACCGCAAAGCCGATTGGTGGAGTTTCCGCTGCGGTAATTCAACAACTCGTCCGGTTTTGACCCGGCGCAGGCGGATATTCGGACGTCAGTCGTGACCGTCATGATGCGAAGAGACAGACCTCCGGCCGCTCGCAGTCAAGCAGCGAGGCCTCAAAGTGATTCCGCTGCGTCTGCCTGTGCGGTGCCGGCAGACAGGTCGGCTTGAACGAAGTCGTCGTCTGGCGAGGCCTGCCCGCTGCCCGCGCACCAGAACACTGGCTCGTCGTCGGCGGAATCGGGCTGGGAGTAGTCGTCGCCGAACAGTTCGCCCTGCCCGGCGTCCGCCGGCGCGACTTGCGGCGGCGGGGGCAACTCAAAGCCCGTTTGGTCGAAGTCCTCGCCCGGCTCCATCACCTCCGCGCGGAAGCGGATCGACTCGTCGCGCGGTTGTGGATACGGCAGACCGGGCGGGAAGTCCGGCGGGTCAAGGACGTGGAGTTCGCCCGAGGCGGCGCCTGCCTGCCGGCAGGCAGGTTGATCAGGACGTTGACCTCCGGGCGGGGCGGACCGAGCCCAGCGCGGCGCAGCCGCAACCAACTTCAACCCCCCCAAATCTTTTTACACCGCAGAGACTCAATCTTCCGAGCGCAGAGAAAGGCATTGGTTTTCTCGGCGTTTCCGAAATCCGAGTCTCTGCGGTGCAAAAAATCTGTGGCTTGAAAATGCACGCAAGAAAACAGCAGATTCAGATCTAGCAGTGCGGCTTTTTTCCGAGACTGCGCTCGGAAAAAATGGCGCGCGGCGCCTGCAGCCCGTGACCAAGCCTCGAAGAATGGAAACGCGGAGCAGCGGAGAGTGCGGAGTGAAAAGTCTCATTCTCCGCGCCCTCCGCGAGCTCCGCGTTTAACTCTGTCCGTGGCCTTACGACAAACAGGTTGGTCTCTACGTTCGGATAGTCAGGCAAAGGGTCGCTCGTGCGGACGCAATCGGCCGAGCGCCGCGAGGATGGCCTCGATTTCAACTTTCGTCTCGACGACAGCGATCGGCCGCAGGAGACCGGAGCAGAGCCGCGGCCAGATGGGGTCAGCAACGAAACACGCAACGAGCAGCGGTGGACCTGTGAACGCAGGCTGGCGGGACGGTCGATCTTTAGGGCATTGGCAATCCAGCGATCGGGTGCGGCGACCCGGTGCCGCAGTTCAGCGGCAACTGCGATCTTCCAAGCCAGGGACGGCACGTTCGCGACCACGATCGAGCAAGCGCCGGCCGCGGCGCCAGACTCGCGAAACCCCGAATCATGGTATCGGCACGCATTCCGCCTCTTCGCGCTGGTTGTGCGCGCGTCGCGTTGCACGTTTCGCCCTGACCCCGTTGGCGGTCGCCTTCAGAAGTAGCGCCGACCTCCGCCGCACGCTCGCCGCGCTGCCCGACGACACGCCGGATGTCGACTGGGGCCGCCGGTTCCTCGCCGACCGCGCGACGCGCTCGGTTGCGCCGGGCTGCTTCCGCAGCGACGGCTGAGGACGCAGAGGCTCCGTCTCCGGTCTCTGCGTCTGCTGCAAGCTCTGCGGTGTCACTTGCCTTGGTCCGGCCTCCTATCACAAGGCATGCCTCACGCGAAACCCCTCCCGGATCCGATCCGCCTGAAAATCCGGTTTCCTGTCAGTAAACCG
The DNA here is from genome assembly GCA_005792355.1 of Opitutaceae bacterium. GTDB lineage: Bacteria > Verrucomicrobiota > Verrucomicrobiia > Opitutales > Opitutaceae > ER46. The sequence continues at coordinate 10,565 of SXSC01000062.1, forward strand.
TTGCACAGAAGGCGACGAAGCAAACGAAGGGAGCGGATGCGAACGACGCTTCGTTATCTTTGTTGCCTTCTGTGGAAATTCCGTGGCTCAAAGATCCTCGCCGCGAAACAAGAAGTGCGAACCTTGAAATAAAACCCTCGGCCCGTTGACCGAATGGTGACCACCTGGCATGGCGGCAGACGCCATGAGTTCGCCTCCGCATTCGCGTCGATTCGCGTGCATTCGCGTTTGCTCACTCCTGCTTGAGTCCGCTGCTGATGGTCCTACCCTGCTCCATCCTTCGAAGTCTCATGAAAATAGCGTGGTCTCGTTCGCTCGGGTTGATCCTCGCCCTGGGCGCGGCGTCGCTGGCGCCAGCGGCCGAGGCCGGCGCCGGCACCGGTCGGCCAAACGTCATCGTCATCGTCAGCGATAATCAAGGCTACCGGGATCTCGGTTGCTTCGGCAGTCCGGACGCGCTGACGCCGAATTTGGATCGCCTGGCCGCGGAGGGAGTGAAGGCCACCACCTTTTACGCGACCTCGCCGGCGTGCACTCCGTCGCGCGGCAGCATCCTCACCGGTCGATACCCGCAGCGCAACGGACTGTACGAGATGATCCGCAATGAAATGGTTCGCTACGGGCATCGCTATACCATGGAGGAATATGCCTATTCGCCGGAGATGACACTGGGGCTCGACTTGCGCGAAGTCACCCTGGGGCAACTCATGCAAAGCGCGGGTTACCGGACCGGCGTGGTGGGCAAGTGGGACAGCGGGCGGGCGAGGCGTTACCTTCCCCTGCAGCGCGGATTCGATTTCTTTTTCGGTTTCGCCAACACCGGCACGGATTACTGGACCGGCGAACGCTACGGCATTCCCTCCACGTTTTCCGGCAACGAACTCGTCAAGCCCGAGGGCTTCTCCGAGGAGCTGTTCACCCGCGAGGCCGTTCGCTTCTTGCGCGCGCACCACCGGGTGCCGTTTTTTCTCTATCTGGCCTATCACACCCCGGCCGGCTCCGCCAATTTCGAGAAGACCGGAATCAATCCGCCGAAAAAATATCTGGCACGCTACCCCAAGCTCGACCCGAAAAGCCGCCGCGCCGAATACCTCGCGACCATCAGCTGCATGGACGACGGCGTCGGCGAACTCATGGCCGCGCTGCGCGAACTCGGCGTCGACCGCAACACGCTGGTCATGTTCTTTCCCGACAACGGAGCCGGAGCCCCGGCCGATCCCACGCCGTTCAACGCCGGGGGCGGCCAAATCGACCGCGTGGGCGAAGGTGGGATCCGGCTGTCTTTCATCGCTCGTTGGCCGGCGGCACTGCCGGCGGGCCGCACCACCGATGAGTTTCTCTCCATCCTGGACGTATTCCCAACACTTGCCGCGGTCAGCGGAGCGCGGATTCCCGACGGCCTCACCCTCGACGGCTTCAATCTGATTTCCGTCCTGCAGGGCCGGGAGCCCTCGCGGCGCGAGGCGATGTTTTGGCACAGCCGTAATTCCAAGGCCGCACGCGTCGGCAAATTCAAGTGGCTCGAATCTCCGACGGCCACGGGCCTGTACGATCTCGCCCGGGATCCGGGCGAAAAGGAGGATTTGTCGCGGCAGCTACCGGCCCTCACCACCGACCTGAAGGCACGCTGGGATGAGTGGCGGCGCGAAATGGACGCGGCCGAACCCCGCGGGCCGTTTCGAAATTACTGAGCAGTATGATTCGCACTGCGACCAAGGGTCGCAACCAACGGCGGATGCCGGGTATGAGCCCGAGTGTCAGTCCGGAATGTTGTTGCGATCCGCTTCCGTCTGGTCGCCGCTGCTGGTTTGTCCGCTGGATTTGAGGCATTCGACGCAGGCATCGCGCAGAGGCTTGGACACACGGAGCGGGAGATCGCGATGGTGCAGCAGCGCGAGTTGAAACTCGCCTGCAGCGGTGCGCAGGGGCCGGAACGCGATTCCGGGCAGCTCTTGGCGTTGCATCGTCGAGCCGACCACGGCGACGCCTTGGCCGCTTCGCACAGATGCGATGAGTGTGCTTCCGCTGTCCACCTCGGCACCCACGATCAGCGGAAGCTTGGCCTCGGTGTAGAGCAGCCGCAGGAGCATCCAATAGTCCGTGTAGTGCCGCCGATCGTAAGCGATCAAGTTTTCGTGCGCGAGGTCGCTCAGCTTGAGAAAGGTGCGCTTCGCCAGTTTGTGGCCGACGGGGAGCGCGATGGAAAATTGCACCCGCTGAAGCAGCGTCAGCTCGAAGACGCTGTTGCGCGGCACCGCGACCGTGGGCACGAGGGCCGCGTCCAGGGTCCGGTCGCGAACGGAGTTTACCATTTCGTCGTTGGTGATGTCCCGCAATTCGATCCTCAGCCGGGGCGCCAGCTCGGCCAGTCGCTTGATCAGGTGGGGAATCATGGCCCCGGACAGCGTTGGCGCGAAGCCCAGCGTGACCGGATGCCGGGCGTCCCGGTGAAACCGCTTGATGCGGGACTCGGCCGCTTCGATCCGTTCGAGGATTTCCTTCACGTCTTCATGAAACGCGATGCCGGCGGCGGTCAGCGCGACGCGGCGTGAGTCGCGTTCGAGCAAGGGGAACCCGAGCTCCGCTTCCAAGCTGCGGATCTGGCGGCTGAGGGCGGGTTGTGCGACCCGGAGGCGCTCGGCAGCGCGGGTGAAGTTCAGCAACTCAGCCGTGGCGGCGAAGCAGCGGAGTTGGCGTAGTTCCATCGCGGCAACGATGCCGAGATGGCATCGCTGAGCAACCAGCAAGGTATTGGGAGATTCCTTGGACTGCCGGTAGTGTGAGGCCGATGAAAACAACCACCTCTCTCCCGCGGTTCGCTCAAGTCGTCCTCAGCCCGCTCCGCGGACTGGTCGTGGCCACGGGCGTGGTCATGGCAGGTTCGTCGGCCTTGGGCGACGATCGCGCTGGCGTGTCGACACTTTTGCTCCGCTATGGCGCCGAACTGAATGGCTCCCGCACATCGGCGATTGTCGGACTCTACACCTCCGACGGGGTTTTTATGCCTTCGGGCGCGCCGACGGCGGTGGGCACCGACGAACTGCGCGTCGCCTACGACAAGGTCTTCGCGGCCATCAAACTCGCGGTGAAGTTTGAGATCGATGAAATCGCCGTGCAGGGCGACATCGCTTTTGCCCGGACGGTCTCGCGGGGCAACGTCACCATTCTGGCCAACGGCGTAACCCAGCCGGAGGAAAATCGTGAGCTCTTCATCCTCCGTCGCGTGAGCGGTGCATGGTACATTGCCCGCTACATGTTCAACCAGCCGCGTCGCTAGGTCCGGAATGCCGGCCAACCCGCGTCAACCAACCTCCACCCTCCATCTCTTATCATCATGAAAATCGTAATCACCGGAACCTCGGGCCAGATCGGCCGCCACCTGACCTCCCTGCTCAATTATGCCGGCCACGATGTGGTTCTCATCGGCCGCGATGCGACCAAGCTCGCGGCCGAACGGACCCGAGGCGCCACGGTGCTCGCGGGCAACATGCTCGATGCCGGGTTCATGCGAACGGCGCTGGTCGCGGCGGACGCATTTTTCTTCCTCCCGCCGCCGAATTTCGGCTCGACCGACATGGTCGAGGAATACCGCCAGCTTGCGACGGTTGCCCGGGACGCCGTGCGTGCGGCCGGCGTGGCGCGCGTGGTTCACCTGTCCACGCTGGGCGCGCAGGTGAACAGCCCGGAAACTGGTCTCGCCTACGGCCAGCACCTGGCGGAGACGATCATCCGCGAGGCGGCGCCCCACGTGCTGAGCCTGCGCAACGGGTTCTTCCTGGAAAACTACCTGATGGCAGCCGGCTCGATCGGGCAGACGGGTGAAATCTATTTCCCGGTTGGAGGTGGGACGCGCTACGCGTTTGTCGCGACCAGCGACATAGCGGCGATCGTGCGCGATTTGCTCGAATCCCCCACGTGGTCGGGTCGCTCGGTCATGGAGTTTCAGGGGCCGCGCGACTATTCCTTCGATGAAGTGGCGGCGGAGATCGGCGCCGGGTTGGGGCGGAAAGTCCGGCATGTGGCGGTCCCCCCGGCGGCCGCGATCGGCGCCATGACCGGCATGGGCATCAGTCCGGCGTATGCGCGCGACCTTGTGCAGCTCTTCACCGCGATTCAGTCGGGCGTGCTTAAAGCGGAATTCCCGCGGAATGATCCCCGCGTGAGGTCGGCGGGCCAGACGCCGCGGGAGTTTGCCGGGCGTGTGCTGCGTCCGCTGGTCGAGAAGGCCTGAGGAGACTCCGAAAAGTCGTATCAATCCTTGCATAAGTTCGTGCGCCATTGCGATGGGCGCCCAATGAATTTCCCCCGCAGGTTCCGGTTGTTCCGCCGCTGGATCGAGCTGCTGGATCGTGCGTCGAAATTAAGCCCATCGGTGCTGCGGGATGACGCAAACCAATCTACGGAATTAAAGGTAGGAAGATTTTACAGGTAGGAATATTTTTCGGAGAGGAGCTCCGTCACCAGACATGGAACCGAACGATCAGCTTTGTCCGAGGCGAACTGATCCAGGGATGGACCAACCGCGAAGCACGAACCTCTGCTCGGAATCGCTTCAGTGGTTGAGAAAATTTTCTTACCCAAAAAATCTTCCTACCTATACTCCGGCGATGCGCGATGCGGGCAGCAGTCGGTCGGTTCGCAGACGTGCATGAACTTACCGATAGGAAACTGGATTTTCAGGGGGTTCGTATCCGGGAGTGGGATCAGGGAAGGGTGCCGGGTGGAAACGGAGTCGGACCCCTGTAGTCCGAGCAACGTCTAAACCGATATTCCCGGCTGCGCCAACTTGTCGCGTTCTCAAAGCCACCGTATTGTAGACAAGACGCCGACCGCGGTAGGGTGTTTATCCCGACTGAGGGGGCCTTTTTGGGACCGCCGAATGCTGCCATGCCGTCCGGCACCCAAACGTCTTGGTCAGACCTTTCGCGCGACGCGGTCGCGAGGCCACGCGGCCTCGCAGCTTGAGGGCCGATCAGGCAGGGGTCGATTCCACCCAATATCGATCTCGGGCACCGGGTGTGCCGTTCGAGATTCGGCGACCAACACCCGCTCTTGAAAGTATTTCGTGGTTAACTCCAAATAAGCCGCTCCGGCTGAATCCCGACTCCATCTCCCCTCTTTTCCCCTCCCCGTTTCCCCTTCTCTCTCATGAAAACCACCTCCTCCCTCCCGACTCTCCTTGTGTTGGCGCTGGCCCTGCTGCAGCCGCTGGCCGCCGCCGAGCTCTCCATGGACCAGATGTGGGGCGACACCAAGGTGCAGCCCGGCCTCGAGTCGTCCGACCGCGTCGCCCTCTTCCGCGATGGCAACTACGGCATGTTCATCCACTGGGGCATCTACTCCCACCTCGGCGGGAAGTGGAAGGGCGAGACGTTTTATGGCATCGGCGAGTGGATCAAGCGGCAGATGAAAATCTCCGAGGCCGACTACATGGCGGAGGCGAAGAACTTCAACCCGACGGCCTTCGACGCCAAGGAGATCGTCCGCGTCGCCAAAGCCGCCGGCATGAAGTGGATCATCATCACCTCGAAACACCACGACGGCTTCGCGATGTTCAAGTCGAAGCACCCGTTCAACATCGTCGACGCCTCGCCCTTCGCCCGCGACCCGATGAAGGAACTCGCCACCGCCTGCCGCGAGGCCGGCCTCGGTTTCGGTTTCTACTATTCGCACAACCAGGACTGGACCGCGCCCGGCGGCAACAATGGCCCCAAGCAGAACGCCGACGGTTCGCCCTCTTCCTTCGATCAATACTTCCGCGAAAAATGCTACCCGCAGGTGAAGGAAATCTGCACGCAGTATGGTCCGCTCAACTACGTCTGGTTCGACACCCCCGGCAACATGCCGAAGGAGCACGCGGAAAAACTCGCCGCGCTCGTGCGCGAGACCCAACCCGGCGCGCTCCTCTGCAGCCGCGTGGGCTACGGCCTCGGTGACTACGTGAGCAAGGGCGACATGGAAGTCCCGCCGCGCCGCATGGATGGTCTTTGGGAAACCTGCGACACCACCAACGATTCGTGGGCTTACGCGTGGTATGACCAAAATTGGAAAGACCAAAAAGAGATCCTCCACCGTCTCGTCTCCACGGTCGGTCGCGGCGGCACCTACTTGCTCAACGTCGGCCCCGACGGCTCCGGCCGCATCCCCGCACAGGCCACGAAATATCTCCTCCAAGCCGGCGAGTGGCTCAAACGCTACCCGCAGGTCGTCTACTCCGCCGGCGCCTCGCCGTGGGACCACGCGCAACCGTGGGGCGATGTCACGACGACCGGCAACACGCTCAACCTCGTCGTCTTCGACTGGCCGGCCCACGGCCGCTTGATGCTCCCCGGACTCCAAACCGAAATCGCCGCAGCCGGTGTCGTCGCGAACGGAAAACTGCTTCCCGTCACGTGGAAAAAGCGTGGCACGTGGACTGAACTCCAACTCCCTCCCGCTCCGCCCGATCGTCCGGCGTCGGTGATCGCGGTCAAGTTACAGGCCGCACCCAAGGTCGACCAAACGCTCGGCGTGCATCCCAATGTCCCGACCAGCCTCCTCCTCGAATTCGCCGTCGTGAAGGACGCCACCAAAAAGGAAATCCGCTGGATGGAGAAATTCGGCGAGTGGAAGGCCGCCAACCAAGTCAGCGATTGGCAGGCTGGCGGCCAGGCCGTGTGGACCGTCGATGTCGCCGAGGCCGGTGACTACCGGCTCGATCTGAACTACAAGGGCGACGGCAAACTCGTCTGGCGCATCGAGACGGACGAAGGCGTGAAACTCCAAAACCAGCAGAACTCCTCGCCCATTTATCATTCCCATCCCTTCGGCCTGCTCACGTTCAAGACCCCCGGCCGGCACACCATCGCCGTTTCGCTCGTCGATGGGCCGCGCGACAAAGCCAGCCTCCAGGCGATCCGCCTCAGCCCGGTGGAGTGAAGCCCCTCGGATCAAGGCAGGACGCCCACGGAACACACTGAAAACACGGAAGCCGATTCTTTCCGCGTGTTCCGTGGGCCCCATGGTTTGGGACGGAATGCACGCAGGAAAACAACCAACCCAGATATTGTAGTGCAGATACCGCAGAGAAAGGCAGGAGAACCTCCGACTATCCGCGCCCTCCGCGTTATCTGCGTTAAATGGCTTGGCCGATCGTTCGGTTGCGGCCTCGGCCCGCGGTAGGTAATCCGTGGTGAAGATTGCCCGTGCGTCTCTTATCGCGGCCTTGAACCGCGACCGGCAAGCCCGGTATTGCCGCGAGACCAAGGCGTCGGTTTGGTGTCCCCTTTGGCCAACCAAGCAAGACCATGCACATTCAAAAACGTTTCCTCGCGGTGATCCTCGCCGTTTTCGTCGGATCGGCGGCCTCAGCCCAGGCCCAAGCCACCGCCCCAGCCGCCTCCGCCGCCGCTCAATCCGCGATCGCACTCGATAAATTCGAGATCAAGGGTGAGCGCTTCGAGACCCGCAACGTGGATCAGCCCCGCACGGAGAACGACATCACTCCCTACGTGGTCGTGGACCGGGAACTTATCGACCGCAGCGGCGCGATTTCGATGCAGGACTTCATCACCCAGTTGCCGCAGAATACCGCCAACGCCGTCTCGCCGATGGGCATCGGCAACACCAACGCGAACGTCAGCGTGATCAATTCCCGGGGTCTCGGTATTTCCGATACGCTCGTGCTCGTCAACGGCCGCCGCCTGCCCAGCGGGTCGGCGTCGTCGGCCGCGTCCGGGCAGGCCGACCTCAACACCATCCCGCTCTCGGCCGTCGAACGCATCGAGTTCCTGCCCAGTTCCGCGGGCGCGATCTACGGCGCCAACGCCACCGGCGGCGTCGTGAATATCATTTTGCGCAGCGACTATCGCGGCTTCGAGGTCTCGACCACCTATGGCAATCGCACCAGTGCGGGCGACGTCGCCAAGTTTGGTTTTTCGCTCGCGGGCGGCATGGTGTTCAATCAGGGCCGCACCCAGGTGATGATGTCGCTGAATTACACGCGCAGCAACGGCATGTCGAACAACGAGGGCGGATTCTACGAACGCATGCGGACGCGCGTGCTGGAGCGCAATCCCGCGCTCTTCACCGGGTTGGCGTTTCCGGCCATCGGCTCGACGATCAACATCCAGCGCAATACGAACGCCACCGCCAACCTGCCAGTCATCAATGTTCCTTATGCGTCTGTTCCGCGCAATTCGAACGGCCTCCTGACGGCGTCGCAGCTCATTCCCCAGCTCGACAACAACGGGAAGGACGGCTGGGGCCTCCGCGGCGGCGGCGGCCAGAACTGGACGCGGCAGGAGCAAAACATCCGCGCCTTCATGACCGAGTTGACGCACCGCTTCACGAAGGAAACGGAGGGGACCTTGCAGTTGAATCTGGCCGAAAACACGGCGCAGGTGCATGACGGCGAGCTGATCCAGGTCTCGGTGCCGGCCACCAACCCCTTCAATCCCTTCGGCACCGCGGCGCTCGGCACCGCCGGCGTTCCAGTGCTGATCACGTCGCGCTTGCACGACCACGGCAATAATCCGCGCAATACCAAATCCCAAACTTGGAATCTGCTGGGCTCGTTGAAGGGCAGGTTCTCCGGCGACTGGCGCTGGAATGGCGACGTTTCCTACGGCCACGCCACCCAAAGCCGCCGGTTGGATACGGTCTTGCCGGCGCGCTTGACCTCGGCCCTGGCCGGCACCCTGGCGGGAGTCGCCGGCAAATTCTACAATCCCTTCATCGGGCCCGCCAGTGGCCTCAGCAACGATCCGGCTCTGCTCGCCGAACTGAGCCGGACCAACGTTCAGGCCGCCAGCACCGAAATGTGGTCGAGCTCATTGCGGATCGCGGGGCCGATCCGGTTTCTGCCGTTGGTCGAGCCGCAGCTCTCGGGCGGTGTCCAGTGGCGGACTGACTCGGCCTATAACGGCCTCAACGGCGACACCGTGGTCGGCACCAACAGCCCGCCCACCGCGACCGTTACCGCCGATATCACCCGCGAGACCTACGCCGCCTACGTCGGTGCGACGGTGCCGCTGATCGACGCGAAACGTCCCCGGCCGTTCGCGAAGCGTCTCGAACTCACCGGCTCCCTCCGCTACGAACACCAGTCCGGCGAAGTCGATGGTGCCGCCCGCGCCCGCCGCAAAGGATCCTACTCCAGCACCACCACCGCGACCGGCCTGCGCTTTGAGCCGGTCACCGGCTTGACGTTCCGCGCGAGCTACGGCGAGGGCTTCACCCCGCCGTCCGTGGGCAACATCGGGCCCGCCCTCCCCGGCGAAACTCCACTGACCATCACCGACCCCCGTCGCAACCAATCCTACACGGTCGCCGACACCGTCACCGGCGGCAACCCGGGCCTGGCGCCCGAAACGTCACAAAGCTTCAACTACGGCGTGGTGTTCCAGCCGCGCTGGCTCGCGGGCTTCCGCCTCAGCGCGGACTTCTACCGCATCAAGAAGCAGGATCGCATCGTCGGCTTGAGCACGACGACCCTGCTGGCCAACGAGGCACTGATGCCCGCCAGCCGGATCGTGCGGGCCGCTCCAACCACCGCCGATGCTGCCGCCGGCCGTCCCGGCGTCGTCACCTTCCTCGACCTCACGCCGGTCAACTCCAACGAGCTGCTGACCGAGGGCATGGACGTGAACGCCAGCTACAAATTTGCGCTCGGCGAGAACCGTTTCGAGGTGAGCGCGCTCGGGACCTTCGTGGACAAATACCAAACCCAGCTCGCCATCGGGCAGCCCTCGCGCGAGGACGTCGGCTGGCCCTATCGGACGGCCAACGCTCCGCTTCAGCGCCGCGGCAACATCCGCGTGTTCTGGACCCGCCAGGCCCTCACGGCGGGCGTGACTTTCCGCTACCTCGACTCCTACCGCATCACCACGTCTCCCGCCGTCGATCTCGTCACCGGCGGTCGCGTGCCCAGTTCGTCGGAGTTCGACGTCCAGGCGAGCTACAGCTTTTCGTCCGCCCGCGGACGGTCCGGGGCATTTCGGTGGCTGGATCGCACCAAGGTCACGATCGGGGCGAGCAATGTGCTCGATCGCGACGTGCCGTTTTACTTTACGGGCATCGCCAACACCGGGATCGCAGGCTTATATTACAGCCCCCTCAGCGATCCGATGCAGCGCTTCGTCTACCTGACCTTGAAGAAAAGTTTCTGAACGCTGACCTTTGCTCGGTGTGTCCCAACCATCCCAGTGCGACCATGACACTTCCCGCCATTTTCCCAGCCGCCGGCTCGGTTCGTACTCCGCGTTTTCCGTCCGGTGCCATGTTCCTGCTCCTCGCCACGGCGGGTCCGGCTTGGTCCGCCGAAACGCGGACCTTCGAACGCGTGCAACTGCTCGAGGCCAAGGGCGAAACCTCCGCCGGCGCCAGCCTCGGCGACATCGATCGCGATGGTGACCTCGACATCGTGCTCGCCAAAGGCCGCCACTGGCCGCTCGACAACCTCATCCTCCGCAACGACGGCAAGGGCAACTTCACCACCGGCAAACTCCCCGCCGAAGCCGACCGCACCTACTCCGCGGCCCTGGCCGACCTGGATGGCGACGGCTCCCTCGACCTCGTGGTCAGCAACGACCGCCCGGATCGCAAGGTGATCTACTTGAACGACGGCCGCGGCAATTTCCGCTCCGCCGGCACCTTCGGTCGCCCCGAATGGTCGACGCGCTACATCACCGTGGCCGATCTCAATGGCGACGCCCGCCCTGACATCATTGTCGCGAATCGCTCGGGCAACCCCGCCAAACCGGTGCCGTGTTTTGTTTGCCTCAACGACGGCAAAGGCGCGTTCCCGACGGAGATTCCGCTCCCGACCCAGTCCGCGACGATTATCGTGGCGGCGGATTTGGACGGAGACGGGAAGATCGATCTGTTCGTGCCGCATCGTGATGGCGGACAGAGCCTGATCTTCTGGAACGACGGCACGGGAAAATTCCCGGCAGCGCCCGTTCCGGTCGGCCCGAAGCCATCCTCCGTGCGCGCCGCCGTGGCCGCCGACCTCGATGGCGACGGCCACCTCGATCTCGTGACGGGGGACGCCCAGACCGGAATGTTTGTTCATCGCGGCGAAGGCCGGCGATCGTTTGCCGCCCCGGTCGCCCTCGGTGAAAAATCCGGCGCACCCTATTCGATCGGCGTCATGGATCTGAATCGCGACGGAAAACTGGACCTCGTTGTCGGCCGGCAGGCCGCCCGCGGCTCCGTTTTCTTTAACCAAAGCAGTCCGCAGAAGTTGCACTTTACCGACACCGCCTGGGGCGACGGGCAGGGCGCGGTCTATGGTGTGGCGCTCGGCGATCTCGACGGCGACGGCTGGCCGGATATCGTCGCGGCGCGGTCGGAGGCGCCGAACGGCATTTGGTTCAGCGGTGCTCCGGGGAAAAAGTAACACCCCGCGGATCAACTGCGAAACAGCGATCGTCGACACTTGCACTCCGCCTTGAAACGCCCAGGGATGCCGCGCCGTTCGACGGACCTTCGGACACGCGTTTCGCGGCTGATTGCATTGGTTGCGTGCGCGTGCGCGGTGCCCGCCATGGCGGTTGATTTTTCCCAGCTGCGCGAGCAGGTCGCCGCGCTTGGCGATCTGAAAACGCCACCGACCGTCCACGCCGCCGGAGGCTTCGCTGCCACCGGTTCGATCGAGCCCCTCTACTTCGACGGCCTGCCGTATCAGGGAAAACCGACGCGCGTCTTCGCGTGGCTCGGATTTCCCTCCGCGCGCATCGGCAAAGTCCCTGGCGTCGTATTGGTGCACGGCGGCGGCGGCACGGCCTTCAAAGAGTGGGTGCAGAAGTGGAACGTCGAGGGCTTCGCCGCGATCTCGATCGCCGTGGAGGGGCAGACCGACAACCGGGTGCCACCCGGAACCAGGACCGAGTCGAATCCCCAAGGGTGGCAACGCCACGACGCCGCCGGCCCAGCGCGCAAAGGCATCTACGGCGACTCCGCCGAGCCGCTCGCCGACCAGTGGATGTATCACGCCGTCGCCGATGTCGTCCTCGCCAACTCCCTGCTCCGCTCGCTCCCGGAAGTCGACGCGAGCCGCGTCGGCGTCTGCGGCATCTCGTGGGGCGGCATCATCACCTCGACCGTCGTCGGCATCGATCCGCGCTTCGCCTTTGGCATTCCCATTTACGGCTGTGGCGCGCTCGACCGCGTGCCCAACCAATACGGCCGCGCCCTCTCCGACCTCGCACTGTATCGCGAAGTCTGGGAACCGCTGCTCCGGCTGCCCCGCGCCATCATGCCGCTGCTCTGGCTCACCGGCCCGCGCGACGCACACTTTCCGCTCGACGTCCAACAGGCCAGCTACCGCGCCGCGCCCGGCCCGCGCATGGTCTCGATTCCGTACGACATGAAACACGGCCATCCGGCGGGATGGAACCCGCCCGACAGCTACGCGTTCGCGAAAGCCGTCGTCGCGACCGGCCGCCCATGGGCGCGCGAAGTGTCGCAGGAAATCCGCGACGGAACCGCCCGGGTCGAATTCGACGTCACGCGCGCCGTGGTCGGCGCCACGCTCGTCTTCCAGCGCAATGCCGATTGGGAAAAATCTCCCGCCCAGCTCGAAACCTCCCCCGGCCGCGCCATCGCCACGGCGGCGGTGCCCGCCGGCACCACCGCCTTCTATTTCAACCTCGATGCCGCCGGTCTCACGCTCTCTTCGGAGTATCGGGTATCCCCACCCGCAAGCCCGTCACGGAATCGCACTCCACCACCGCGGTAAAATTCTCGATCGACTCACTGAGCCATGGCGTACCCAACGCGAGCCGCGGGACGCCACCACTGCCCGGCCGGCGGCTCACGACGTCGTCCGGCGAAACTCCGCCAACCGGCCGGGATCAACTTCCACGCCGAGCCCCGGCGCATCGGGCACCGTCACGCGACCGTCGATCACCTGGTAGCGCGGCTGCGTCAGTTCGTCGCGCAGCGCGTTTTCGGTGCGATCCATTTCAAGGAACGGCTCGGGCAGGCGCAGCCGGCCGGGCAGCATGTCGATCGTGCTGAGAAAATGCAGCCCGACCGCGAACCCGATGCCGGTGCCCCAGCAGTGCGGCGTCACGTCCACGCCATGCGCGCGCGCCAGCGCCGCGATGCGCTGCACCTCGGTGAATCCGCCGCAGGCGCAGATGTCGGGCTGGGCGATGTCCACGGCTTGAGCGCCGAAGAGCTGGTGGAACCCGGCCACGCCGGATTCGCACTCGCCGGCCGCGATGGGAATCGACGAGCGGCGGCGCAACTCGCGGTAGCCCGCGTAGTCGTCGGGCGAGAGCGGCTCCTCAAACCAGGTGATGGCGCAGTCTTCCACGCGGCGCACGAGGTCCAGCGCCTCGCGCAGCGAAAACGCGTGGTTCGAATCGATCATCAGTTTCACCGCGGGGCCGATGGCGGCGCGCACGGCGCGGACGTTGGCGGCATCGGCCGCGACGCCAAGGCCGACCTTCATCTTTACGGCGCGGAAGCCCTGCGCGACGTAGCCGGCCGCCTCGGCGGCAAGCCGCGCGGTGAGATTCGGCTCGTCGTCGAAATACATTCCGGTGGCGTAAACGCTGACCGCCGCGCGCCGTGGGCCGCCGAGCAGCACCTGCACCGGCGCGCCGAGAATTTTCCCCTTCAAATCCCACAGCGCGACATCGATCGCGCTGAGCGCCGCGAGCAGCACGCCGCGCCGCGCGAAATCGTGGCCGCGCGCGTGCAGCCGCTGCCACAACGCACCCGTGTGCAGCGGATCCGCCCCGGGGAGAAGCGGCGCGAAAAACTCCACGCCCGCGCGCACGACGTCCGCCGGGCCGTAGCCTTCGCCCCAGCCGTACCGGCCGTCGTCGGTCGTGACGCGCACCAGGCAGACCGCGCGGTGGTCGTAGCCCCACTGCGAGAAATGGAAACTACGGCGGAGTTTTTGGGCGACGACGAACGCCTCGACGCGGACTATCGTGGACATACCAGGAATGCTCGCCCCAAAGGCGGAGCGCGGGCGAACTCAAAAGGTCGTCTTGAGCCCGCAGGTCCACTGCGCGCCGTAGTTCGTGCGCGAGCGGAACTGCGCGTGGTCCGGCGTGCTCGGCCCGGCAATCTCGATGTCGATCGGTTCGTCCGTAAAATTGGAGAGATTCATGAAGGCCGACCAGCTCCGGTAGAAACGGACCTCCGCACTCAGATCGAAAATCATGCGCTTCGATCCCCAGGTGTAGGTGCCAGGCCCGATGCTTCGACCGGTGGCGACGATGCTCTGGCGGGCGCGACCGGAGTAGTTCCAGTTGGCGCGGACGTTGTAGCGCGGGCGCGTAAGACTCACGCCCCAGTTGTAGGTGCGAGGGATGTAGCCGGCGAAACTGCCCGAGTCGTCGCCGGTGAGCGTCTGCGCGCCGAGGTTGCCGAACACCTGCACGCCGCGCGCCCAGTTGGGCAGAAACGTGAGCACCTGCTTGTAGTTCACGTCCACGCCGCTCATTTTCACCGGAGTCGTGAGGTTGTATTGCGTCGCGACATCGTAACCGCCGTAGGTGGCGGCATCGAGCGAGTAGAGGGCGAGAAACTCGGCGCCCGGGGTGAACACGGTCGAACCGAAGAAATCCTTGATCTTGCGCTGATACGCGCTGACGGAAATCAGGCCGACGCGCTCGAAGTAATACTCCAGCGAAAACTTCAAGGACTTCGCGGTCCACGCCTTGACGCCGATGTTGTTCACCGCGGTGCGGTTCGTCGGCGCTGCCGGCTGACTGAGGTCGGGCAGCGTCAGTCCGCCGGCGTATTGGTTGTAGTCGGGCCGGCCGACGGACCAGTAGTAGCCGGCCCGGGCGATCAGATTCTCGCGGAGGTTGTAGGTCGCGTTAAGGCTCGGAAACCAGCGGAGGTATTCCTTCTCCGCTTGGAGACCACGGTCGAGGTTGGTGAGCCGCACCGCGGCGACCGGATCGGCGGTGACGGGCAGCGGCCGGCCATTGGGGCCGAGGATGAACCTCCCCGCGGCATCGCGCTGGAAGTTGCGGGTCGCGTCAATGCGCGGACCCTCGCCCCTGGCGTTGGTCTGCTCAACGCGGAAGCCGCCCACGAGCTTCAGCCGGCGGTCGAGGAAATGCGTGTCGCCGCGCAGGTAGCCGGCGCTCACCAACTCCTGGGCGTATTTGGCGGCGTTCACCGTCGCCGTGTGCGTGGTCGCGTCGTTGGTCGTGAAATAGCCCGGCGTCGCACGCTGGATCGCGAAGAGCTTCTGGTTGTTCATCACGTCCATGCGCGGAAATCCGAACGGCGGCGTGCGCTGTGAAAAACTGGGATCGAGCACGACGGAGGCGTTGTCGTCGCCGCTGGCCCCACGGCCGTCGGCGCCGACGAAGGTGTAGGTCGGGTTGAAGGTGCGCGTGTCGAAACGCTCGTCGCGCAGATCGAAGCCGGCCTTGATCGTCACGGGCACGCGCTCGAAGAAATCGCGACGGAGATTCGCGAACGCCGTGCGCTTGTAGGTCTGGGCCTTGAGCAGCACGCCGGTCGCCGTGGTGAGGCCGTAGGTGGCGAGGTTGAACGGATCGATCGGTGCGCCGGTGGTGCCGTCGGTCGTCGTGATGCGCCCGGGGCGCAGGTAGTTGATGTCGTCGAAGGCGATCGTGACGTTGGTGCGCTGGGCGTTGGCGGCGCTGAACGCGCCCCGGTCGAGGTTCTGATTGAAGCGCCCGGAGCGCGAAAGCCCGGCGGAGGCTTCAGCCTTCCACACCGGGCCGAGATGGCGGTAAGTGAGCGCGGGCGTGATGACGGGGCCGCCGAGCTTGGTGTAGTTGTTCACGAGCTGGAGATTGCCGGCGCCGGGATTGCCGCGCGTGGAGCGCGTCGTGAAGTTGCCGGGTGCGACCCCCGTGACCGTGAAGTTCACCTGCCGCTGGTAGGCCTGCGCGTCGGAATAGCCGTAGAGCGCGGAGAAGGAGAGCCGGTCGCGCGGGCCCAGCTTGAAGTCCAGCGTGCCGCCCAGCGTGATGCGCTTCGAGAAGACCGGGCGGTCGCGAAATTGATAGACGGTGAGGTAGGGTTTGTCGGGCGTCGTGTCGGGCAGCGTCGTGCCGTTGGTCGCGACGCCGGCTCCGGCCCAGGCATTCTGCGAGAAATCGGCCGCGGTGTAGAGGGCCGAGGCGCTGCCGGAGATCGTGAAGCCAAAGCGGTCGTTGACCGGCACGATGGCGGAAAAATCGGAGCCGGGATGGACCTTCCGCGCGGGCTCGTGCAGCGGGCCCGGCGTGCGGCGAAAGTCCCGGGCGTTGTCGCGCATCATCAGCGAGACGTTGAAATTCACGACCGGCTTGGAGCGCTCGAAGGCGCTCAGCGGAACCATGTTCACCGCGCCGGCCAGGGCGGCACCGCTCGTCTCCGGCGTCGGCGTGTAAACCACCTCGAGGCGGGAAAAATTATTGATGGACGATTGCTGCATCCCGGTGAAGCGGTTCAAGCCCGAGGCGGAATTGGCGAGACTGATGCCGCCGACGGTGATCGGGACGTTGCGCGGCGGAGCCCCGTGCAACGACACCTGATAGGCGTCGCCAAACCCGCCGCGCGCGATCGAGATCCCCGGCACCGACTTGAGCACCTCGCCCACCCCGCCGTCGGCGACGGGACCGAATTCGTTGGCGACGACGACGTTCATCGTGTTCGGCGCAAAGCGCTGCGTGTTGATCGCGATGGCGGCACCGTCCATCTGCTTCGAGTTCTCCACGACAAACTTTTCCAACTTGATCCTGGAGTCGCCCGGGGGCCGCGCGCCGAGGTAGGAGAGCTCGAAATTCCGGCGGGTCGCAGCGCCGGCGGCGACCGTGAGCGTCTGCGACTGCGGCGCCACGCCCGTGCGAAATGCCGTCACCTTGGCGGAGCCGACCGGAACGTTGGCCAGGCGAAACTCCCCGGCCGAATCGGTGAAAGTCTCGAGCGCCATGCCCTCGACCGTGATGCGCACGAACTCCAAATATTCGCCCGTGCCGGGATTGAACACCCGGCCCTCAATCATGCCCACGCCGGCGGTTGGCCTGGCGGCGGCGGGGGACTCGGCGGCGGCGGTGTGAGTGGCGGCCAACAGTGATGGCAGAATGAAAACGGCCGGAGCGGAGCAGAGCCGGAGGATGCGGCGGGGTAGTGAGTGACCGATGGGCATGGCGTGGGGAGGGGGAGGGAAAGACGTACACCTGAAGAAACGGAACTCTTGATCGCCGGGATCGGCGAAAAATGGGGCAGGGCTTTACTCTCAACCCCGTTTGAACGGCTGAAGCAACCGAAGAACCGAATGCCTGTTTTGTGACCGGGCCGCCATTCCCGCGAATCGGAGTATGCCCTCATCGGGAGCTGCCATCGGCAATGGCGGAGGCGATCGGATGCCCCCGTCGGACGCCGATGCGCACGAACTCACCACACCTCCGCCGGGACTTCGCCATCGCCCTTGTGCCCGCCGGCACCACCGCCTACTACTTCAACCTCGCTGTCAGCGGCTTGTCCCTTAGCTCGGTGTCTCAGTCGATCGCCACTCCCGCTCCAAACCCATGATCCCCTCTTTCCACGTCACATGACCATCCGAATCATCGCCTTCACCCTCATTGCCGCCATCGGGCTCGCCACCTCGGGCCACGCCGAGCCTGCACTCGTCTACGAAGGCACGGCCGGTCCCGGCAAGGGCAAGCACATCGTCTTCCTTTCCGGCGATCATGAGTATCGCTCGGAAGAGACGCTGCCCGCGCTGGCCCGCGTGCTCGCGAAACACCACGGCTTCAAGTGCACCGTGCTGTTCAACGTCGATGCGAAGACCGGCGTGATCGTCCCCGGCAACTCCAACTCACCGGGTCTCGAGGCGCTCGCCACCGCCGATCTCGCCGTGGTTTTCCTGCGCTTCCAGAATTTCCCGGCGGAGCAGATGAAACACGTCGCGGCGTATCTGGAGCGCGGCGGTCCGGTGATCGGGCTCCGCACCGCGACGCACGCGTTCCAGATTCCCGCCACCGGTGAGTTCAAAAAATACTCCTGGAACTACAAAGGCGACGACTACGTCGGCGGCTTCGGGCATCAGGTGCTCGGTCAGTCTTGGGTCGGCCACTACGGCAAGAATCACACGCAAGGCACCCGCATCGACATCATCGCCTCGGCCGCCAGCCATCCCATTTTGCGCGGCGTAAAAGAAATCTGGGCGCACGAGGGCGGTTACGTGGGCAAGCCCACCGACGGCGAGATTCTCACCATGGCCCAGCCGCTCAACGGCATGACGCGCGAGTCGCCCGCCGATGCCACCAAGCCGCCCATGCCCTCCGAGTGGACGCGCACCTACAAGAGCGCGTCCGGCAAAGTCGGCCGCGTCTTCACCACCCTCTACGGCGTCCCCGAGAATCTCCTCAACGACGGCTACCGTCGCATGATGGTGAATGCGACGTTCTGGGCCATGGGCCTCGAGTCCGCGATCAAGCCCGACCTCAACGTCGCGCTCGTCGGTCCCTACCGGCCGAGCACGTATGGCAACAATCGCTACATCGCTTCCATCAAACCGTCTGCCTACGCGGGTTTCGACAGTCCCATCCCCGCGCCGGGATCGCCCCCGCCTGCGAATGCCAAGGCGAAAGCGAAGCAAGCGGTGAACGCCAAGGCCGAGCCCGCAGCCGGATCCGCCCCCGCGCTCGCGCCCGTCCCCGTCACCCAGCCCATGCCTGAAGTCAAACCCGAGACCCAGCCCGCCGCGCAGCCCGAGGTCGCCACCAAGCAGGCGACAAGAAAGCAGGCCCGCGCCACGCAGCCGGCGAAAAAAGTCGACGCGCCGCACAGCATGAAGACTGAGCCGGCCACCGCGCACGCCACGCGTCCGCAGGTCGTCGCACCGCCGGGCAAGGGCGAGCGCGTCGTGCTCATCGGCAACGGTCTCGCCGAGCGCGATGTCTACTATCATCGCATCGAGACGGAGCTCGCCCTGCGTTACCCGGAGCACGCGCTGTTTTTCCGCAATCTGGGCCATGTCGGCGACACCCCCGGTTTCCGGCCGCATCCGTCGCGGGCGTCGCAGTGGGCGTTTCCCGGCGCTGAGAAATTCCATCCCGGGCTCAACGTCCACAAGGGCCAGGGTTTCTTCCCCACGCCCGACCAATGGCTCACGCACCTGCGGGCCGACACCATTGTCGCATTTTTCGGCTACAACGAATCCTTCGATGGTCCGACCAAGGTCGCGAACTTTGAGGCCGAGTTGGACGCCTGGGTGCTGCACACCTTGGGCAAGGCCTACAACGGTCAGGCCGCACCGCGCGTCGTGCTCGTGTCGCCGATCGCCTACGAAAACCAATCCACCAAGCGCGATCTGCCCGACGGCGTGAAGGAAAACGTCAACCTCGCGCTCTACACCAAGGCGATCGCCGCCGTCGCGAAGAAACACGGGCTCACCTTCATCGATCTCTTCAGCCCGACGCAGGCGCTCTACCGGCGGGCCCGCGAGCCGCTCACCACCGGTGGCTTCATTCCGAACGACGAGGGCTACCAACACGTCGCCACGCTGCTCGCGACCGGCCTTTACGGCGGGCAGGCCCGCGTCTCGCGGGCCGATCCGGCGCTCGTGCATGGCGCCGTGAAGCAGAAGGATTATTTTTGGAACAACGACTACAACCTCGTCAACGGCGTGCATGCCTACGGCCGGCGCTACGGACCCTACGGCCCGCAAAATTATCCCGACGAAGTTAAAAAGACCCGCGAGATGACCGCCCTCCGCGACACCGTCATCCACGAGGTCGCTAGCGCGAAGAAGACCGATCTCACCGTCGATGACAGCCAGACGCACGCCCTGCCGCCCGTGCCCACGAATTACACGCCAAGCGTCAAGAACGGCACCACGCAGATTCTCCCCGCTGAAGAAGGCGTCGCGGCGCTCACCGTTCCCGAGGGCTACAAGGTCGAGCTCTTCGCGAGCGAGAAAGAGTTCCCGAATCTGGCGAATCCGATGCAGCTCTCCTTCGACAACCGTGGCCGGCTCTGGGTCGCCGTCATGCCCGCCTATCCGGCCTATCGTCCGGGAGACGCCCTGCCCAACGACAAGATTCTCATCTACGAGGACACCGATGGCGACGGCAAGGCCGACAAGGAAACCGTCTTTGCGGACAAGCTCTACCTGCCCATCGGCTTCGAATTCGCGCCCGAGGGCGTCTACGTTTCGCAAGAACCGAATCTCGTCCTCCTGCGCGATACCAATGGCGACGACAAGGCCGACCGCTCCGAGATCATCCTCGGCGGCTTCGACACGCATGACACGCACCACGCCATCAGCGCCTACACCGCCGACCCCAGCGGGGCGTTCATGTTGTGCGAAGGAATCTTTCTCCATTCCAACGTCGAGACCCCCTACGGCCCCGTGCGCTGCGTGGACGGCGGCTTTTTCCGCTACAGCCCGCAGCGCGGGATGTTGGAGCGCACGATCCAGATGCAGATCCCGAATCCCTGGGGCTACGTCTTCGACCGGTGGGGGCAGGATTTCTTCCTCTTCACCTCCGGCACGACCATGAACTGGTCCTTGCCGATGCAGGTGAAGCCCACCTTTGGCAGCAAGACCCCCGCGACCGTCGATCTCATTCCCGCCGCCGAAAAAGTGCGCCCCACGTCCGGGCTCGAAATTATTTCCTCCCGGCACTTCCCCGACGAGGTCCAGGGCGACATCATCCTCGCCAACGCCATCGGTTTCCTCGGCATCAAGCAGCATCAGATCGAGGACGACGGCACCGGCTGGAAAACCACGTTCCGCCAGAACCTGCTCACGAGCACCGACCGCAACTTCCGGCCCGTCGATCTCGAGTTCGCCCCCGACGGCTCCCTCTACGTCATCGATTGGCACAACATCCTCATCGGCCACATGCAGCACAACGCCCGCGATCCGATGCGCGACCACAACCACGGGCGCATCTACCGCATCACGTATCCGAGCCGGCCGCTCGTGAAACCCGCGCAAATCGCCGGAGCCAGCATGGACACCTTGCTCAACAACCTGAAGGAGCCCGAGAGCCGCACCCGCTATCGCGCCCGCCGCGAAATCCGGAGTCATCCCGTCGCCAAGGTTCTGCCCGCCGTGAAAAAATGGGCCGCCGCGCAGACCGACACCCACGCGAAGCTCGAAGCCCTCTGGGTCACCTGGGGCATGAACGCCGTGGACGAGCCCTTGCTGCGCGAGCTGCTCGCCTCTTCGGACTTCCACGCCCGCGCCGCCGCCGTCCGCGTGCTGCGTTACAACACCCACCGCATCGCCGATCATGCCGCGCTATTGGAAAAAGCCGCCGCCGATGAGCACGGCCGCGTGCGCCTCGAGTCGGTCGTCGCCGCCTCGTGGTTGCCCAATGTGTCGGCCGCGAAAAAAATCGTCGCCACCGGGGCGAGCCAGCCCCTCGACATTTGGAGCCAGGCCGTCGTGAAGACCGCCGCCGACCGCCTCGCCGGCGTCGCCGAGGTCGAGAAGCCCGAGCATCCGCAGCTCACCGCGCCCCTTCACCTCAACACCGCAGGCCAGGAGCAATACCTCGCCGGCCAGCAAATTTTTCTCCGCGAAGGCCACTGCGTCACCTGCCACCAGGCGGATGGCAAGGGCCTCGACCCCGCGTTCCCCTCCATCGCGGGCAGTCCGTGGGTCACGGAAGACAAGGAGCGCCTCATCAAGCTCACACTCTATGGCCTGATGGGACCGCTTGAGGTGAACGGGAAGAAATACGACGGCCAGGTGCCGATGACTCCCTTCGGCGGCATGTTGAACGACGAGGAAGTCGCGGCCGTGCTCACCTTCGTGCGCAACAGCTACGGCAACGACGCCGCGCCCATCTCGGCTGACGAAGTCCGGGACGTCCGCGCCCAAAATCCCGGCCGCACGATGCTCTACAACACCGAGGAACTCCTCAAAGAGCATCCGCTGAATTAGCGCCCCGGCGACGGTTGCGACCGCGAAACAGCACCCAAACTTCGTCCTCGGCCGTGAAATCCTTTCGCTCATTCTTCGCCGGCCTGTTCCTGATTCTCGGCCTGGTCACGCCCGCTCTCGCGGCCACGCTCACCGGTGAGCCGAAGCCGGATCGTCTCACGCCCTTCAAGACCGTCGGTGGAACCGAACTGAAACTGCACGTCTTTGAGCCCGCGGATCACAAGGCCACGGATCGCCGGGCCGCGATCGTGTTCTTTTTCGGCGGCGGCTGGAGCGGCGGTGACCCGAGGCAGTTTTATCAACAGGCCCGGTTCATGTCAGGTCAGGGCATGGTGGCCTTCTCCGCCGAATACCGCGTGAGGAGCCGAAACCAGACCACGCCGTTCGAAGCCGTGCAGGACGCCAAGTCGGCGATCCGCTGGGTGCGCGAGCACGCCGCCGCGTTGGGCATCGATCCCGATCGCATCGTCGCCGCCGGCGGCTCGGCGGGCGGGCACCTCGCGGCCTGCACCGGCCTCGGCCTGGGCGGCGATCCAGCGGGCGAGAACCTCAAGGTTAGTTCCATCCCCAACGCGCTCGTCTTGTTCAATCCGGTGCTCGACACGACGGAGCAGGGCTACGGCGCGAAGAACTTTAAGCCGGCCCAGCAGACGGACCTGTCGCCTTGCCACCATGTGCGCAGGGGCCTCATGCCGACGATTATTTTTCACGGCACCGCTGACAAGACCGTGCCATTTGAAAATGCCGAGCGCTTTGCCCGCCTCCTGCGCGAGGCAGGCAACGCGTGCATGCTCGTGCCCTTTGCCGGGAAAGACCACGGCTTCTTCAACGGGAAGTTTTTCCGTCCCGCGAACACGGGCCTGGACTACGAACAAACGATGAAGGGCACGGTCGAGTTCCTCACGAGGCACGGCTACCTCGGCGACAAACGCTGAGCCCGACGCGATCGAAAGAATCAAATGAAAACCCCCGTCACCCTCATCGCCGCACTGCTGGTCTCCGTGCTCTCTGCGCTCGCGCTGTCGGCCTCCGCCGCCGCATCGAGGCCCAACATCATTCTGGTAATGCCCGACGACGTCGGCGTCGGCGACTACGCGAGTCTCGGCAATCCCGTCATCCGTACGCCTTATGTGGACGCGTTCAAAAAGGAGAGCCTGCTCTTCACGCGTTTCCATGTCAGCCCGACCTGCTCGCCCACGCGCTCGGCGCTGATGAGCGGCCGCCACGAGTTCAAGAACGGCGTCACCCACACGATCCTCGAGCGTGAGCGCATGGCGCTCTCGACCACCACCCTGCCGCAGATGCTGAAAAGCGTCGGCTACACCAGCGGCATCTTTGGCAAATGGCACCTCGGCGACGAGGCTCCCTATCAACCCGACCAGCGCGGCTTCGACGAAGTCTACATCCACGGCGGCGGCGGTATTGGTCAGGTCTTCCCCGGCTCCTGTGGCGACGCCCCCGGCAATACCAACATCAATCCGACGCTGTTCCACAACGGCACCTTCGTGAAAACCACCGGCTACTGCACCGATCTGTTTTTCGCCCAGGCGCTCAAGTGGATCGACGCCCAACGCACCGCGCCGCGGCCCTTCTTCGCCTACATCACGCCCAACGCCGCGCACGGGCCGCACGTCGTGCCCGAGGCCTACTACCGCCACTACCGCGGAAAGCCCGGCGTGACCGAGGAGATCGCGAAATTCCTCGGCATGGTGGAGAACGTCGACACGAACTTCGGCCTGCTCCTCGCGAAACTCAAGGAGTGGGGCATCGCGGACAACACGCTCGTCATCTATCTCGGCGGCGACAACGGCGGCACCGCCGGTCGCTCCATCTTCAGCGCCGGACTGAAGGCGGGCAAAGGCACGACCTACCAGGGTGGCACGCGCGCCGCAGCCTTCTTTCGCTGGCCCGCCGGACGGATTCCCGCCGGAGCCGAGTGCGCGGCGCTCAGCGCCCATCTCGATCTCTTCCCCACACTCGCAGAACTCACCGGCGCGACGCTTTCCCCCGTCGTCAAACAACAAGTCGAAGGCCGTAGCCTCTTGCCGCTCCTCAAGAATCCGCAATCGCCGTGGGTGGACCGCACCCTCGTGCATCACGCCGGACGCTGGCCCAAGGGCAAAGCCGCCGACTCCAAACACGCCAAAGCCGCGATCCAGAACTCGCGTTTCACCCTCGTGAACAATGAAGAGCTCTACGACCTCCAGGCCGACCCAGGCGAAAATACCAATGTCATCGCGCAGCATCCCGAGGAAGTCGCGAAGCTCCGTGCCGCCTACGACACCTGGTGGAGCGACGTGCAGCCGCTGCTCGTCAACGAAAACGTCACCGGCGTCCCCAGCATCAATCCATTCCAGGAACTCTACTACAAACAGTTCGGCGGCAGCCCCACCGCCGCCGCGCTCAAACGCATGGATCCGAATTCACCCCTCGGCGGCGGCGCGAACGCCGGAGCCCGAAAAAATCGGAAAGCAAAAACCGCCAACTGAACTCATCACCATGACCATTTCCGCATCCCTGCTCGCGCGGGCCTTCGGTCTCATGCTCGCCGTGGCCGCTCCGGTGGCGTGGTCCGCGGAGACGCCGCCCCACGTCGCGTCCGCCGTCCGCCTCACCGGCTTCACCTGGGATCGCGTCCCGCTCAACCTCCACTTCGGCAAACGCACCGGCGATCTCACCGACGCCGAGATCGATTTTGTCGCGCGCCGCAGCACGTTGATCGCGCTCGAAAAAAGCCACGGCGTAAACCCGCACGGCAGCACCGAGGCCGGCATTGCCGACTCCGCACGCCGGATCGTGAAGCGCAATCCCGCGGCCAAGGTCCTCTTCTACCTCAACGCTTTCATCAACTGGCAGGGCTACGACGCCTTCAAGACCTACCGCCAGGAATGGACGCTGCGCGATGCCGCTGGGAAGGTCGTCTCGCATCCGTCTGGCACCCCGCGACCGGACCCGTCCATTCCTGAGTTTCGCGAGTGGTGGTCGGAGGTCGTGGCGAAGGCGAATCGCTCGGCCCCGCTCGGCGGTGTCTTCATCGACGCGCTGCCGCAGGCGCTGACTCCCGCGCTCGCGAAACAAGTCGGCGACGCCAAGGCCCGCGCCGTCGCGGCTGGCCTGCGCGAGATGCTGGCGCTCACCAAGCGCAAGCTCGGCCCGGACCGCGTCGTGCTCGTCAACGGGATCCGCACGACCGATTTCCGTGAGATTCTCGACTGGGAGGGGATCGACGGCGTGATGATCGAGCACTTCGGCGCCTTCAAAACCGGCTCGCCCGCCGACATCAAAGCCGACCTCGACTCGATCGCGCTCGCGGCGAGCAAGGGGAAGTTCGTCGTCATCAAAGGCTGGCCGGGCTTCAATTTCACCGAGAAGGAGACGATGCAGCGCCCCTACGCCGAGCTGCTGCAGCTCGCGCGGGAGCGGATTACGTTTCCGCTCGCGTGCTTCCTCGTCGCCGCGCAACCCGGCTCGCACTTCTGCTACTCGTGGGGCTACACGGATCGCCACGGCATGCTCGAATCCTATCCGGAACTCGATCGCCCGCTCGGCCCGCCCAAGGCCGACGCCAAATGGGACGGCCTCACCGCCACCCGCGAATTCGCCCACGCCTCGGTCTGGGTCGACCTCACGACCAAACAAGCCCGCATCGACTGGCGCTGAGTAACCGGCCAGACTTCGGACTCGCGCTCGGTCTCACACCTAACGGGGCTACGCCCCAGCCCGACGAGATGTAGGTAAAGCGATCGAGCCCAAACCACCAACCGCTAATCTTCGCTAATCGACGCTAATGAAATCACCGCCCGCGCGCGCTCTCGCCGCGCTTCGCCGATTAGGCGAAGCACGCACACGTGCCTTGCCACCGCTTCCTGCAATCAGCGCAGATTCAACCGCCGGATGGCCTCGCGCAAGCGCCCCGCCAGCACCACCTCACCAAACGAATCCCGCTCCGCCGCCGGCTCGCCAGGCGCGATGTGCGGCCCGTGCCCGACCGCATACCCCAGCTCCCCGAACCATTCGAGGGCGGCGTCTTCGACGATGGATTCGTTAAGGCTCATGTTCCCGGTAAAGTCAGGCGGTGCGTCTTCTGGATCTTGTCGCGCCATTCGTCGGCGAGCTCCGCCCCTGCGGCAAACTCCGGCCAGCGTCTCACCGCCATCTGCACTTCCTCGATAATCTTCGCCGCGCGGCCCCGCTTCATCAGCGCCGCTTTCGCGCAC
This sequence comes from Opitutaceae bacterium, assembly GCA_005792355.1. Taxonomy (GTDB): domain Bacteria; phylum Verrucomicrobiota; class Verrucomicrobiia; order Opitutales; family Opitutaceae; genus ER46. The sequence goes on from SXSC01000062.1 coordinate 36,659, forward strand.
GCGTCAAAATCCTCCAGCGCAAAACCGTCGCGCTTTCCATTCAGGGTCATCTGGTGCGTGGCCGTCCACGAGCCGGACGGATTGTAGCTGTAGGTCACGTCAAAGGCCGGCGCGAGCGACCACTCGCCTTGCTGGTTCATGAGGAAGGCGATGTTCTTCACGTGGTCATCCTGATTCCGGGCGACGATGTTGAAAACCATCCGTCGGAACTGCTCCTCCACTGCGGCCATCGGCAGCTTGAGCTGGCGGATGGTCAGCAGCGCCTGCTCGTAGGCGTAGGCTCCGGCTTGGTTGAAATCAAAATGCGCCAGCGCGCCCAGCGACTGCATGTGCAGCTTCGCCCCGCCTGTCAGCCGATCGAAGCGCCGTGTCATGAAATGCCGCCGCCCGTTTTCCTCCAG
>SXSC01000006.1 GCA_005792355.1 Opitutaceae bacterium
ATCGGCACCGCGGTCGTCGGCGCGACGACGATGGTGTTCGGCATCATCATCCTCCTCGAAAATATGTTTGGGGGCGCCGTCGCGAAGCTCTCCATCGTGCAGCCCGAGATTATCCTCGGCCTGATCATGGGCGGCTCCGTCATCTACTGGTTCACCGGCGCCTCGATCCAGGCGGTCGTCACCGGCGCCTACAGCGCGGTCGTCTACATCAAGAAGAACATCAAACTCGACGCCAAGACCGCCTCGGACAAGGACAGCAAGGAAGTCGTGCGCATCTGCACCGAGTATGCGCAGAAGGGCATGTGGAACATCTTCATCGTCGTCTTCTGCTTCGCCCTGGCGCTGCCGTTCTTCAACGCCTACTTCTTCATCGGCTACCTGATCGGCATCGCCTTCTTCGGGCTCTTCCAGGCAATCTTCATGGACAACGCCGGCGGCGCCTGGGACAACGCCAAGAAAATCGTCGAGGTCGAACTCCGCCAGAAGGGCACCGACCTGCACGCCGCCACCGTCGTCGGCGACACCGTGGGCGATCCGTTCAAGGACACCTCGTCCGTCGCGATGAACCCCGTGATCAAGTTCACCACGCTCTTCGGCCTGCTCGCCGTGGAGATTGCGGTCACGATGAAGGATCAGGGCACCAAGACCGCCATCGGTGCGTTCTTCTTCCTCATCGCCCTCATCTTCGTCTACCGCTCGTTCTACGCGATGCGCATTCCCGCCGACGATCAGCCGGCCTGAACCACGCCGCGCGACGCATCGCGCACTGCCAGCTCGGAGGGCGGGTCCATCGCGGCCCGCCCTTTTTCTTGGTCGAGTGGTCGGAATTTCGCGAGGCGCGCAGCTCAATTTCCGAAACCACTGGTTGTATTATTTCGGAGTTCGGCGCGACCGCGCCGGATACGGCCCGACCTCCGGGCGGGCCGAGCACGAGCGGACTTCCGACGGCCCGCCCGGAGGTCGGGCCCCACCCAGGGAATAGTCCAAATCGCAGGTGACGGTGAATTGAAACCGGGGGCGCGACGCCCTCGCCGCGTGCATCGCAACCGCACGCCTGCGACAAAGCACCAGACCTTCGCCGAACCAATGAGCTCTCGGACGATACACCCGTTTTTCTCCTCGCACCTAATCCGCGAATTTGCGCTCTTAATCGAGATTCCGGCGCCTCCGCGCTTTCGACCATGCCTCCGGTTCCACTTTCGTCTCCGTCCGTCCGACACCGCCTGCGGTCGACCCGAGGATTCAGCTTGGTCGAGATCGGCATGGTGACGCTCATCATCGGAGTGCTGGCCGCGCTCGCCATGCCCGCACTCAAGCGCACCACGATCTCCGCCCGGGCCAGCACCGTCGCCAGCGACCTCCGCACCTTTGCGAGTGCGTTTCAAACCTACGCCCAGCAAAACGGAAAGTATCCTCCCGATTCCGGAATCGGCGTGATGCCTCCTCTCATGGTGGGCAGCCTCGGCAACACCTCGTGGCGCCGCGTCACCCCGATCGGCGGGCGCTACAACTGGGAATACAACATCCTCTCCGCCGGCGTCCGCTACCGCGCCGCCATCGGCATCCGCACGCTCGCCGCCTCCAGGGTGACCACCGACGTCACCCAGCTCCGCGCCATCGATCGCTTGATCGACGACGGCAACCTCGCCACGGGGAATTTCTTCCTCGGTGTCGGCAGTGCACCCTTCTACGTCATTGAACGCTGATTCCCCCGCCGCCCCGACCTTCAAGGTCACCACCCGGGCTCTCACGGCCGACCTCGCCGCCGCACGTTCCGATGAATCCTCGCGTGAACTCGGCGCCCTCGACAGCGACGGCCTCGTCGCCTTGCTCGGAAAACTCGCCGCGCTCGACCCCTCGGAAGTTGCCGAAGCCGATCCGCATCTCGTCGTGACGGGTCGCCGCGGTCGCTTTACGATCCGCCCCGGCCGCGAGCGGTTTCTGCTGCGCTCATCGACCGACGCGCAGAATTACCTTGAGCGCGCCGCCTCCGAGATCCCGTCGTTTCTCGACGGCAAAGACATCAGTTCACCCACTCCCTCCGACGCCCCTGCTCCCGTCGTGGTCCGGCCTCCGGCCGAAACCAAACTCGTCCTGGCCCTCACGCTCTTCGCCCTCGCCGCCCTGATTGTCGCGACCTCCGCGTGGTTGACGTTTCGTCCCGATGAAGTCGATCCCGGTTCCGACTACGTGCCCGTCACGGCGCCCGCCGAAACCATCACAATGCGCCAGCAGGCCATCGGCACCTATGCCAGCGGAACCGGCGACGACGAACGCGTCCTCGAAATCACCGCCGACGGCACCGCCCGCTACCGCGAGTACGGCCCCGGGCGCGAGCCGGTTGACGAACACGCAGGGAACTACACTCTCGCCCGCCGGCGCGCCGATCAGGTCGCCGTGCTGCGCGTGAGCGGCCTGGGCACGATTGAATTGAAGGGCCCGGACACCCTGGTGTTTGCGCGCGACTCGTACCAGCGCCGCCCAGTCTCGTCGCCCACGAGCCGCTGAAGTGCTCCGACGCGGAGCGCGCCGCCCGGCGATACCATTGGCGACCGGAATCTTCCCATGCTCGATCTTGACGCGTATTTCGCCCGCATCGGTTACCAGGGATCTCGCGCGCCGACGATTGCGACTCTCGCGGGCATCCACACGCGCCATGCGCAGACGATTCCATTTGAGAATCTCGATATTTTGCTCGGCCGCCGGATCCAAATCGACCTGCCGTCGATCGAGCGAAAACTCGTGCACGACTGCCGCGGCGGCTATTGCTTCGAGCAAAACGCCCTGCTCGGCGCGGTGCTGGGCGCGTTGGGCTTCACCGTCACCCCGCTGATCGGCCGGGTCCGCTGGCAACTGCCGCCGGAGCTGGCGACTCCGCCGGTGCATCAGCTGCTCCGCGTCGAAACCTCCGACGCCGGTTCGTGCCTCGCCGACGTCGGCTTTGGGAGCATGTCGCTTTTTCAACCGTTGCGCCTGGAATTTGATCGTGAGCAAGCCGGGTGCCTTGAGCCACGTCGTCTGGTTCGTCGGGGGGACCTTGTCGTGCACCAGGCGAAGCTCGGCGACACCTGGGGCGACGTCTACACCTTCACGCTCACGGCGGTGCCGGGTGTCGATTTCGAGGTGAGCAACTGGTTCACGTGTTCGCACCCGCAATCGGCGTTTCTGCAAAACCTGCGGGCGTCGCGCACGCTCGCGGACCGGCGTCACACGCTGCTCAACCGCGAGTTCACGACCCGCCACGCCGACGGACGGGTCGAAAAGCACTCCCTCGCCACGGCCGACGAATTGGTCGCCGTCCTCTCCGAATTTTTTGGCCTGCACTTCCCGCCCGCCACCCGCTTCAACCTGCGCCCCGACGTGCCGTGGCCGACCTGAACCGATGGGATGCCCGTACCGCTTCGCTTCGTCCCTGCCCCGCCGCCGGCCGGCCCTTGCCGCCATCTTCGGTCTGTTGGCCGCGTTCGCCCCCGCCCAACCGCTCACCCGCACCCCCGCCACCTCCCTGCGGATCAGTGCGACGCCACCCGCGACCAACTACACCACCGCGCGTGCGTTTGCTCCACTCTCCTTCACGCAGCCGCTCGCCCTCGTCACCCCTCCCGGTGACTCGCGCCGGCTCTTCGTCGTGGAAAAGACCGGCCGGATCTGGATCATCCCCGATGTCACCGCGATCCCCCCCTCGCGCACGCTGTTCCTCGACCTCGCCGCCCGCGTCGCCACCGGCGGTGGCAATGATGAACGCGGCCTGCTCGCCCTCGCCTTTCATCCCGACCACGCGACCAACCGTGAATTTTTTGTCTGGTATACGCTCACCACGTCCACCGCCGCCGGCAGCGGCCTGCACAACCGGCTCGCGCGCTTCCGCGTCTCCGCCACTGATCCCAACCTCGCCGACGCGGGCTCCGAACAACCGCTTCTCACGCAGCGCGACGAAGCGGACAACCACAACGGCGGCCAGATTATCTTTGGTCCCGACGGCTACCTCTATCTCTCGCTCGGCGACGAGGGCGGCGGCAACGATCAGTTTCAAAACAGCCAGCGCCTCGATCGTGATTTCTTCGCCGGCGTCATCCGCCTCGATGTCGATCGACGCCCCGGCTCGCTGCCGCCCAATCCACATCCCGCCATCCACTCCGGCAGCTACGCCATCCCGCCCGACAACCCGTGGGTGGGAGCGACGAACTTCAACGGTGCGGCCCTTGACGCCGCGCTCGTCCGCACCGAGTTCTGGGCCGTGGGCCTGCGCAATCCGTGGCGCATGGCCTTCGATCCCGCGACCGGCCGCCTCTGGCTCGGCGACGTCGGGCAGGGCGCCCGCGAGGAAATCGATGTCATCGTGCGCGGCGGCAACTACGGCTGGAACCATCGCGAGGGAAACATCGCCGGTCCCCGCGCCAATCCTCCCGCCGCCGCCCGCGCCACGTTTCTCGCCCCCATCTGGGACTACCCCAACCCCGCCCAAGGCTCGTCCGTCACCGGAGGACTCGTGTACCGGGGCTCCAAATACACCGACCTCGTCGGGCGCTACGTGTTCGCCGACTTCGTGAGCGGCCGGATCTGGGCGCTCCAGCCCGACGGCGACAATCCCGTCGCGGTCGATCGCGTCCAACTCCTCGCAACCGACGGCGGGATCAGTTCGTTCGGCCTCGACCCGGCCACGGGCGACATGCTCCTCGCCGACCTCACGGAAAACAGCATCAAGCGCCTCGTCGCCAGTCCCGTCACGGGTGGCACGGTGTTACCCGCCACTCTTGCCGCCACCGGGGCCTTCGCCGACCTGGCGAATCTCACGCCCTCCGCCGGCGTCGTCGCCTACGAACCCAACGTTTCCTTTTGGTCCGACCATGCCGGCAAACGCCGCTGGTTCGCGCTGCCCGACTCGTCGAGCACCCTCGGTTTCTCCGCCGACGGCAACTGGACACTCCCGACCGGCGCCGTCTGGATCAAACACTTCGACCTCGAACTCACGCGCGGCAAACCCGCGACAACGCGTCGCATCGAGACGCGTTTCCTCGTGAAAACCGCCACCGGCGTGTACGGTTTCACCTACCGCTGGAACGACGCCCAGACCGACGCCACGCTCGTCGCTGACAACGGCGCGGACCAGATCTTCACGGTCGTCGAAAATGGCGTCGCGCGCCCACAAACCTGGCATTTCCCCGGCCGCGCAGAGTGCGCGACGTGTCACACCGCCGCCGGCGGCTTCGCGCTCAGCTTCAACACCCGCCAGCTCAACCGCGGGCACGCCTTCCCCGGCGGCACCGCCAATATCATTTCCGTTTTCTCCCAGGCCGGTTACCTGTCGGGAGCGGACGGACTGGGCGCCTCTGCTGCCAACGGTACGCTGGCAGGACTGCCGGCGCTTGCCCGCGCCGACGACCCAGCGGCCCTGCTCGACCACCGCGCGCGCTCCTACTTCGACGTCAATTGCTCGTATTGCCATCAGCCCGACGGCAACGCCCTCGGCCGCTTCGACGCCCGCCTCTCCACGCCGCTCACCCTGGCTGGCATTGTCAACGGCGCGTTGATCGACTCCAGCGGTGACTCCGCAGACCGTGTCATCGTGCCCGGCGACGCCGACCATTCACGCACCCTGCAGCGCATCGCCCTTCGCGGTCCAGGCCAGATGCCGCCCTTGGCCGGCCACGAACGCGATTCCGCCGGTGAAGCACTGCTCCGCGCCTGGATCGCTGCTCTCGCCGAGCCGGCGCCGGTGCAAGCAACCAGCCGGCTCATCAACCTTGCGGCGCGCGCGCAGGTCGGCGCCGGCGACAATGTCCTCATTCCCGGCTTCGTGATCGGCCCTGGCTCCGGCAAGACTGTGCTCGTGCGCGCCGTCGGTCCCGCGCTCGCCGCCGCGCCTTTCAACCTCGGTGGCATGCTCACTGATCCCGTGCTCACGCTGTTCGGCCCAAACTCCGCCACCCAGATTGCCGCGATCAATGATAATTGGACTGCGACCGATGCCGCCGTCTTTGCCGCCGTTGGGGCGTTCAGCTTGCCCGCCGGGGGCCGCGATGCCGCCCTTGTCGCGCGCCTCGCACCGGGCGCATACACGGCGCAAATCTCCGGCGCCGGCGGTGCCACCGGACTTGCCCTCGTCGAAGTTTATGACGCCGACACCCCCGCGATGGCGGCGGGATCCAGTTCGCGCCTCGTCAATCTCGCCGTGCGCGCCGAGGTGGGCACTGGCGCCAACATCCTCATTCCCGGTCTGGTCGTCGGCGCTGGGGCGCCCAAGACGGTGCTGATCCGGGCTGTGGGGCCGACCCTCGGCGCTGCGCCCTTTGGGGTCGCCGGAGTCCTCGCGCAGCCGGTCGTCACTCTCTTCGCCGGCTCGCTCAGCGTCTCGACCAACACCGCTTGGAATTCAGCGGCGAACGCGTCCGACCTCCGCGCCACCGCACGCACGGTGGGCGCGTTTCCGCTCGGAGAAGGCAGCCGCGACAGCGCGCTCCTCGTCACGCTTCCGGCCGGCGCCTACACGATCCAAGTCTCCGGCGCGAACAACACCACTGGCGTGGCCTTGGTCGAGGTATACGAAGTGCGCTAAAGATGGGGTCAGGTTGCTTTTTGTTGATTTTGTACCGTCTTTCTCATCCTGCAAAGGTACGAACGCACTGCGCTCGGCTTGCCCATGTACAAAGCGGTGGCGATCCACACCACGGAAGCCGCTTCCTCATGGCGAAGTTTCGCGGCTAACTCAATTTTCCATTTTGCACCTTTCGGTGCAGTGCTGGCCTCTTCAGGGGTGCGCCTTGCCTCGAGGAACAGTTGCCTTAGTCGCAGCGCCCAGCGCGCCCGATTAAACTCGCGGGACTGCACTGGTTCGATCGTCGGCGCCAATCTGAGATGCGCGTGATCTCGCGCAAGTGCCTGGCGCCACGCGGCTGTGCCAATCGCCCATCCTCGGGAAAGCCCTATCCAACCCTGGCGTTCCTGCTCTTCGCGGCTCACGGCGAGATCGCTCAAAAGCGCAATGTAACTTCGCCAACCCTCAGGCGTGTCCGAAAACCCGAGCGCCCCAAACCAATCATCTGCGCACAAAGCGGGGAATCGACTTCCCTTTGTGAATCGCGCCAAACTGCTCCAGCGAAACGTCTGTAAATAAGCATGTTCCACGATTCCTGCTCGCAATGGATTCAGGTGAATGTAATTCACAACCCGGGCCAATACCGAAAAATCCTCCAGCAGGATCGCCTTATATCTCCCTTGAAACAGGTGACCACGTTCGTTCCGAAATCGGTTGAATCGTGTCGCCAAAGTCGCCTGCAACCAATGCATTCCATCAGACAGATTTGGTTGCGGGGTTTCGATCGCCAGATGGTAGTGATTGCGCATCACGACATACGCATGCACCCGCCAGCCATACCGTGAACTTGCTTCTTCCAACGCCGTGACAAACGCCTGTGCTGCTCCAGCCGTTTCGAAAACGTCTCGCCGGTAATTTCCGCGGTTTAGGACGTGATATAGGGCACCATCATACTGGATGCGCAACTGCCTCGCCATCCTCTGCAGATGGAGGGGAAACCATCGCGATACAATAAAAATCAACAAAAAGCAACCTGACCCCTTCCCGGGTCACCCAAACAACTCTCGCACCGCCCTGCCTTTGCCATCGTTGGTCACGTAGAACGGGCGCTTCTCCACGTCGTAGCCGTGGTTCGGCGGGATGCCCAGCGCCCGATATATCGTCGCGTGCAGATCGGGAATCGTCACGGGATCCTTGATCGTGCGGCAGGGTCGCTCCTCCGCGGTGATGCCGTGAACGTAACCGCGCTTCATACCGCCACCAAACAACAACACGCTGCCCGCCGCCGTGAAATGCCGGTGCATGCCGTAATGCTTCGGATCCTTGATCACTTCGGGCACTTCGACCTGGTCCTTCACGCCCCGGTCCGGCTTGCCTTCCACCATCATGTCGCGGCTGAACTCGCTCGCGAGCACGATAAGTGTCCGGTCGAGCAAACCACGCTCTTCGAGATCCCGCACCAATTGCGCAATCGGCGCGTCGATGCTCTGCTTCATTCCGACCAGCCGCGCGTGGCCGTTCTCATGCGTATCCCAATTGAGGAACGGAATGTACTCCGTCGTGACTTCGATGAAACGCGCGCCGACTTCACAGAGCCGTCGCGCCAGCAGGCAGCCGAGGCCGAAACGGCCGACCATCCCTTCCTCATATTTCGCCCCCAGACGATCGCGCGGGGCGTCGAAACGCATCCCCGGCTCATAACCCGGGAAATACTCCCGCACGTGCTCCAGCGGCTCCAACGCGAGATCGAACGCCTTCGCCGCCGGTGAACTCAGGAGCCGGTGCGCGTTGTCCATCGCGCGCAACAGCGACTCCTTCTGGTAGCCGCTGCCTTCCTTCCCAATCGGACTCGCGGCGAGGAGCTCGCGGTAAAATTTCTCACGATCAGCGAATCGCCCCGGGCTCATTCCCGCCGGCGGACGCACGGCGTCCGCCGCCTGTTCCGGAAACGCCACGTTGAACGGTCCATGTTCGCTGCCGAGGAATCCCGCCGACGTGAACGCCTTCAGCTCCTCGCCCTCGCCAAGATCAAAGCGCTGGCCGATGTTGATGAACGCCGGCACAGCCGGATTCAGCGGGCCCAGCGTGCGCGCAATCCACGCCCCGAGATGCGGCGCGGCGACCGTCTGCGGCGGCACGTACCCCGTGTGCCAGTTGAACTGGTGCCGCGAGTGCAAAATGAACCCCAGATCGGCCGCCTGCATGCCGCGGATCAACGTGCCACGGTCCATCACCTGCGCGAGTTGCTCCAGCCCGGCGGAAAATCTCACGCCGTCCACGCTGGTGGGAATCGAGGGAAACGTGCTGAGTACGTCGTTGGGATTCATCCCCGCGGTGAATTCCGTGTAGCGCTTCGGATCGAAGGTCTCGGTGTGCGCCATGCCACCCGCCATCCAAAGCACAATCACGCGGTCGGCGGTCGGCGCGATCTTCTCCGGCGGCTCCGACCCCGGGAGCGAGCGCGGCGCGCCCGCCGCCAGGGCGGCGAGCGTGGCGGCGGACGCGGTCTTCAGGAAATCGCGTCGCGTCCAACGGTCGGGCCGGCCCGACGAATCCGCGGGCGACACTAGGCGGGGAGATAGATTCATGGGATTGTGGTCGTTGGGAGCGGGAGTGGCGGCAGCGTCTGGTCGAAAATCTGTTCCGGCGGCGGAAAGTCGCGCCATCTTAGCCGTGTCCATTCAGCCCCAACCGATTCCCCGCGACGGAATGGAATCCGAGAGGTGGGCCGTGCGCTCCGCGCGCGGAATTCGTTGAGCCTGTCGAACCGGCTCGCCGACGCGCCGCTTCGCGATGATTCATGACGTGCTGGTGGAGGCGGGGTGCCCCCACCCCGCGGCAAAACCGGTTTGCCCTTGCCAACCTGCGGGGTGCGGGCACCCCGCCTCCATGAGCGGAGGATTCTGAATTCACGCCGGATTCGGTTAGCTTGCCCACCGGAGGAGGGTTGCGGCCAGAGGCCGCGATGTGAACTTTCCGGGCTCGCATCAGCGGATGAGTTGAAACTCCGGCAGCATCGTCAGACTCCAGAGAAAATCGTCGAGTCCTTCGACCGTCGCCGGTGAGCCGACAAGTTGGGTGGCGAGCCGTTGTTCGGTTGCGCTCGGAGCGCGACCCAAGGCCTGGCGGTAAAGCGCTTCGACCAAGGCCACGGGGTCGGCGGGCGGCGTGGCGAGAATCTTTTCCGCGCCCAGTTTCAACCGTTTCGCGAGCGTCGCCCCATTGGTCAGCTCGAGCGCCTGCAAGGTCGTCGCCGTGGCCTGACGCACGGTGATGACTTGCTCGCGGTTGGGCCGGCCCAGCGCCGCCATCAACGGATCGGAATTCACGAGCGACGCGCGTTGCACCGGCAGCGTGTCCTTCGGCGCCGCGGCTACATCGAGGAAGTGTCGGCCGAGCCGCCACGGCGCCAGCTCCACGCCTCCCAGCTCGGTCGCGGGACCGATCTCCACTTTCTCCCGGTTGGACCGGACGGCGAAGCGGTCGTTGGTCGGCTCCGGCAACGCCGTCACCGTCCAACTTCCATCCGACACGAAATCCGCGATCTCCTCGCCCACGCGCCAACGCGCATAAAGAATCAATCCGGCCGGCGAAGCGGCGTCGGGCAGCGCGTCCGTCTTCACCGCCACGAGACGGCCGTCGTCGGGCGGCAGATTGACGACGGTGATCTCGATCGTGTTGTCGCCCGCCCGGAGGTTAGCCTGCACGTCGATCCAATCGGTGGCGGTGCTGTTGCGCCGGCCGGAGGTGCCGGCGTTCCTCCCGTTGATCTTGATCGCGTAATTGTCGTCCGCGCTGATCGCGAAGTGCGCGGTGGTCGGCGTCGCGGAGAGCGTGACCGCCCGGCGGAAGACCAACGTGGCGGGTGGCGCCTTCACTTGCGCCTGCGCCGCGCCCCAGATCCATTTTGGTTGGAGGGGGAGTTGTTCGGCGGCCGGGGAAAGCGCGGCGTGGCGGTTCAGTTTCGCGTCGGTCTTAGCGAGGGTCTGCCCGGTGAGTGTCGTGATGGCGTCGGCAAACTGCTCCGCGTTGAGCCGACGCACTGCGGGACCGCGGAAACGGAAGTTCTCCTCCGTCTCGCCCAGGCTCACCGCGGGCAGTTGATAGGCCCGCGACGTGAGGATGCGCGCCATGGTGTGTTTGAGATCATGGCCGTGCGCGACGAGATCCTCCGCCAGCCAGTCGAGCACCTCGGGCGACCAGGCGGGCCTGTCCATTTCATCAACCGGCTCGACCAGACCATGGCCCATGAAACGCTGCCAGAGCCGGTTCACGATCGTGCGGGGCAGCCGGCCGTTCTTGCGGCCGGTCATGACCTCGGCGAGCTGCTGCTTGCGCGTGGCGGGGGCGGCGGTGCCGTCGATGCCTCCAAGTTCGTCGTATAGAAACTTCACCCTGGCGGTGTGGCCGGTCGGCTTGTCGCACTCCGCGATCTCGAGTGGGCCGTCGGAGTAAATGCCGGCGAGGCCGTAGGAGTCGTTGAGGGTGTATTCGTTGATGAAGCTGTCGTGGCACGACGCGCACTTCAGGTTCACGCCGAGAAAGACCTGCGCGATGCCCTGCGCGGCCTGCATCGGCGGCACCATGCTGGCGTTGACCGCGCCGCGCCAGATGATGCCGTTGGCGAAGCCCTCGGCATCGGCGCCCGGATTGACGAGCTGGGCGACGAACTGATCGTAGGGGAGATTGCGCGCGAGCGCCGTGTAGATCCAGCCGGTGATCTGCTTGCGCCCGCCGTCGGTGTAGCCCGGGCCCTTGTAGTCATTTCGCAGGAGATCATTCCAAAACGTGAGCCAGTGCTCGGCGTAGCGCTGCGGCTCGGCGAGCAACCGGGCCACCAGTCGCGCGCGCTTGTCGGACGCGCGCTCGGCGACGAACGCCTCGAGCTCGGCCGGCGGTGGCAGCAACCCGCACGCGTCGATCCAGACGCGGCGGGCGTAGGTGCGGTCATCGACGGGCATGGGCCAGGCGATCCTGTTTTTCGCAAAATAGGCGTCGACCAGCCGATCGAGCGGTTGGTCGAGTCCTCGCTTGTTGGGCACGGGCACCGTGTCGCGCGGTCGCAGGTTGGCCGGCTCGTGCTTGAAAAACGTGATCGCCTCCGGCCACTTCATGCCCTGGTCGATCCACGCCCGGAACACGGCGACCTGATCGGGCGTGAGTTTTTTCCCCTTCTTGGGCATGACAATCTCGGGATTGAGGCCCGAAATCATGGCGACGACGGTGCTCTCCGCGCTCTGGCCGGCGAGCGCGGGCGCACCGGCGTCACCGCCCGCGAGAAAATCGGCGCGCGTCTCCAGGCTGAAACCACCCTTGCTCTTGCCCCGCGCGTGGCACTGCACGCAACTCGCCTCGAAAATCGGCTGGATCTCCCTGGCAAAGTCGACTGTGCGGGCCACAGGCGCGGGCAGCCGCGCGATCATTTCCGGCGGCAGCTTGGCCGATGCGGAGTGCGCGATGCTGAGGCCGCTGAGGAGCGCGCAAAACGGGCGCAGCGATATTCGAATTGTGGGTAAAATCATCACTCGATGTCACGAGCGGGTGCCCCAAGAAGTGTCAACCAGCCGACTAGCGCAAGTCTGCAAACTGATCGGGCGAGGTCCTCCCAGCCTCCCGGTTTCACCCGAATCGCCCCGCGGGGGTCCAATCAGATATTATTGACCTGTCCCTTTAACGCGTCCCCTAAGCGGGAATAATTGACCTGTCCCTTGGGCGGATACCTTGCGCAGGGATTATTGACCTGTCCCTTGAACGCGACCCTGAGCAGGGATATTTATTGACCTGTCCCTATTGACCCTGTCCGGAGGCCTCTTCATCCGCCGCTCGCCGGCGTCGGAGCTCCGCGCGACGGGTAAGGCCCTTGCACAGACAGCCGAAAACAGGGGAGCGAGTTCTGCCGTTCGTATCTGGAAAATATGACGCCCACCTCCGTCTTGGACTCAGACGCAAGGCCTCACCCTTTCGGCCCTGGCCCTTCGGACGGGCGCGCCCGCACACCTACCGGTTGCCGCCCAGGTGCTTTTCCAGAAATCTCACCACATCATCGGTCAAATCGCGTTTCCCGTTGTTCTTGTCGGGGACAATTTTGAAGCCGTGGGAGGCGCCCTCCAACATAATCAACTCATGCGGTGCACCGTGTTTCCTCGCCGCAGCGTCGAGCGATTCGGCGTGTTTGAAGTCGACCATTTTGTCGGCTCCACCATGGAGAGTTAGAATGGGCGGGCTGGCTTTCACGACCAGATCGACCGGTGATGCAAGCGACAGGATCCTGGTGTCGGCACGGTCCCATTCGCTGAAAAGCGCGTTCGCTCCCCAGAGGCGAAGATCGGTCACGCCATAGAAGTTCACGATCGCCGAAACGTGCTCCGACTGGCCTTGGTAGAAACCGTCGCGATACTCGGGAAGGTTGGCGCTCAGCCCGGTCAACAGGGCCAGATGCCCTCCCGCGGATTGGCCACTGACCGCAATCCGATTGGGGTCAATGTGCAGTTTGTCCGCGTACGCTCGCATGAAACGCAATGCCGTCTTGCAATCCAGCAAGTTGCGTGGCCAACCGCCTTGATCCTTCACCTTTCCGGTCGGCCGCCGTCCGAGCAGGTAGTTGATGGTAAAGACGGCAAATCCCCGGCTGACCATGACTCCGGCGTTCACGCGTTGCCATGTCTTGTCGCCGATCAACCAGCCGCCGCCGTGGATGTCCAGAATGGCGGGATAGATTTGGTCTTCACCCAGCGGCAGGTAGAGGTCCGCCCGCTCCGGGTAGTCCTCACCGAGGTAAGAAATATCGGCGATCAGGCGGTAGGAGTTTTTCCCACCCGCACCGGCCGCCTGCGCTGGCGGAATCAGGACCACTGGATCGCCCTGCTTCTTGTAGGAGACAAACTCCGTGACTTTCGTCGTAAGAGATGAGGGCGGCTGCGGTTCTACCGTCGGCTCAGCCCAAACCGCAGCCGATGTCAGCGCAGCCGCGAGGACGGCTCCGCGCCAGAGTGCGTGCGAAGGATTCATGTGATATGGGTACGGGGATGGTGGTCGGCTATCGGAGTCTTTGATCCGCTCCGGCCGCCTCAACCTTCGGACGCGCCAGCCTTCCTGTCGGCCCCGGACTTTTTTCCGGGCGGAGCGGTGGCGGCCCGCGGATACCGGATCACCTCGATATCGTTCTTCTGCGGGGCGCCCGGCGTGCTCCGACCAGCGACGATCAGTTGTTCCAGCAGTGCCTGCATCGCGGCAACGCGAGCGGGCTCTGCGGCGGCGAGGTTCTTCGTCTCGCCGATGTCGTCGGCCAGATAATACAAGAGGACCGGAGTCGACGGTGTGATGGGTCCGCCGCGGTCGGGCACGCCGGCCATCCAGACGGGAGGGCCTCCCGTGCCCGTCGCTTCGGCGACGAGTTTCCAATGGCCGTGGCGCAACGCCGGCTGGCCGCGCATCGCGCAACTAATCGCATGCTCGCGCACCGGCCAGCTGCCGCCCTGCAGCAGCGGGAGCAGGCTGAAGCTGTCTTCGCCCGCGCTGTCGGGCAGCGTGGCGCCGAGGATGTCGGCCATCGTCCGCATCAGGTCGGCTTGATGGATCAGTCGGCTGCATTCTGCCCCCGGTTTCACGACGCCAGGCCAGCGGACGATGAACGGCACCCGGTGGCCGCCCTCCCAGGCATCCCCCTTGTAGCCGCGCAACGGGCCGCTGGGAAAATGGCCCATCTGCTCGAGTTCGCCGGCGCCGACATAGGGGGCGAAACCGTTGTCACTAGTGAAAATCACCAGCGTGCGATCAGCTGCGCCGCTTCTTTCCAGGGCGTCGAGCACGCGGCCCACCATGGCATCCGTCTCCATCAAGAAATCGGCGTACGTGTTCAGCCCACTCCGCTTGTGCCACGGGGCGTTGACCGCGAGCGGCGTGTGGGGCGCGGTGAGCGGGAGATAAAGCAGGAAGGGCGCGGGCTGCGCCGCCGCGTCGGCCAGGAATCCCGCAGCCCGCTCCGCCAGCGCGGGCAGGATTCCCTCCAACCTCCAGCCGGACAGCGCCGGCCCCTGCGTGCTGGCGAGATTGTTCTGCAGTTTTGCCCGCGGCAGAAACTCCGTCGGCACGCCCGCGGTGCGATCGTTTTCGATAAGACAATACGGCGGCCAGTTCGGGACGTCGGTGCCGAAGTACGTGTCGAACCCACAGCTCGTCGGTCCGCCGCCGATGGCCTGCGAAAAAATGTCGCGCCACGCGGCCCGCTGCTCGGCGCTCGCGAGGGGTGCCTCGTCATTCGGGCCCGACTGCGGCGCAGCCTGGAGGAGCTTGCGCTGGGACTCAGCGATCGGCCAGTTCCACCCCAGGTGCCATTTTCCAATGCAGGCGGTGCGGTATCCGTGCTGTTTGGCGAGGCCGGCGATGGTGAGGCGGTCGGGTGAGATCGTCGGTTCGCCAAAGACCTTGACGATGCCGGACTGAAGCCGCGTGCGCCAGTGATAGCGCCCGGTCAGCAGCGTGTAGCGCGACGGCGAGCACACGCCAGAGGAGGAATGCGCATCCGTGAACCGCATGCCCTGTGCCGCCAAGCGATCGATATTCGGCGTCGGGATTCTCCCGCGCTGCGGGTTGTAGCATTGCACGTCGCCGTAGCCGAGGTCGTCGGCGAGGATCACGAGGATGTTGGGATGACCGGGCGCGGCAGTTGCAGCAGTGGCCCGACCGGCGAAGGCGACTCCACTAATGGCGATGACCGTCAACGGCCACCATGCCCCGCCGCCAGCGAAGCGGCGGCGCCCGCCGACCGGCCGCCGGTCCGAGTCTGTGGTTATCATTCTGAGCAGTTGCATGATTGAGCGCGTCAGGGCACCCGCCGCTGGTGGATCTCGTGGGTAGAAAAATCGTAGACGGCGCGGAACGGCCCCGCTCCGGCGTAGATCCGCGGGTCTTCCCATTTCGCTTTCAGGAACGGGCTGTTGAACAACCACGCCGGCTGCAGGTCCGGGGACTTGCCGTTCACCCGCGGCAACGGCAGCGGGTCGGCGTCCTGATTGAAGTTCCATGTGATCACCGGCCCATCCACGGGACGGTATTCGAGCTCGGACGCCGCTTGGTTGATCACACGCTTACCCGCGAGGATCGACTCCTGGAATTTCTCAAACGTCCCATGTTGGCGGGCATAGCCAGCGTGAAATATCATCGGCAGAAAGTCCTTCTGCGGTAGGGCGAATTGCCCCACGGGCTGCCGCTTGATTCTGGGCGCTTCGGACATGACATACTGTCCGATGGCAGCGGGGTTTTCGGGATCGACGAAACAGACGGCGGCATAGCCGCTGCCGGCCTCCGCGAAAATCCACCCGGCGCGTTCCGTGAGCATGAGCCCCGGCGAAAAAACCGCCTGGATGCGGTCGACGCTGGCCGACTTGCGCAGCTTCTGAAGCACCATCACGTCGTCGTGCTGGACGCCCCAAAAGGCGTTCCCGCTCCGGCCGACGTCCGCGTTTTTGAATACTTCCTTTGGCCACGGATACACCGCTTCGCCGCTCTGGAAGATCAGGCCGCTCCAACGCCGTTGGTTGGAAGTCGCGTGATAGTCCAGGTTGGGATCCTGCAGCGCGCCGCCCAACAGGTAGGCCGGCGTGCGGAAGGCGTAACTCACCAGGCGCGAAACGTGGGCGTAACCCTCCCGGCCCGGCGCATTTTCGCCCGGCACCCGGTTGTAGATGCGATACGGCTGCACCGCGCCTTTGGCGTGGCGCAGCACGATCGCGATGGGCGGCGCCTGGTAGTCGCTCAGCAGCAGGCCGGGCTTGTCGCCGAAGATCACGTCCTTGAACCCGCTGGTCGTGGCGGCCATCGCCGCCGTCCGGCTCCGACCGCCGCCGCGCAGTCCGTTCACGCTGACCTGCTCGTCTTCGATCAGCGCCAGATCGAGGAACATCTTCGCCTGCTGACGGACCACCGGATCGGGCGCCGTCTCATACAGGTCGATCATCGTCGAGAACGTGATGTGGGCGTAATGCCCGCCGGGTTCGATCCACAACCCCGTCAACACCCTGTCTTTCATATACAGCGGCATGAAGTCCCTCAGCAGGGCGAACCACTCCTCCACCGTATGCCCGCCGATCTGCCTGCTGGTGTAGGCCGGGTCCCTCCGCAGCAAGGCCGTGGCAAGATACACCCAAGGTTTGCGTCGGACGTCGTGATTTTCCGTGCCCCACATCCGGCCCCAGATGAGCGGGAGGACCTGATATTTGTGGCCGATGTATCCGGCCATTCGCTTCTGCCACTTACCGTCGGGATCGAGATACACGCAGATCGTTTCCCAGGCACCTTCCTTGAGCTTCGATTCGATATCGGCTTCCAAGCGGCCGGGATACTTGCCGTCGCGACCGTACATCAGCAGCAGCTTGATCTCCAATCCGCCTTCATTCAGCTCGGCCATGATTTGCGCCTTGGGATTGGCGGAATCTTCGGCAAGGGCCGGTTCCGCCACGCCCGCGCCCGGGGGCGACCCAGCCTTCAGCCAAGCGCGGATCACGGCATTCACCTCTTTCAGCCGGTCGCCCCGGTACAGCGCCGCGTTGATCCAATGGCCCAGCCAGGGCATCTTTATCTTGGCGGGATCCTTGGCCAGCTCTTCGGTCAGACCTTTGACCCGCATTTCAAGGGAGCTCTTCCAGGTGTCGGTCACCAATCGATCCAGTTTCCCTGGATCGACTCCCTCGCGGAACACCAGTGGCAGCGCCCCAACCTCCAGGCCCTGGAGGGGCTCCCCCGTGTTTTGCACCGGCGCCGTCTTTTGTGCCGCCAATCCGGCGAGCGGGGCCAGCCAGAGGAGGATGAGAGATAGCCGTGGTGTTTTCACGGGCGCTTCAGAACCGGCCTTTGACGCCGAAGGTGATCAGCGTGCCGTTTTCCACCACTTGGTAGCGGCGCGCGTAGACAGGCGTTTCGTCCGCATAGCGGTCGAGTTTGTCGGCGGCGTTCAGCAGATTGTTGCAGTTGGCGTACGCGGAGAGCCACGGCGTGAGGCGGACCTCCGCATTCACGTCCAGGGTGGTCTTGGCCACGATGTACTGGCTGCCATTAGTGCCGATGTTGGTGATCAGGCTCTGGAAGCGGTCGGCAACCTGATTCCACCGCGCGAGGACGCGGAAGCGCTTGTTCGTGAAACTGGCGCCCCAGTTCAGATTCCGGGGCGCGAAGCCACCGAAACTCGTCCGCTGGTTGCCGTCCTGGGTCAGCCTCGAACCATTGACGAACACCTCGAAGGGGCGTCCCCACTTGCCCAGCGGCTGGAGCGAATGTTGGAGGTTGAACTCGACGCCCTGAAGCCGGGTGTTGCCCCCGTTGGTGCGCGAGGTGATTTCCCAGCCGAGGTAGTTCGAACCGAGTTCGTAGGCCTGCAGGTCCTGCTCGGTCACGAGGTGGGTCTCGTTGACGAAGAAACCCCTCACGTCCTTGCGAAACGCCCCGACACTGCAAAGCCCGCCATGCGGCGTGTAGTACTCGAGCGAGACATCGTAGTTCTTTGCCGCCCAGGGCTTGAGGCCCGGATTGCGGACGGTCAACCGCCCTCCCAGCTTCGTCGGATCATCGGTGAGATCGAGTTCCGTAGCAGTGGTGGTGGGTACGATTTCCGTGAAATTGGGGCGGCCGTAGGTTTCCGCAAAGGAGGCGCGGGCCAGGATATTCGCCGTTATATTATAAGTGGCGTGGGCGCTGGGATAGTAGCCGTCGTAGCTGCGGCCAGCGTGCGCGCCCCGGTCCTTGCGCGTCAGCGCCACCTCTTCCAGCGAGCCCATTGCTCCGGCATCCGGCCGGCGCAGGCGTTGCCCGGCGGCGTTATGGGCGAAGCTCCCATTGGCATTGCGCACCCACACCGCGCTGGGATCGTACCATGGCCCGTACGCCTCCAGGGTCGTGCCCTCCCGTCGCACGCCCGCGAGAATTGACAGCCGCGGGAAAGGCCGGAGGTCGACCTCGCCATATTGCGCGTCGACGTTTTCCTGCACCCACAGGGAATTCGTGATCGAAAACGTCGCCGCTGCGACCACCTGGGCGGGCGTCAGGGTGAAAAGAGTGCGGTCCGCCTGGAAGGCGGCCCAGGCCTTCATCGTCGACAACCACTGGATCGGATCGAAGTTCGGGTCGCCGCGCGTCTTGTATTGCGTGTGCGCCAGATACGAGAGATCGGCGGGCCCCGTGTAATTCCAGATGGTGTTGTAGTGGCGCACATCGCGCGTCTGACTTCGGCCGGACGCCCCGACCTGCACCGCGAACGGAAACGAAAACAGGTTGAGCCGCCGGCGCAGATCGACCCGCCCGCGCTTGAACGTGTCGGCGTAGTCCTTGCTGTTCTGCCGGGCATCCACCAATCGATAATTGCGAATATCATACAGGCTCAACTCCTGCTCGTTGTTGTCGAAGAGCTTGATGGAGCGCGGGCCGTTTTCGTCGATGTTCCGCAACTCCACGCGCACCGGCACGGCGAAATTGGTGATCATCCGCTGGAAGCGCGGCGGCTTCGCGTTGATGTCGCGATACGACCCCAGGGCGAGCGAATAGGCGAAATCCGCATCGACCTTCCACGTGCCGTTGTCGAAACGGTAGCGGGTGTTCAACAGCCGGATCCGGCCCACCTGCTGGATATCCTCCGAATCCAGCATCCGGACCACGCCCCGCCCCGTCGCGCCACTGACAAAATCGGGGCCGGACGTCATCCGCTTCCCGGTGACCGGGTTTGGCGTCACCGTCGCCCCGGGCTGGATGGTCATTTGGATCGGCGATCGGGTCGTGAGAAACCCGCTCGTCTGCACGGAGACGCTCAACACCGAGTTGGCCGCCAGGCGCCAGTCGGCCTTCAACCCCAGCGACTGGCGCTTGGGCAGGCGGGCGGCATCCGCAAAGCGGAGTTCCGAGAGGAACGGGGCGCCCGGCGAGGCTCCCGCCGCAGCTGCGGTCGAATACAGCATCCGGTGTTCTGTCGCCTGCACATAGCGATCCGAATGCTGCCCGGTGACAACCAGCCCGAAGTTGCGGTTGACCGGCAGGGTGTAGTCGAAGGTGAACCCCGGCGCCATCTTGTGGATCATCCGGTCGCCCACCGTCGGCTCCCGGCGGGCGCTCACGTCGCGACTGTTGGCCGAGAAGCTGACGTTGTAGGCCAATTCGGCGCTCCGGCGTTCGAAGGCGCTCTTCGTCACGAAATTGATCGTGCCGCCCACCGTATCCGCCGGATCGGCCGCCGTGGGCGACTTGATCACCTCGACGCGCGCCAGGTTGTTGATCGACACCTGTCCGAAGGAAACATCGCGCGTCTTGGCGCCACTCACGCCGGTGTTGGCGAGTTCCGCCCCGTCGCTCGTGATGCGCGTCTGGTTGGCCTCGAACCCCCGAATCGAGATGGTTCCCACCTGTCCGTCTTCGTTGTTGGTCGCGATGCCGGGCAAAAACTTCAGGAATTCGCCCACATTGCCGTCGGTCACGTCGCCGAACGCGTCGGTGGAGACCACGGTCTTCAGGTTCGGGGCAAACCGCTGCTCGTTGATGGCGATCGCGGCGGCGTTGGTCTCGCGGGCGGTGGACACGACAAACGGGTCGAGTTTCACGGCGTCGGAAGCTCGGCCGTACCGGGCAACGTTGGTGAGCCCGACATCCTGCACGACCGTACCGCCTCCAGTGATCTGTACTGGAACCAGCAGCGGATCGAGGCCGGTGTAGAACACCTCAAGCACCGCGGGGCCCATCGGCAATTGAGCGATCCGAAAAGTGCCTGACTCGTCCGTGAGGCTCGAGAGGGCGGTGCCTTGCACGGACACGCGCGCGTTGTTGAGATACTGGCCCGAGACGACATTTTGGACACGGCCTTGGATGGTGCCGAATGCCGCCGGCGCGTCGGCGGCGCGGCCTGGGCTCAAGGCCAGGGCGAGACACGCCACCAACAACGCAACCGGACTATTGTTTTTCATTTTCCCGGGGAGGAGTTCTGGAGTGCGATGATCGGAGAGGGAAGCACGGCAAGCGGGTTGCTGCGACCGGAGGCCTGAGATCGTTCGATTGCTAGAACGCGTAGCTCGTGCTCGCCAGCCAGGTGCGGGGCGCGCCGAGGGCGATCTGGTTGCTCGCGCCGGCCGCCGGATAATAGTATTTATTGGCGAGATTCCGCGCGTTGAACTGCAACCGCAGGTTTCGGCTCCAACGATAGGAAAGCCCGGCGTTCATCAGCGTATAGCCGGGGAGGCTGACGTTCTGGTTCACGCGGCCGTAGATCCGGCCGCTGCGCCGAACATCGAAACGCACGCCCAAGCCCTGCAAAAACCCCTGGGCGAAACTGTATTTTAACCAAAGCTGCCCCGCATGCTGCGGCGTGTTCTGAAGCGGTTTGCCGTCAGGAATATTGTTTTGTCCCTTCACGACGTACGCATCGACGTAGTGGTAACTGCCGATGACGGTCAGGCCCTGGCTCAGTTCAGCCGTGAAGTTCACTTCCGCACCGTCCGCCTGCTCCGCGCCGTTTTGCACGATCGCGCCAGCCGGCGCCGGCGGAATGGGCGCATTCCGCACGACGTCCTGGCGCGCCACGGAGAAGGCCCCGGCGTTTACGCTGAGCTTTCCCTCGAGGAAATCCGCCTTCACGCCCGCTTCGAGCATCTCGCCGGTCTCGGGCTTCACCGGCGAATTGTCCGGCCAGACCACCCGCGCGGTACGATCCGCAATGAATCCTCCCGCATAGACCGCGTAGAGCGACACCGCCTCGGAGGGCCGCACAACCACGCCGAGGCGCGGAGTCCAATGATGCGGCACGCTTACATCCGTCTTCGCGGTCGTGAGGCTCGAGGTGCTCAGGCCCGAGATCTTGTCGAGCCGCGCCCCCAAAACAAACTGCACGCGATCGCGCCAGAGGCCGATTTGATCGTTCAAGTAGAACGCGTAGGCGCTCGGCTTGTTGCGAATCCCCTGGCTTTGGGTCGTGGTGCCGCGCGGCAGGTTGTAGATCGGCCGGTAGACATTGAATGTTCCAAGCAGCGGTGTCGCGAAAACGTCGTTGCGCACCCGATCGCGGCTGACTTCATAACCCGCGAGCAGCCGATGGTTCACCGGGCCGGTCTGCACGCGGCCGACCACGTCGCCCTGCAGCAGCAGGAAAGTTGATCGGATGATTTGGATCCCGTCCTGCTTCGTCGTGACGGCCCTGACCGGATCGATCGTGCCCGTGAGCGCGATGTTGTGTTTGTCGGCGTTGTTCACGGCCGTCGCGAACGCCTGCCGCACGGTCCAGTTGGGATTGAACCGGTGATCCAGGATCACCCGGACCGAGCGCTTGCGCACTTCGTTTTTCGCCCAGGCCTCGCCGAGGAAGTGGGACGGCGGCACGCGAATCGGGCGGATGTCGCCCACCGCGATTGGCACGTTGGGATCGTTGGTGATGGCCGTGCGGAGATATTCGAAGTCCACGTTCAGCTGCGTCGCGGCGGAAAACACCTTGGTCAGCTTCGGCGCGAGGAAAAGGCGCCGGCCATGGGTGAAGTCGCGGTAGGTATCGCCATCCTCCCGGGCAAAGATGAGGCGATACATCAGGGTTTTGTCGCGGCTGAGGGGGCCGGTGGCGTCGGCTTGACCGCGGTAAAAATTGTAGTCCCCGACCATTGCGCCCAAGCCGTATTGGGCCTTCGGTTTCGGCCGTTTGGAGATCTTGTTGATCGCGCCGCCGATCCCGAAGACATTGCCATAGAGGAACGACGACGGGCCCTTCAGGACTTCGACCCGCTCGATATCCGCCATGTCGCCCCGCGTGTTCAGGCTTTCGTCGCGGATGCCGTCCTTGAACGGAAACGGCGACCCATAGCCGCGGATTGTCGTCGCGTCTCCGCCGTTGGGCTGCTGCTCGCCCGTCGTCACTCCGCCGACGTACGCGAGCGCGTCGCTCAGGTTGATGGTGCCGATATCCCGCAGGAATTCCTCCGTCAGCACCGTGATCGATTGCGGCAGGTCCTTGATTTTGGTGCCAAGCCGTGTGCCGGCGGCGGCATTGGTCGCGCGATAGGTGGTGTCGCGGTCGCTCGTGACTTGAAACTCATCGAGTTGAACGATGGGTGGGGCGTCCGGCGCGGTCGCGGACGACGGGCGGGTTTGTGCCGTCAGCACGGAGGTAAGCGTGAGGGTAGCAACGAGGGTGCGGAGGCGCAGCCCGAGTGGAGGGGTCATCTCGAAGAATTGAATCCCGATAATTCGGGCGGCCAAGCGGCAATAAATTAGACAGTCTACCAAATTCCGCCCCGTGGGTGGAAATCTGGCTTGGTTACCGCGCGGACGATTGAGGCAGATAGGTCGGGCCGTCCTGCCAGAGGGCGGGAATTCCGACGATTGACGGGTGATCGGGAATGCCGAATTCGCCGCGCTGAACCTGGGCGATTAGGTTTTCAACGGCCCGGGCGCCGATCAAGCCCGGCTGCAGATCGAGGCCGGCCGTCGGTCGGTCCTGATTGATGGTGTTGAGGCAGACGAAGCCGTGGCTGGCCGGGACGCGAGCCCCGCAGCGCTCCATCCATTCGATCACTTCGGTTTGGTGGGCGAGGACCACGTCGGGTTGAAACCGGCGAAACCAGGCGATGAAGTCCTGGCGCGAGACACCGTTGGCCAGCAGCGGCGGCACCCGACCGACGCCGGGGTGCACGCGCTGATAGCCAAGGAACGCTCCCGACCAATGATACTGGATACGATGATCGATTTCGGGGGAAACGAACAGGCCCACCCGGCGGTACCCGTTGCGTCCAATACGATTGAGGGTCTCGAACATCGCGCGGCTGTGGTCTGGGCAAACCGCATGGAGTGCCGGTCGGTGGATCGAATAGTCCGTGTAGATTCCGGCGAAGTGGGACCAGTCGAGCTGGGTCACATCCGGCTCAACCAGAGCGGGGAACAAGAAAATTCCCTGAATGCCGCGCGCCTGCAGAATGGTGTCCAAGCGGTTAAAGTTGAGCTTCCGGCCGGCGAGTGGGTGGGTCTCGATTTTGAAGCCCATTTCGGTCGCGCGGCGCTGCGCACCGTCGAGGAGCAGTTGGTCGTAACGATTGATGGCCGGCCGCAGTTCGCGGTTCAAATCGATCGCGGCGAGCACGCCGCGAAAATTCCTGGTTCGGGACCGCCGGATCTCCGACATGACGGCGCCGACGAGGGGATTGCGGCGGTAGCCGGCGCGACGCGCGGCTTCACCGACCCGTGCGATGGTCTTCGCGCTGAAGCGACGCGAGCCGCGCAAGACCTCGGCCACGGTGGCGCGCGACAAGCCTAACTCGGCGGCGAGCGATCGGATGGTGGGGGCGTTCACATTAGCCACTTCGGCCGAACTTCAGGGCGCACGAACCCAGCGGCGTCCGGCGCGTTCTTCGCCTGCAGTGAATCGCAGGCGGGTCCATTCCCCGGGAGCTTGCTCCGGGGTGGCCAAGCGAAGGGCGCGTGTTCACATGCCACCGCCGCCATCTCCGACGCCTGCGCTCCGTCCGGCTGATTGACTACGAGCCTCCCGGGATAACCCAAGGCTGGAGGAAGGTTGAGTAACATGATTCGGAGTGCAGGGGCCGGTCGGCAAGGGACGACTGCGAGAACCACCGATGACGCTACTGGAGGCATTGTGCAATGTCGCGAGCACACCTCTGAGGATGAAGTCTTCCGGCGAACGCGCAAACCGCTGCCCCGATTGCCGACGTCCCGCCCTCATCCGCCGGTCGCCGGCTTCGATGCTCCACGCGACGGGTAAGGCCCGTGCACGGACAGGACGTTGCCCGTTTCATTGGCGTCATCGATCACGATCACCTGATACCGATCGCCACCCGGGTCCACGCGGACGACGACGTGCCCCTGCGTCGCGGCCGTCTTGGCCAGGCGCTCCAGCAACCAGACGGTTTCAGTTTCCCCATAGAGCTTCACCATGTGCTCGCGCCGGCCCGGCCACAGCCCGTTCGTCAGGAAGATTTCGCGCGGACCGGGATAGATGCGTTCCGACAACATCCGGCGCATCACCTCCGGACCGGGCTGGCTTGAGGCATACGTCGACAGGATGTGGATCCGCGGTTGCAGCACGCTCAGAAAAAACGCGTTCGCCGCATCCGGGGTGCCGTGATGGTTCAGCGCATGCACGTCCACCGGGCCCGTCACCCACGCGACCGCCGACTCCATTTCGGCCCACGCGGGGGCATTCGGACCGAGGAAACCAGCCATGTCCCCGCCGTTGAAATAGGTGAAGGCGCCATACGTCAGCCGGAACGCCAGGCTGCAATTGTTCTCCACCGGGACTGTCCCCTCGGGAAACCGGTTGCGCGCCGACGTCCCGGATCCGGTCCAGACGTGGCCATTCGCGGCGATCTGGCGGATCTCGAACCGCGGATAGTCCCGGGGCGCCCGCCGCAAAACGATCTGATCGCTGCGCCCCGCCTCGAAGCGCGCGACCTGCAGGCCGCGGTTTTCCGTCTGCCATTTCAGAAAGGCGCGGTAATTGAGCATCATCCCACCGCCCGAGGGCGCAGGGAAATTGTAGTGGGGCCAGTCGCGATCCAGCAGCAGGCGAATCTGCAATTCGTCCCCGACGTCCGTAATGCCGGTGAGCTGGTAGGCCCCGTTCGCCGAACGCGGAGAATCCGGCAGCAACGTGCCCATGTGATCGCCGTGAAAGTGCGTGAGCGCCGCGTAGTCGAGCGCCCCGCCGGGCCCGGCGGGATGGACCCGCCGCACATAGCGCGCGATCGTCTGGCCGGGGCGCCGCGAGGTGTCCGGCCGCCGTGGCGCATCATAACGCGGCTCACGTTCCTGCGACCGGTTCACCGCGCCCGCGTCGAGCAGGAACGTGGTTCCGTCGGGGAAGATGAAGAGCGCCGCGTTGCCCGTGCCGGTGTTGATCTGGTGAATGTCGAGCAGGCCGCGCTCCCAGGCCGGCAGCGGTTGGCCGATGATCGGCCCGGCCGCGCCGGCCACGCCGTGCCATCCCGCTAACACAACCAGCATGGCAATGACGCGCAAAGCAGGTGGGATGCAGGGGATGGTCATGCACTCGAATGCAACAGGTCGATGACCCGATGTCGAAACCGATCACCCTGGCCGCCGGTCGGACATGCGACGATCTTTCGGAATGCGTAGCGCTGCGAAAGGTTCGGGCTAAGCCGTACGAATTCAGTCGACGTGCGTTTTATCTCCGAAAACGAAACCACTGAAAGGTGGAACCCGATGTCCTCATCGGGTTTTGAACCGTGCACTCTCAAATCAGCCCGATGGGGACATCGGGCTCCACCGCTCACTGGATCGATACGTCAAAGATGGCACAGCACATAGGAAACCCCGCCGATCATCGGCCGGCATTGCCGGCGCGCACGAAGACAGGTCCCTGCACTCCCGCGCCTCGTTACCGTTAATAGTCAACCGTTGCTCAACGGCTGAAACTCAATCAGCCGGCGCCGGCCGTTGAAACCGGCCGGCGTGACGTACTGCACGAGATTCGATTCCACCGACATGAAGTGCGAATGCCAGTGACCGGTGATGAGCGCGGCAAGGCAGGGAGCGCCCTTTACCACTTTCACAAATTCCATCGTCGAGGGCAGGTTTCCCTTTTCCGACCAGCGCTGGCGGCGTTCGACGGCAGAATTCCGGTCGGTGGCCGCTCCCCAGTCGGGATGCCCGCACGACATCCGCATGCCCGGCACGTAGAGCGGAATGTGCATCACCAGCACGAGCGGAAGGTTGCGGGCGACTTGCTGCCGGAAATACGCGAGCTGTTCCTCGTCCACCTGGTAGGTCGAATTGTCGATGGTGACAAAGTTGATCCCCTTCATCACCACGGAGGAGAATGACAGGTTCGGCTGCTCATAAAGCGGACGCAGCCGTTTCTCGCGCCATTCTTTTCTCAGGCTCTCCGAAGAGCCCGGCATCCCTTCATAGTGCCAGTCGTGGTTGCCCGCCGTGTAGAGATGCGGCAGGCCGGTGGCCGCGACGGTCTGCCGGACAAACTCCACCGCGGTGGCCGACGGGTAGTTGACGATGTCGCCCGTGAGCGCGAGCAGATCCACTTTCTGTTCCACGCCCAGGCGTAGGAGTTCCTGCAGGCACTCGACGGCCGTGGTGGGTTTCAGGGTTTCGTGATGCTTGACGGTGGCGAACGCCTTGCGCATGCGCGTGCTGAAATCGTCATAGACCTGGTCGCTGGCATCGTCACAGCTGAGATGGGTGTCGGTCACCTGCAAGACCTTCATCGGCGCGGCCAGGCCTTCGACCAGGATCGTCGTTTTCAGCTCACTGCCCGAGTGGACGGTGCGCAGGCGATTGGCCGAGCGAACCGGCGCGGCCCGCAAACGCGACACGGACAAAGTTCCCGCCGTGCCCAGCGCCGCGGTCTGAAGAAATATTCTGCGTTTCATGTTAATTTTGGCCGATTCATCGGATGCGGGCGCAGCTCAGTTTTCAGTGCAGATGAGCCGCCGCCTTCTGGGGTGAGACCAAAGTCTCATGATCAACGAACATTGGTACGAGCCGGGCGCTTGGGCAGGCGCCCCTCCGGGCGGAGCTGCGGGTTTCTTCGTGCGCGCTCAGAATGAAAACGTATTCGTGAGGATGAACGTGCGCTTTTCGGGAATCGTGAAGACCGCGACGTCACCGTTGGACAGCGTGGCCTGACCGCGGCGCTCGACGTTGTTGAAGAGATTGCGGACGTTGACCTGCACGCGCCAGTTGACCTTGTTCTGCAGGATTCGCCGGCTGTAGCCGACGAAGCTGTCGAGCTCGTTCAGCGCCCGGCCGCTGATCGGCTTCGAAACGTCGTTGATCGTCAGCGTGTCGTTCGGCCCGATGAAGCCTTCTGAATAGGTCAGTTCACTGCCCTTGGCCACCTTGCTCCCGTAGCCGATCACCGCCGGCGAGCGATAGCGCCAGCTCCCGCCGACGAAAGCGCCCTTGAAGGGGCCCTGGGCCCAGCCGTAACGCGAGGTGACGTTCACCCGGTCACGGCTCATCTGCGCGACGCTCTTGCCATCGGATGCTTCGATGAAATTCCAAACGTTGACCCCGGTGCGAGCCGCGTCGTTGATCGTCAGCGTCGGCGTGGCGGTGTACACCGCCGTTTTGTACCTGGCCCAGACGGGGAGGCGATCGGCGATGAAGCCCAGCCAACTGCCGCCGAGGTTGGTCTCCACGGCCTCGTTGCGCGCAAAGCTGGCACTGAAGCGCCAGTTGGGGGTGGGATTCGCAATGAGTTCGATCTCGGTCCCCTTGCCCTCTTGGTCGGAGACGACGTCGTAGGTCTCCCGCTGGCTCGCCGGACGATTACCGAGGCCGATGCTTCTGACGCTTTCGGAATAATTGGCGTACTTCACACTGGAGGGGGCGCCGGCGAGGAGGGCGGCGCGCTCGAGTTCGTAGACCAGACCGCGAAACGGATTGGTCCCGCCCAAGCCGCCGGCGGCACGGAGCGTGTTGTTGATCCCTTGGGTGACCGAGGTCTTCTGGCGGTTGATCCGGAGCATCAAATTGTCCTTCAGCAGGTGAAAGGACACCCCGTAGTTCTTGCCCACGCCATCGCCCACCTGCGTCAACGTGCCGTCCAGGTTCAACTTGATGCTGGACGGCGGATCATGGGTGTTGGACTCGTCGTAGAAGATCGAGAGCCAGCTGACCGGATGGATGACGACGTCGACGAGTCGCGTCTTGCCCGAACGAGTTTGATCGAGCGCGTACGCGCCGGGCTGCTGCTTGCTGCCATCAAATTGATCATACCACCAGGCAAAGCCGGCGTTGTTGCTCGTGCCCAGGCCGGTGCCGCCATTCGTGCCCGTGCGAATCTGCCTCGTCGTGTCGATCGAGTAGGCCTTGCTGACATCTTTGCGCTGCCCGTAGGTCACGACCAGCTTGTCCTTGAGGAAGAAACTCTGGATCGTCTGGACGTTGCTCGAAATATGCCGGCGGCTGTTCGTCGTGTTGTCCGCGCCATACGGATTGTCGAGGGTGGCCACCTGCCAGTCGGTGCCCGGCAGAATACCGGGGGCAAACGGGTTGAAGGGAAGCTGCGCCGAGTAGGCGCCCTTGGAGGCCGGGTCCTGCGGGTTGTCGAGGTAGAAGCGGATGCGCGGGCTGCGTTGCGCCGCCCGGAGCGAATCGGCCGGGCTGCTGACATTGGCCGCCGCGAAAGGGGCGGCCAGGCTGGCCGGAGTATTGATGATCCGGAAATCGCTGTTGGCGCGCCCGTCCCGGGCCTTGTCGGCCGACCAGAGCGCGGCGACGCGGTGGCGCCCGATCCACTTTTGCCAGCCGCTTTTTTCCGTGAAATTCAAATCATAGGAGGCCGACGCGCGCCGGCTGTCGAAACGGTAGAAGGAAGCGCCCGATCCCGGAGTGGTGGTAACGAAGTAGCGGCCCACGTTGGGATTCGGCGTGACGCGATCCGGCAGAAACTTGTTGGCATCCACCCGCAGCTCGGTGCCGCTGAAGGGCAGGAGGTCGACAAATTTGCTGATGTAGCGCTCCTGATTGTTGCCGAGCTCGATGTAGAAATTCTTCAGCGGGTTGATTTCGATGGTAAAGCCGCGGATGTCGGCGTGCAGCCGGTTTTGCAGCGCATTCCCGGTGAAATTCGTGTCGATCGGGAAGAGGCTGTTGTCGCTCAACGACCGGTCGAAATTGTCAGGTGCGGCCGCCGCGGTGTCGTAGCTGCGGCTGAGCACCGTGGTGTTCGCATATTGGAACCCGGCGGGGGACGTGCCCGCAATATTGCCCATCAGCACGACCGGGTTCGTGGTGGTGTTGTAAATTTGAAAAGCCGGATTGAACCCGGCCAGGCCCGGCGTGTTGACGTTGGCGGGGAGGGGCTGGCCGACCCCATTGTCGAAGATCGGCTTGCCGGCTTTGATCCACGGCGTGATCGCGTCCGTGATCACGGTGTTGCGCACCGGCGTGCGCTCGCGATGCACATCCTCCAGGTAGGCCCGGGCGCTGATCCACTTGAACGGCTTGGCCTCCACCGTGACGAAAATCCGCTCCTGGCGATCGAAATTCGGTTTGCGCGACGTGCGGCTGTCCGACTTCAGGCCGTCGACGCGCAACGCGAGTTTGTTCTTGATGATGGGCTGGTTCAGGTCGACGGACGTGCGCATCGAATCGTTGCTGTCGAACCGCGACTCCAGACTGTAACTGGGCTTGTTCACGCGGGCGCGCTTCAACGAAGAGTCGTTGTTGCCCGACGGATTGCCGGAGCCGAAAAGGATGGCGTTGGGCCCGGAGACGAACGTGAAGCGCTCGGTGTTGTACGTGTCGATCGGAATGTTGGTCGGGAAGAAATCGTGGGTGGGCGTGGACTGGCCCAGACCGCGGGCGCGGTTGTTGCCATTGATCGTCTGCGTGGTGAGCGTCGCGTTGTTGCTGGAGGTGACATCGTAAAACTCATCCGTGCTCTCGATGTTGAGCGAGTAGCGAAAAGCATCGTCCATCGTGACGGCACCCACGTCCTGCAGGAACTCCGGCGTCATGATGGAAACCTGCGCGGCCACATCCTTGAGCGAGGTGTTGAGGCGGCTGCCGGCGAGGGTGTCCTTCGCGAGATACCCGACGTCCTTCGAAGAATTCACCTCGAAGGGCGAAAGCGTGACGACGTCCACGGCGGCAGGGGTGGTTTGGGCGGAGAGGAAAAAAAGCGGCTGGAGCACTACCAGGAGCGTGAGACGGAGACAGGGAAACGTCGGGTTTGATCGGAGGGAGTTCATGGATACCGCGAAGGAAAGGGGGTAACAGGTGCGAAACGTGGAAGGAGCCTCGGCAGTGGCAATGCAAAAATGATAACGATTACATTAGGATCGAAGTGGACTCCGGAAAACGTTGTTTTCAGGCGATCGATCGGTGACGAAATTGACCTCAGCTTCATGCCGCGATTCCTGACCGGGCGGAAAAAGCGGCCGACCTAATCGTTGCCTTCCGCCACCGCATTCGCGATTACTCCACGCCCCCCATGTCCACCCCTCCCGTCACCCCAACTCCGCCCGCCGCCGCACTCGTTCCCCCCGCCGCGTCCGCCCGCCTCGGCTCGATCGATGCCTATCGCGGCTTCGTGATGTTACTGATGATGGCCGAGGTGCTGCGGCTGTCACGTGTGGCGCAGGCGCTGTCGGAGAGCGGGCTCTGGAGATCCCTCGCCTGGCACCAGTCCCACGTTGCGTGGGTCGGCGCGTCGCTGCACGACTTCATCCAGCCGTCGTTCTCGTTTCTGGTCGGCGTCGCCGTGCCCTTCTCGATCGCCAGCCGCGCCGCGCGCGGGACGTCGACCACGCGCATGACGTGGCACGCACTCTGGCGCGCACTGGTGCTCATCTTGCTTGGCGTGTTCCTGCGCTCCACCGGCCGCAACCTGACCAACTGGACCTTCGAGGACACCCTCACCCAAATCGGGCTCGGCTACGGATTCCTCTTCGTGCTCGGGCTACGCCCCTCCCGCGACCACTGGATTGCGCTCGGTGCGATTCTCGCCGGGTATTGGGCGGCCTTCGCGCTGTGGCCGGTCCCCGGCGCGGACTTCGACTACGCCAAGGTCGGCGTGGCCAAGGCCTGGCTCGACGCCCACGGCCTCTCCGGCCTCGCCGCCCACTGGCAGAAGAACAGCAACCTCGCGTGGGCCTTCGACACGTGGTGGATGAATCTCTTCCCGCGCGAGAAACCGTTTCTCTTCAATGGCGGCGGCTACGCGACGCTGAGCTTCATCCCCACCCTCGGCACGATGCTCCTCGGCCTCATCGCCGGCACTGTCCTGCGCAGCCCGCGCGACACCACCGCGAAGCTGAAGTGGTTCGCCCTCGCCGGGGCCGCGGGTCTGCTCGCCGGCGCGGCGCTCGGCTGGCTCGGGCTCTGCCCGGTGGTGAAACGCATCTGGACGCCAAGCTGGGTGCTCA
The DNA here is from genome assembly GCA_005792355.1 of Opitutaceae bacterium. Lineage (GTDB taxonomy): Bacteria > Verrucomicrobiota > Verrucomicrobiia > Opitutales > Opitutaceae > ER46. The sequence goes on from SXSC01000006.1 coordinate 31,408, forward strand.
TGAGCGGCGGCGCGTGTCTGTGGATGCTCGGGCTCTGCCACTGGGTGATCGACCTGCGGGGACGACGCACGTGGGGGTTTCCGCTGCTGGTCATCGGAGCCAATTCAATCGCCGCGTATCTGATCGCGCATCTGTTTGACGCCTTCATCGCGAAAAATCTCCTCACCCACCTCGGTGCGGACTTTTTCAAAACGCTCGGGCCGGCGTATCAGCCATTGCTGCACGGTGGCGCGACACTGTGCGTGATGTGGCTCCTGCTCTTCTGGATGTGGCGGCGAAAGCTGTTTCTGAAGATCTAGTAGCGCGACCAATAACTTTCGTGACGTGTAGCTGCGAGCGCCAGCGAGTGGACCACCGGCGCGCTCCACTCGCTGGCGCTCGCCGCTACTTGTCACGCTACTTTGCGGTCGGCACACTAGCCCTTGGATCCGGCGACGCGCGGATAGCGGACCACCGGCACGTCGTTCCGCTGCACGGGGCCGGGGGTGCTGCGGCCCTGGGTGATGATCGTCTCGAAGCGGGCGCGCATCGACTGCACCCGTTCCGGCTGCGCCGCGGCCAGGTTCCTCGTTTCGCCCAGATCATCGTCGAGGTTGTACAGCTGCACGGGCGTCGCGCCGTCCTTGTCCGGTGCCAGGATCAGCTTCCACGCGCCCTCCCGCAGGCTCGGGCTGCCGGCACAGGCGGTGTTCACCGCGTGGGATCGGATCGCCCGGTCGGCGCCCTGCAGCAGCGACAGGAAACTGAAACTGTCCTCGCCTGCGTCGGCCGGAAGCGTGACACCAAATATCTCGGCGAGCGTGGCCATGAGATCCACCTGGCCCACGAGTTGCCGGTTGACCGTGCCCGCTTTCACCACGCCCGGCCACCGCACCACAAACGGCACGCGGTGCCCGCCCTCATACACGGACGCCTTGTAGTCGCGCAACGGCCCGCTGGGAAAATGGCCCTGCGCCTCCAGCGGCGGCACGCCAATGTACGACGCGCAGCCATTGTCGCTGGTAAAAAGCACGAGCGTCTGGTCGGCGACCCCCGCGGTCATCAGTGCGGCGAGCACGCGCCCGACCGCCGCGTCCGTTTCCATCACGAGGTCGGCATAGTCGCTGGCCAGCCCGCTCCGGCCGCGCCAACCGGCGTTGACGGCCAGCGGAGTGTGCGGCGACGTGAGCGGCAGGTAGAGGAGAAAGGATCGTTTCGCGGCCGCTTGTTCGCCGATGAAGCGGACGGCGCGATCCGCGAGCGCCGGCAGGACGTCCTCCAATTTCCAGCCGGGCAGCGCGGGGCCCTGCAGGCTGGCCTGGTTCTTCACGAGCTTCTCCGCCGGCAACAGCTCGCTCGGAATCCCGACGGTGCGATCGTGTTCAATAAAGCAATACGGCGGCCAGTTCGGCACATCGGTGCCAAAGTACTCGTCGAAACCGCGCTCGCTCGGCCCGCCCGGAATGCGTTGGGCGAAGACGGTCCGCCACGTCGCGCGCTGGGCGTCGGTCGCGATCGTGGCGACCGTCCCGCCGCCGCCCGCCCTGCCGCCCAAGCCGGCGAAATGCCCCCGCTGCTCGGGCGTGATCGGCCAGTCGCTGCCCAGATGCCATTTGCCGATGCAGGCGGTCCGGTAACCCTGCTGCTGCGCGAGCCGGCCGATCGTCAGGCGGTCCGGCGCAATCAGCGGCTTTTCCCACAGGCCGACGATGCCCGACTGCAGCCGCGTACGCCAATGGTAGCGCCCCGTGAGCAGCGTGTAGCGCGACGGCGAACAGCACCCGGAGCTCGAGTGCCCGTCGGTAAAACGCATGCCTTCCGCGGCGAGCCGATCCATGTGCGGCGTCGGAATCTTCCCGCGCTCCCGGTTGTACGCCTGCATGTCGCCGTAGCCGAGGTCATCGGCCAAAATCACGACGATGTTGGGTTGGGCGCGGGCGGCGCCGGTCGCGGTGCCCGCCAGGGGATCCGCGAGCGCCAGCGCGCTCAGCCCGAAAATTCGGTGGACGAGCGCACGCATGCCTCAAAACACCCCCTTCACTCCGAACGTCAGGATCGTCCCAAAGGTCACGTTTTCCCGCACATAGGAGGGATCGACCTCGTAGCGGTATTCGCCGCCGTTGAAGAGATCACGCACCTGGAAGAACACGCCCGTCTTGGCGCTGAGCTGGAAACTGCCGTTGAGGTCGTAGAGGGTGCGTTGCCGGCGATAGTTGATGCGGCCGCTCGTCGAGAACGGGGTGTCGTCGGTGTATTTGGCGCTCACGCCGAAGGCGAAGCGTCGGTAGCGATAGCTGAGGGCCCCGCCCGCCATGTGCGGCACCAAGCCGGCGCGGAGCACCGAGGCATAGGTGCGCGTGTAGCTGCCCGAGATATGCAATCCGCTCAGCACCCCCGGCAGAAACGAAAGAGCCTGGCTGTATTCCACGGTCAGATTGCGAAAGCGGGTGATGCCCGGGCGATTGCCGGACGAGATGAACCGATAAGTGGAATAGGTCGGGTCGTTCTCGTAGCCAAACTCCGCGGCGGGATACTCCACGGTCGACACGCTGTCGCGAATCTCCCGCTGGGACGCCGTGACGGCGAGGCTGCCGACCGGCTCGAAGTAGTAGGCGAGGCGGCCGGTGTAATTTTCCCCGCGCTCGGGCAGGAGGTTCGGATTCGGAACATTGACCGTCAGCGCGGTCTCGTTGAACACATAGACGCCGCCGAGATTCGACAGCGGCGGGCGATTGATGGTGGTGGAGTAGCCGAGATGGGCCTGCAGGTTGCGCGCAATGGAGTACTTGACGCTGGCGGTGGGAAACAGGTTGTCGTAGTTGCCGGTGCGCTCGGTCTTCGGCTGGCTCATGTACTGATAGACCAAGCCCGGCACCGTGGTGGCCCGACCGTTGGCCGCGGCGACCGCAAAGCCGGCCGCCCGAACTTCCGCGGCGGATCGTGCCTTGAAGGCCCGGTCGGTGATCTGGGTGTCTTCCCAGCGCAGACCGCCCTGCAATTGCACCGGCCCAAGCTTGGTGTTCGCCATGGCGTAGTTGGCGAGAAAGCGCTCCTTGAAGTAGGCGGCGCCCGTGATGTAGGCGGAGTAAAAGTTCTCCGGCGTCGCGGTGCTCACAAAATACTCCGGGTGTTCGCGAAACTGCTCACCGAGCACGACGCGATTGGGAAACACCGGAACCCGACCGGAGCCCGAAATCACCCGGACCTGATCCGTCTCCCAATTGTAATTCGGCAGGGCCACCTGGGCAAAACTGCCCGTCGTCCCACCGCCCGGCCCGACGTATTGGTAAGTATTGGCGGGATTCGGATTCCGATAGCGCCGATATTCCTCGGTGACCTTCGTCCCGACCTTGAACCACGTGGGCACCCGCCACCCCGTGGTCAGGCGGGCGTTGGCCTGCGCGAGATAGATTTCGTTCTCTGCGAACCGCCCTTCTTCCACGACCCGCGGGTTGGTGTAGTTGACGAGGTCCGCGAAATCGCGTCCGGCGGTCTGCGTAAACTGCCAGTCCTTGTCCACCGGGGAGCTCCGCGTCACGTTGAATTCGAGCCCGGTCAGCGCAGCCGTCGGGACATTCTGCGGACCCACCCGGCGCAGGGCCTCGTATTGATTCGTCGAAATCGAGTAGTGCAGCGCGCCATCCACGACCAGACCGCCCCGCGTATATTCGAACTTCGGCGACAGCGTGCGCGTGCGCGCGATCTTGTGGGAGTGGTTGGAACTGAGGGCGAGCGAACCGCCGGCATTGCCGATGCGGAAATTCGTCAAGGAATCGCCGATGACCGCCGCGCGATTGGCCGCGGATACCGTCACGCCGCGATTGTCGAAGAAGGTGTCATACCAGTTGTACATCGCACCGAGCGACAGCACCAGCGACGGCGTGGCCTTGAAATCGATCGTGAGCGCCGGGGTGAAGCGCTCGGACAGCTTGGGCTGCTGGACAAACACGTTGTTGTTGAACACATACGCCCGGCTGTCGGCCGCGGTCGCAGCGGTGTTGTAGTTCGTCGTGACGCGCTGCTGCAGCGCATACTGGTTGGACTCGCTGATATTCAGGACCACGCCGAGTCGGTTGCCCCAGAAGACGTCGGAATATTCCAGAATGCCGCCGGGACGAAATTTGCGCGTCCGGGTGTCACCCGGCCCGTAGCTCGGGCTCAGGCTGAACCGGTCGGTGTTGGCCATGAAATTGGCCTGCCAGGTGATCCGCCGGCCCTTGCGCTCAAAGGCCCGCTTGGTCTTGAGATTGATGGTGCCCGCGGGTGCGTTGGCGTCCATTTCCGCACTGCTGGTGTAGTTCACCTCAATCCGATCGATGCTGTTGATCGACACCTGGTCGAAGCTGAACGAACGCGCCCCGCCGCCGAGGCCCTGCGAGCCGTCGCTGCTCGCCATTTTGAAACCGTCCACGCTCACGCCGACGTATTGCGGGTCCATGCCGCTCAGGCGCGGGCCGCGGGAGTCGGGGCCGACATACTCGAGATCGACGCCCGGCATGTTCTTGAGAAATTCGCCGACGTTGCCCTCCGCGACATCGCCGAAGAATTCCGACGATACGCTGTTGGTCACATTCATGGAGTTGCGCTGCTCCATAATCGCCTTGGCGTGGCCCTCGCGTTCGGCGGAGACCACGAAGGCGCCAAGCTGCAGCACGTCTTCCGCTTGCGCGCGACCCGTGGTACTGCGGAGTTCGAAATCCAGCGTCACCGTCTGGCCGGCCGCCACGGTCACGACCCCACGGTCGGCCTTCGCGCCGGTGTAGGTGACCGTGACCACGGCCGGGCCGGCCGGCACCGGGGCCAGGCGAAAGCTGCCGTCGCTGGCGGTCGTGGCAGTAAGGCCGGTGCCTTCCAAACGCACTTCGGCACTGGAGACGTATTGGCGCGTCGTGAGGTTTAGCACGCGACCGGTCACCGTGCCAAACATCGTCGCGCTGGCGTCCGTCGCCCCGGAGGCGGATGCGTGGGTCAGAGCGAGGAAGGCGCTCAGGGCGGCGAAAAGGTTTTTTGCTTTCATCGGGTGAACCAATTTCTTGCTTGGCGTATTGCGGGGGCGAAGGTGGAGCGGCGGGGCAAGCTCTTTGAACCACCGGGTCTTCGGCTTCCTCCCCATGGTTCAGTTTCCGCCGTCACTCCTCCGGCAGCGGCTGGTCCTTGGTCTCCGGCAGGAAGGGCAGCACGATGAGGCCCGTGAGGAGCACGAAGCTGACGTAGATGCCGCCGCGGCGGAAGGCCTCGGTGTCACCGCCCAGGCTCTGCGTGATCTTGCTGATCGTGAAGGGTGCGGTCGCCGCGGCGAGCCGGCCAAAATTGTAGCAGAAACTGGTGCCCGTGCTGCGCAGGCTGGTGGGAAACAGCTCCGGCAGATAAATCGCGTAGACCGCAAACACCGAAAGCTGCCCGAAACCCATCAGCGGAATCATCCAGTAGATGTCGCCGATCGCGCGCAGGCTCGTGAACACGAGGATGGTGGAGCCGAAGGAGCAGAGGATCGCGATGCCGAACGCGAGGCGGCGGCCGTAGTTCTGCGCGATTTTCGCCATCGTCATCATGCCGATGAACCCGCCGATGTTCTGCAGCAGCAGCGCCAACGAGGCCCAATAAGCCTTCTCGCTGCCCAGCGCATTGGCCGAGAGGTTCTGCGCCGAGAGGTTGGCATCGATGATGCCGCGCACGATGCGCGGGTGAAAATTGCCGATGCCCCACAGCCCGATGATGCCCGCACTGCACATGACCAGGCCGAGCCAGGCGTGCTTCGACCATTTCGGATGCCGGAGCAGATTGCCGTAGGAACCAAATTTGATCCCGCGTCGCGCCCCGTCGGCCTTCGCGTCGACCCATTTTTGCGGCTCTTTCAGGCGCCCGATGATGAACACGCAGAGGAACGCCGGAATCGCCCCGACGAGGAACATCATCTGCCACGAACTCAGCCCGAACGGCAGCAGTTGGCGCGCCGCGAGCAGGCCGATGCCCATGCCCGTGAGGCCGGCGGTGATGTTGCCCCAGGTGGACAGTGACTGCAGGAGACCGAGCGCCGGGGCGCGCGTGTGGTCCGGCACCGAGTCGGCCACGAGCGCGACCGACAGCCCGAACACGCCGCCGACCCCCAGGCCGGTGATGAACCGGTAAAAACAGAAATCCCAGAATCCGGTCGAAAACGCGCTCAGTCCCGTGAACAGCGAGTACAACAGCACGCACACGCTGAGAATCCGCGCGCGGCCGTAGCGATCCCCGAGCGCCCCGAACGTCAGTCCTCCCACGGCCCAGCCGACGAGGAAGATCGACATGCTGTACGACGCGTTGGTTGTCGCGTTGGCCTTGCCGGTGAGCGCCTCCATCGCCGCGTCGCGGGCGAGGTTGAAGAACTGCTGGTCCATGCAGTCGAACAGCCACGCGAGCGAGGCGACCGTGAAGACAAACCAGTGCTCGCGGTTAAACGAGCGCCACCAAGGTTGGGAGGAGGAAGCGGATGACATGGGGAAAAACGGTTCTCGTGCTGGGTTATTCTAGTCGTGGCCGAACGGCGTTGGCGGAGAACGAAGAACGAATCCGGGAACGAGAACGAGGCCTAATTCACAATTTTACCGGCGCGCCGCGTTCCGCGGACAGATACAGCGCCCGGATGAGCGCGACGGCTTTGCGCGCCTCCTGCCCGTCGATGGCGACCGGACGGCGTTCCCGCACCGCATCGATCAGGTCCTGGATCTGCCGGCGATGACCCTCGAAACTGATCGCGTTGGGCGCGGTCGCGCCGGAACCGAGGGCGGTGGCATCGTGCGGCGCGCGGATGGCCTCGTCGCCGGCCGCGGCTGTCGCAAAATCCCAGCGCGCGAGGTGATCGCCGTCCAACACGGCGGAACCATGCTCCCCGCAAATCTCGATCCGCCGCGCCCAGCCGGGCCGGGTCGCGGTCGTGGCCTCGATCGTCCCGAGCGCGCCCTGGGCGAACCGCAGCGTGGCGCTCGCCGTATCCTCCGCCTCGATATGCTCGTACACCCGGCGCGTTTTCCAGCAGAACACCTCGGCCGGCAGGCCCGCAAACCACTGCAGCAGATCGATGGCATGGATCGCCTGGTTGATCAGCGCGCCGCCGCCGTCGAGCGCGAGCGTGCCCTTCCACCCGGTGTAATATTCGCGCGACCGGTGCCACTTCACGTAGGCGCTCGCGAGCACGAGCCGGCCAAAGCGGCCCGCCACCAGCGCCGCCTTCAGGGTGCGCGCGCCTTCGGTGAACCGCGCCTGAAAGATCGGCGTGACCATCACGCCGGCCGCCGCCGCGGCCCGGAGCATCTCGTCGGCGCGCTCGGTGGTGATCTCAATCGGCTTTTCCACCACCACGTGCTTGCCCGCCCGAATCGCCACCAGCGCCGGCTCCAGATGCGCCCCACTCGGCGTCGTGATGCACACGACATCGATGTCGCGACGCGCCACGAGCTCCTCCACGCTCGTTGTCGCGAACGCCACCCCGTGCTTTTGCGCAAACGCCCGCGCGTTGTCCGCGTTGCGCGTGGCCACGCCCACGAGCCGCCCCCCGTGCGTGTGCGCAATGGCCTGCGCATGGAAGTCGGCGATCATGCCGACGCCAACGATGCCGAAGCCAAGCGCGGCGGGAGGAGTGGGCAAAGCGGAGGGCATGGGTGGGTTCAAGGGACGAATAGACCAAGAGACCAAAAGACCAAGGGACTAAAAGCCTAAATACCGACGGAAACTGCTCAGGGGTTCAGGTTCGCGGTACAAAGGTTGAAAGGAGATGCGGTGCAACCTTCGGTTCAGTCGGCCCAATCCTTCCTGGTTTTGGCCTCCCACAGATTCAGAAAGACCGCAGATGGACGGATTCTTGAGTCTGGATCTGTGGCCTTTCTGAATCTGTGGGAGGTCCGGCAATTCAGTCGGTTCACGCGACCTGTCCGTCGTCCTGTCCGCCATGGGCTTGGCGCAGGCGGAAGGCTTGGCTAGTGTGCCGACCGCAAAGTAGCGTGACAAGTAGCGGCGAGCGCCAGCGAGTGGAGCGCGCCGGTGGTCCACTCGCTGGCGCTCGCAGCTACACGTCACGAAAGTTATCGGTCGCGCCACTAGGTTGGCAGGCGTGATCGGTCTGCCGCATTTATCATGAAACAATCCTTCGGGAATTTCGTGACACGCCACACCCTTGGTCCTGCCCGTCCCCTGCCCTCACCGCTTCTCTTGCGGCGTGTAAAATGGACCAAGGTGCCTCAATACCTCGTTTTTTAGTTCCTCGGGATCGACCTGACCGTTGTGACGGTAGACAATCCTGCCACCGGGCGCGATCAGCACCGTGTGCGGCAGCGGACCCGGCCAGGCCGGGTCGAGTGCCTTGACCAAGGCGTCGGTGCTCGCGTCCGTGTAAAGAAAATTGAGCGGACCGCGACCCTCGGCAGCGAGCAGCCGCTTCAGCCGACCGGGAACCGCCACGTGCTGCTTCTCGAGAAACTTTTTCACCTGCGGCTGGTGCTTCGGATCGTCCATCGAAATCGTCACCATCTCGAAATCCCGGTTCCCGACCCGGCGGGTGAGCGAGACGAGCGCCGGGAACTCCGCGACACACGGGGCACACCAGGTCGCCCACACGTTGACCAGCCGGAGCCGGTTGGAGTCGTTTTTCGCCAGCTGCGCGACGCCAGCCGCGTCAATCAGCGCGAGCTCGACCGGCTCCGCCTTCCATTTCTCGTCACCCTTCACGACATCATCGCGCTTCGTGTTCCATTTCGTCGAACAGCCCATGACGGTCGTCGTCGGCGTCGTCACCGCCTGACCCGCGAGCAGCTCCCGCACCGCGTTGCGGGCGTCGGGCGAGGTCACGCTCGCGAGATCCTCGTAGCGCGAATCATCGACGCGGCCGACGTAGCGGAGCTTTCGCTCCTGGTCGAAAAGGAAGACGTGCGGCGTCGCGAGGCAGCCGTAGGCCTTGGCCGTGACCTGCGTGTCGCCGTCGTAGAGATACGGAAAGGGAAAGCCGGCGTCGCGCGCGTAGAGCTTCATCTCGTCATAGCCGTCGTTGTATTTGCTGTAGCCCAGCTCGTCGATGCGCACGCTGTCGGGGCTGTTCGGATTGATCGCCACCACCTCGAGTCCCCGGCCCTTGAATTCCTTCGCCAGCGGGATGAGCCGCGTCTCGGAGGCGTGCGAATACGGGCAATGGTTGGAGAGAAACACCACCATCAGCAGTTTCGCCGCCCGGTAGTCGGCCAGCGTGTGGTGCTTGCCGTCGATGCCCAGCAGATGGAAGTCCGGCGCGGGATCACCGAGACTGAGCTTCTTTGCGTCGGGTGGCAGGCCGCCCGTGATCTCGCCTTTGACCGTGGTGCCGCCCTTTTTCTTCGGTTGTTGGGCCGCCGCGGAAATGACGAACACGCCCGCGAGCAGCGCGGCGAGGAGGGTGCTTGATTTCATGCGGCAGGGTGAGCGATTTCCTCACGAGCCCGCAAAAGAAATCCCCTGCGCCAGCGGCAGCTCCTTGGAATAGTTCACCGTGTTGGTCTGGCGTCGCATGTAGTTTTTCCACGCGTCGCTGCCGCTTTCGCGGCCGCCCCCGGTGTCTTTTTCCCCGCCAAAGGCCCCGCCGATCTCCGCGCCGCTCGTGCCGAGGTTGACGTTCGCGATGCCGCAATCGCCGCCGCGCGCACTCAGAAAAATCTCCGCCTCCCGGACATCATTCGTGAAAATGGCCGAGCTCAGTCCCTGCGGCACGCCGTTCTGCAACGCGATCGCCTCATCGAGCGTGCGATACGTCATCACATAGAGAATCGGCGCAAACGTCTCGTGCTGCACCACCGACCACGTGTTCTCGCCCTCGAGCAGGCACGGCGTCACATAAAGCCCGTTCGCGAAGTCCGCGCCCGCGAGCCGCTTGCCGCCCGCCAGCACGCGCCCTCCGTGTTTCTTGGTGGCGTCGATCGCGCTCACATACGCCTCGACCGCGGAATAATCGATTAAGGGCCCCATCAGCGTCGCCGGCTCCAGCGGGTTGCCGATCCGCACCTGGGCCCAGGCCTCCTCGAGCATCCGCGTGAGCTTGGTGACAATCGATTCGTGGACAATCAGCCGTCGCGTCGTCGTGCAGCGCTGGCCCGCCGTGCCCACCGCCCCAAAGAGAATCGCCCGCACCGCCAGTTTCAGATCCGCCGAGGGCGTCACGAGCACCGCGTTGTTCCCCCCCAGCTCCAACAGCGAACGCCCGAGGCGCCGGGCCACCACTTCGGCCACGCGCCGGCCCATGCGCGTCGAACCGGTGGCGGAAACCAACGCGATCCGGTGGTCGGCCACCAGCGGTTCGCCCGCCGTCGCACCGTCGCCGCACGCGAGCGAGAAAATCGCCGGATCGACCCCGCACTCCCGGCACACGCGCTCCGCCAGTTTGATGCCGGCAATTGCGGTGAGCGGCGTCTTCTCCGACGGCTTCCACACCGTGGCATCGCCGCAGACCGCCGCCAGTGCGCTGTTCCACGCCCACACCGCCACGGGAAAATTGAAGGCGGAAATAATTCCGACGACACCCAGCGGGTGCCACTGCTCCATCAGGCGATGCCCCGGTCGCTCACTCGCGATGGTGAGACCGTGCAATTGCCGCGAGAGCCCGGTCGCGAGATCGCAGATGTCGATCATCTCCCGCACCTCGCCCTCCCCTTCCGCGAGGATCTTGCCGGTCTCGAGTGTCACCAGGCGGCCCAGATCGCGCTGGTGAACCCGCAGGGCGTCGCCCAGTCGCCGCACAACTTCGCCGCGCTTCGGCGCCGGCACGTCGCGCCACACCCGAAACGCCCGCTCCGCCGTGCCGATCGTTCGCCCCACGTCACCAGGCGTCGCGGTGGTCACGCGCCCCAGCAGCGTGCCGTCGATCGGGGAGTGTTTCTCGATCACCGGCCCGGCACCGAACCACTCCCCGGCAAACACACCTGCATTCGACGCCTTGAGCCCGAGTCGCGGAAAAATCTCCGCGGCGACCGTCTTGACCGAAGTGGATTTCGCGGGGGTCTTCATGCGTTCATTCTGTCGCGGCGGCGCCCCAGCGCCGAGAACTTTCTTTCGCGGGGTGCCACGACGGATTTTTGCCCGGACTCGACCCGCCGGTGGGGCGTGCGCCGGTTTAACCTTCTCACGGCCCATGGCTCCGCGCGCGCCTTTGTGGCGCATGGGTTTACCTCCCCGTCGCACGCGGCGGGGCATTGGCCGGACACTGTCGGAGCGGGTTTATCCCGCGATTCCTCATCGTGCCAACCCATCGCCGCGCAAAGCCGCTCCTACTTCCAACCAAGCCGATCCCAACTTCGGGGTATGCGACCCATCGAGAATCATCCGGTCGCGGAGCGCACGGTCCACCTCGTCGTTCACCGGCTCCATCAGCCGCCCTGCTGCGCGGGCCCAATTTCCAATCCCGTCGCCCCGCACTTGCGACCCGAGTGTCACGTAATACGTGACACTTTGACCTCGTCCCCGGGTGATATTCCGAAAAGTGTCACTTATTACGTGACACTCTGAACTGGGTGTTTTGATCCCGCCGGGGTGGTGGATGGGAAGCGGGCGAAGTTCGCGAGCACTCGCTGCACCTCCGATGGAAATCGCAGGCACGCAGTTTTCCTGCGAGCACCTCAATGCGCCGCCTGGATCTTCCGCGGATCCGTGGCGGCGATAATCACGCTCACCGATTTTTGATTGAAGCCCTTGAATCCGCCCTTGCGCTGCAGATTCTCGAGGTGGCTGCCAATCGCCCCGTCGCGCACGAACCCCTCCGCCTGCGCCGCGGAAATGAGGCCGGCCTGCCGCAACACCGCCACGCGACCGGGCCGCACGCTCCAGCGTTCTCCCTCGGTAAACGCCTGCCGGAGGAATTCGAAATCGGAGAACGGCTTCATCGTGGTCACACCCTGCTGCGCCAGCTGGTCGCGCAGCCGCGCAAAATCAAACCTCGCCTCCAAGTGGTGCATGCCCGCCTGCAAAAAGCTGTCGCCGTGCAACCCGCACCACAGCCCGACGGTGCGCATTTCCGGCGCGCGCGGCATCCGTTGCGTGGAAAAATCGATCGCGGTTTCGTCCGGCATCAAGTCGACGTCGGCAAACGTCACGATGCCCGCCACCGGCTGCTCGGAAATCTGCGCACCCCACCCCGCCTCGGCGCCGGCGTAGTAGCGCTCACGTTTGTGAAAGCCGAGTTTTTCCAAAAAAACCATCAGGTCCGCAAAATGCGCCCGCGAGTTGCGGAACGTATGGTGATCGTGATTGCCCCAGCCCAGCCCAAGCCGGTCCTGGCGGCGTTTCTGGATCTGCGCCGCCCGGTTGCGCGATTCCCAATACTCGCGCTCGGCCGCAAAGAACAGTTCGCACGCCGCATCGCGATCGACCAGCTGCCGCACCGCGTCGAGCCGCGCAAACGCGTGCGCCACACCCTGCGCATCATCGGCAAAGTCGCGTTTGCGCGTGCGCCACAGCTCCCGCGCCTGCAACACGCCGCTGACAAACTCCGCCGTCGGCTCACGCACCACGAAACCGCGGTAACCCAGCCGCTCGACCGCGCCCAAGCTGCGCCCGTGGTGTTGGCTGATCGCGGCGCGCCGCAGCCGGGCTCCGAAACGACCGGCGATGGGCGCGTCGGAATCGTGCGCCGAGAGAAAATCCGCCAGCACCTCCACCCGGATCGCCAGTTCGACGGGCGCGCCGTCCCGGTCCCCGCCCGCCTGAACGATCACCCGCGGCAGCATGGCGCGCGGATGCCAGAACACCGTCGCGTCCGCCGGAGCCTCGACGGCTTCCTCCACCAGCCCCGCCGCCCGCAGTGCCGGCACCTGCGCTGGCGCCAGCGTGAAGTGGTCCACCCATTCGAAAAAATCGTTGCCCGTCTCGTCGCGCAGGCGCTCCGCCAGCTGGGCGGCGAACGGATGCACCGCCAGGAATCGATCAATCTGGCGGCGGAGCAATTGCTCGGCCTCAGAGCACAACGGCCAGTCAAACGTGACGGCCGTCGAAGCCGAGGGGGATTCACTGGCAGGGGAAGCGGGCATGCCCCGCAGTCTGCTTAGCCGGACCAGTTCAGTTCAACCACGAATGGACCCGAATTGATGGGCATGAAATCCCACATCTGCGGCCTTTACCGGTGCGCCGGCAGAGTCATGCTGCCTCTCCCATGTCCGACGAATCCGATCCCCCGCGGAAATTTTTCCAGCTCAAACCGAAGGAGTTTCAAGCGGTCAACGAAGGGGTGCCGCCGCCGCCGGAAATCGACGAGACGGCCACGCCCGACCGAGGGCCCAATGCCGCCGACACCGGCCGCATCGACGTCCGTGATCACTTTAAACAGGCGGGCGCGCCCCAACCCGTGGTCCCCCCCGGCGCCCGACGGGAGAAGGAAAACGACGTGCAAAAATTGCTGCGCGAGCAATTCGCCCGCGACCAGGCCGCGGGCCAGTACGAACTCGGCCCGCTCGACGACTCGAAGCGCCGCCGGCGCATCCGCAATTATTGGATCGCGATCGCGGTCATCAACATTCCGCTCGGCCTCTTTGCCTATCGGATCGGGCACGGGCTCGCCATTCCGTTTGTCTGTGCGATCGCCGGGATGGCTCTGGCGACGTCCTGGCTGACGTGGCAGACGTTTTTTTTGCGCACGGAGTATTGACCCAGGTCGTCCCTGGCGCGGTTGACCGGCGAAGCGCGACGAGGGCGGATCATCCTTTTTCGAGCAACGCTCCGTTTCGGACAGTTCGCGACGATTTCGGTCTAACCGCAGACTACCCAACGCGGCCACCGCAACCGAAGGAGGGGCGGTTTCCCAACCGTCCAAATGCGGTCGGCCGACGGGTCTTCGGCGGTTGAGAAACCGCCGCTCCCCGAGCAACGATCAAATCGTCGCAAAAGTGCACGATTCGGACGGATAGCAGCACACCTCTAAGTTTCTGACCATGCGAGCGCAGAGACCAACATGTTTGTCTCAATGAACGCACCAGAAACTAACGCGGAGCGCGCGAGTATCTCCTCCGCGTTCTTCGCGAGCTCCGCGTTTCCAAATCCAGGTGCGGCGCAGGGATTGGAAATCTTTCTGTCCAAAATCTTTCTGTCGAGAGTGTCCGGATCAAAAGGCAAGGTAGACAGAAAAATTAGGGACAGAAAAATCTTCAGCGCATGGGCCTCGCGGCCGCGAAGCCTCTTTTCCCCGGCGCTGTCCGGGAAAAGTCCGAGCTACGATTGATCCCCTTCAATCCTGGTTGAGACGATTTTTTGTCACAGAGATCCCAGCGCGGTGGAGCCGCAACCGAAAGAAAGACAGGTGAGACACAGAGCGCACAGAGGCCCAAACCGAGATCACAGAGCAACCCGTCCGGCTCCGTGAACTCCTTCCGAACTCTGTGTCCTCCGTGTCGAAAAAAGCCGCAGGCCAAAGCCATCGGAGAGAATGCACGCAGGAAAACAACATGCTCAGGGATAGTGAGCAGAGAGCGCAGAAAAAGGCAGGAGCAGACACCGGGTGTCAGACGGACTGGTGTTTGGAATCTGCGTTCATCTGCGCGATCTGCGGTAAAATGTCATGTCGGGATCTTTGGTTACAGCTCCGACCCGCGGATAAAATCTTCGGCCTACGTCCGCCGCGTGAGCAGTTCCCACATCAACACTGCGGCGGCCACCGAAACGTTGAGGGACTCGACCCGGCCGCTGCCGGGAATCGTCACCATCCGCGAGCAGGCCGCCGCCACCTCGGGCGCGAGCCCCTGCTCCTCGTTGCCGAGCAGGAGCGCGATCGGCTTTCTTTCTCCCTTCTCCCCTCTCCTTTCTCCGCCGCGCAAGGACACGGCCCCGCGCGTCGCGGCCCCCACCACGTCATAGCCGGCCCCGGCGAGTTCCCGCGCAAATGCAGTCAAATCCTTCACCAGCCAGACCGTGAGATGTTCCAGCCCGCCCTCCGCCACGCGATGCGCCGCATCGGTGGGCCGCGCGGCGCCCGGATGATCCGGGATGACCACGTGCCCCACGCCGAAGAACGCCGCCGTGCGTGCAATCGCGCCGAGGTTGTGCGCATTGCCGATGCGATCGAGCACGAGCACCGTTTCGCCGCGCTGCACCCACGACCGCACATCGGCCGCCGTCGGCACGCGCAACGCCGCCGGTGCCACCACCGCCACGATGCCACCGTGATGGATTGAACCGGCGATCTTCTCCAATTCCGCCGGCTCCACCTGACGGTAAATTTTCTTCGTCTGCGCGAGCACCTTGCAGATCACGCCGACCCGCTGGCCGGTCGCATGATCGAAGAACAGCCGCTGAATCGAACCGGCATCCCGCGCAAACCGCGCCCGCACCGCGGCGAGGCCGCATATTTTCAACTCGTCGCGCACCGGGCCGCTGCGGGAACCCGGCAGCGGCGATGCCTCCGACGGCGCGGGCCGCGGCGCGACCGGCGGGGCCTCGCGCGGGCCCTGCGACGAACCGCGTGGTCGCACTACGCCCGCAGGCGCCACAAACTCACCCGCCGGGGGAGCCGGGCGCATCGCCGGTCGGAAATCAGAACCGCGCTTCGAGAAATGAGGCATGCCGCAGCCTGAAGGAGCCGGCGGCGCGAGACCAAGCAATTGTGATCAATACCCCTTGAAATGCTTCGGCTCGTTCGGGTCCTGATAACGGATCGTGTAGGTCCGCTGCGACGCCGCCAGTTTGAGAAACAGGTCGACCGGCACCACTTCGATCGGTCCGTCGAGACGTTTCACGACCTCGACCAGGCTGTTGACGTCGTTCGACTCGCGCACGTGCACCAGCAGGAAATACGGGCGTTTCGTGTTCAACGCGATCAGCTCGCCCAAATCGGCGGCCACCTCTTCACGCGGCCGACGTGGGTCAATGTAATAGTCGTACGAGATCAACGCCTGCGTGCCCCGCAGGTCGCGCGTGCGGGCCGGGCCGTAGCCGTTGATAAATCCAATCACGCCGGGAAACGCCGCATAGTAGCGGTCGACCGTCTCCTTGGTGAGATCGGCATTGCCCACGTTTCCATCCGCGGCGGAGTTGTCCATGATCTCCAGCACCCGCTCGTCAAGCAGCGTCATGAGTTCGTTCGCTTCCCGCATGAGCCCGGGAAATCGCGCCGCCGGGATATGGTTGGGATACATGTAGCCCGGGCCGGAGAGCCCACCGATGAAGTAGTCGTTGGGCGTCGCACTCTCGTGAAAATACTCGAGCGCGGCGGGAGAGAATTTCGTCCAGTTCATCGTCACCTGCCACGCGAACGGCAGTTTGCCGCGGCCGGGCTTCGTCCACACCCCGATCCCGATGCTGTCGGACTGCACAAATGAAACATAAACTTTCGGTCCGGCGACGGGCTTGGCGTCGCGCGCCACGCGATGGTTGTTCGTGAATTTGAAGCCCGGTGTGAAGGTAAACTGGCAGTTGAAACTCAGGTTCGGCAGGTTGTGCAGACCCTCCATCTTCAGCCCATAGCCCGACAACAGCGTCGTGTACTGCTCTTCGGTGTCCTTGGCATACGAATGCCAGCCAAAGACGGTCGCTCCGGGCTGGAGCTCGGAGAAAAGGCGCTTCGCCAGCGCGAGTTCCTCGGGATGCTTGGGGTTCGCCGAAAGATCCTCGAAGAACATTTTTTGCCGGACGCCCCAGTCCGCCATCGCCGGCTGCCGCACCGCCCCGGCATGGCCGCCCAGCAGCATGATCGACTCCTTCGTGCAACGCGCCCAATAACGGTCGTAGGCATCCTGGTAGATCTGCGCATCAGTCCGCCCGGTGTAACGCCCGCGCAGATCGTCAATTTTCCGCAGGCCGTGTTTTTCCACGAGCGGGATGAGTTCCTCGCTCACGACCACCGCGTCCTCCAGGCCGCCGATCGTGAAGGCCACGTTGAGCGAGGCACTCACGGCCTTTTCCCACACCACGTAGCCCTTCGCCGCGCGGCCAAACCGCGCGAGCGCCTCGTCCGCGGTCTTGATTTCGGTGAAGCGCACGCCGTGCTTGCGTTCATAAAAACTGAACAGCGGTTCGGTGATCTCCCACTGGAAATCCTTCGGGTGAACCACGTAGAGCTCGGGCGCGGCGCGGTTGGCGAGCCCCTGCAGGCTCACCAGCAAGACCTTTTCGGCCAGACCACCGGCGACCCGCCAGTCTCCATCAAAATGCATGACAAACGCCGCGCGGCCGGCCCGGGCCCCGGCGGAGGCTTCGGCGGCCCGGCCCGAGAAAAATCCAAAACAGAAAACTGCCAGAATAGAGAGTGTGCGTTGCATGGTACGAAAGTCCTTGGACACCCGAATTGATTGTGCGCAGGTCAAGTTGCCGAAAAGTCCCGAGGCCGTGTGGTCCGTAGTCCGTAGTCCGTAGTCCGTAGTCCTGTTTTCTGAGGCGCAGACTCACGATTTCTTCTCCGCCTCCTCCGGCACTTTGGTGAAACGATAAACGAGCGGCCGGTTGCGCGTGGAGTGCAGCTCGATCAGCAGGAGGGTCTCGCCGCCCTCGAGCAACCGGTATTCGGCAGTGACGCGCATGATTGCCTCGCCCTGGGACACCTCGAGCGGCACGAGTGCCTCGACCCGCAAAGTCCGGTCACCGTCGATCCACGAGGCCACGGTTCGCGCGGTTTTTTTCGG
This sequence comes from Opitutaceae bacterium, assembly GCA_005792355.1. GTDB lineage: Bacteria > Verrucomicrobiota > Verrucomicrobiia > Opitutales > Opitutaceae > ER46. The sequence goes on from SXSC01000006.1 coordinate 48,975, forward strand.
CAGCGCGTAAACCGCCATGTGCCGCTGATCGATCCGGAAGAAGTTCGTGATCTCGACCGGCTGGGCCGTGTCGACCGTGTTGGTGCCACTGACCTTGGTTGCCCGCCAGGACATGTCGTGGCGGAGGTCGACTTTGGTGCCCTCCAGCCGCACGACCAGATCCATCGCGGTCCAGCCGTCGAGCGCGGTGCTTTGCGCCGGGTCAAGCCGCCAGCGCCCCGCGAATGCCGGATTGGCCGCGAGCGCCACGGCGGGCAGCAACCCGAGCCAACAGAAAAGTATCCGTTTCATCCCTCCGCACCAAACACCGCCGGGGCCAAATGACTAGCCTGCATTTTTCGCCCCGGGGAAACCGCAACCCGCCTCCGGCGGGCAAGCCGAAGGAATCAATCCACCGCTCCGGAGGAGAGGTCGCGCTTGCTTTGGCGTGATCGACCTACCACGTTCCGCCCATGGGAAAAGTGCGTCGCGGCGGTTATGTCATTTTCTGGTGGAAGGGCGACCATGAGCCCCGCATGTCCACGTGAAAACCGCCGGTGGACGCAAGCTTGGGCGCGTGGAGGTTGCCACCCTGCGCGGTCTCGAAGGTTGGACGCCTGAGCGCAAACTTGTCAGCATCCTCGAATCTCTGAAACACGAAGGTCGCCTATGAAAATCGCCCGCCAGACGAAGAAGCCCTTTGGGACCGCAACCATGGTAGATATCACCCACGTGCGTTACCTCTCGTGGGAAGACGCTTTTGACGTGGAGTTTGAGGACGGATTGTCGTTCCTCGAACCTCATGCGACGGTGCGCAAGGCCAACCGCATCTCCGCGCGCGCTGTGCCGGTGGAAGTCGTGCTCGACGCCGAGACTCGAGGCGGTTTCGAGGTGCGTTACGATACTGGCGAAGTGGCGGAAGTCTCGTGGGCCTTCATTCGCGAACTTCCACCCAAGCCGGCGCGAAAGCGGAAGTGAAAGCGCTTCGACCTTCGCCCCCCCGGACGGGCTCCCGCCGGCCGGACGAGCTCACGCATTGACTCTTGGCCCACCGCCTTCGTTCGAAAGTTCGCAACGGTAGGCAAGCCAGCGGTAGGCGGGCGGCGAATTTTCAGGTAACGACAGATTGATCGCACCGCCGCCGGAACCGTCAAAACCGGCTCCACGGTCCAACCGGATCGCGGTCACGAACGATTGCGGAACGCGCCAAGTCTCCCGCCCCCCGCGCGATCCGTTCCGCCGCCAAATCGCGCATGAGAGGATGACCATGAAATCTCTCCCCACTCCCCGGCACGCGATTATCTTCCCGTCGATCTCACTCTTCGCCTGCACGCTCACGCTCCTCGTGCCACCACTCGTCCGCGCGGGCGCCGGCGGCGGTCCGCCGCCCGACCTGAAACCAAAAATCACCGTACAGCCGGGCGACGTCACCATCAATCAAGGTCAGTCGTTCAGCCTCACCGCCACCGCCACCGGCAATCCTGAACCCAGATACCAATGGATGAAGAATGGCATCAACGTCCCGGGAGCCACCTTGGCGAAATACACCGTGGCCAACGCCCAGCCGGCCGACTCCGGCGTGTACACCGTGTTCGCGAACAATCGCGCCGGCCGGCAAACGTCGAGCGCCGCTGTGGTCCTCGTGGTAGCAGTCAGCCCGCCAAGCCTCACCCTCCAACCCTCCAGCCAAACGCTGAATCAGGGCCAGACCGCCGTCCTCCAAATCGCCGCCCTGGGTACGGCCTCGCCGACCTATCAGTGGCGCAAAAATGGCTACGCCATTCCCGGCGCCACCACCTCCACGCTCCAGCTCGGCAACCTCCGACCCTCCGACGCCGGGAGCTACGACGCGTATGTCACCAACACCCGCGGCACGGTGCTCTCGCGCGCCGCGACGCTCACGGTGCTGATTCCGTACACGCCGACCACACCGCCGCCTTCCGCCGTCGCGACTGCTCCCACCGCCACCCCAGCCGAGCCCACCCTCGTCGCGAGTTCGCCCACGCGCATTCTCGTGCAGCCCAAACACGCCAACGTCATCCCTGGGAATTCCGCCGCCTTCACGATCATCGCCGCCGGAGAAAACCTCGCGTTTCAATGGAAGAAGAACGGCGTCCAACTGGCCGGCGCCACGGTTCCCGCCTACGCGATCGCCCGCGCCACCGCGAACGACATGGGATTCTATTCCATCGCGGTCTCCGGCGCAGGCGGCACCATCGAGTCTGAAATCGCAATCCTCACCGTCGCGTCCGATTCCCCCAGCCGGCTCGCGAACCTCTCGACACGCGGCTACGTGCCTGTCGGCGGCGCGCTCACACCCGGTTTCGCCTGGCGCGGCACCGGCCCAAAAAACCTCCTGGTCCGCGCGGTCGGTCCCACCCTCGCCCAGTTTGGCGTCGGCGGATCCCTCGCGGATCCCAGGCTGGAAATCATCCCGGCCGGGGCCGCCACCGCGCTGCTCAACAATGACAACTGGTCCACGGCCGGCGAGCTGCCTGCATTCCTCGCCGCCACCGCCGCCGCCGGCGCCTTTGCCCTCGATGCCGGATCGAAAGACGCTGCCGCACTCATCACCCTCCAGACCGACGCATCCCGGAGCCACACGATGCGCCTCACCTCGGTGAATCCCGCGGCCGACGGCATCGTGCTCGCCGAAATCTACGACACCGATCCCGCCTCGTCCCCGGGACGCCTCGCCGCCGTCTCGTCGCTTGGTTTCGCCGGGGCGGGCGACCGCGCGCTGGTCCCGGGTTTCACCATTGCGGGAACCGCGCCAAAACGTCTGCTGATCCGGGCCATCGGGCCGGGCCTCGCGCAATTCGGCGTGACCGACGTACTGGCTGACCCACAAATTTCCATCCACGCGACCGGACTGCGCGCGGCCGTGGCCAGCAACGACGACTGGTCCGGCGAGCCCGCGTTCATCGCCGCGACGTCCGCCGCCGGGGCCTTTACGCTCGCGGCAGGAAGCAAGGATGCCGCCCTCATCGTGTCGCTGCCGCCCGGCGGTTACACGGTCGGCGTGACCGGAGCCGGCGGCGCCACCGGAAACGTCCTCGTGGAAATCTACGACTTGGATCCGTGAGGTTTTCGCTGCGCGAAAACCTTATGATCCAAACCGCCGCCCGCGGAGCGGCCGGCCCACCTCGGACACGACTGGAAGGAAATCGCGTCGCGACTTGATCCTTTCCGTCGCGCAATTGCGCATGTACGACTGCGCTCCGTGACCTCATACAATGTCTCGTCCGTCGTCCGTCTCTCTGATTCCCTCCCATGCAACCCTCGCAACGTTCCGGCAGTACGGAAAATCCCCGCGACACTTCCTCGATGAGTACCGACCCATCCCCACAGGAAACCATCTTTAACGCGGCGACCGCCCTGCCGACGCTGGAGCGGCACGCGTTTCTTGATCGCGCCTGCGCTGGCGATCTGGCGCTCCGCTCTCGCGTCGAGTCGCTGTTGCAGGCGCATGACGCGGCGCGGGATTTCATGGAGTCCGACCCCACCGATCTCGCCCAGGCAAGAAAGCCGTTCGAGGGCGTCGCCGAGGAAAAGCCCGGCGACCGCATCGGGCGCTACAAGCTGCTGCAGAAAATCGGCGAAGGCGGCTGTGGCGTCGTCTACATGGCCGAGCAGGAGGAAGCAGTGCGCCGCCGCGTCGCGTTGAAGGTGATCAAGCTCGGCATGGACACCAAGGCGGTGATCGCGCGATTCGAGGCGGAGCGCCAGGCCCTCGCCCGAATGGAGCATCCCAATATCGCGCGCGTCCTCGACGCGGGGGCCACGGCCGCGGGCCGGCCCTTCTTCGTGATGGAACTGGTCCGCGGGATGCGCATCACCGAGTATTGCGACCAGAACAACCTTCCGACTGAGCAACGCCTCGAGCTGTTCATCAAGGTTTGCCAGGCGATTCAGCACGCGCACCAGAAAGGTGTCATCCACCGCGATGTGAAACCCTCGAACGTGCTCGTCACGCTGCACGACGGCCAGCCGGTGCCCAAGGTGATCGATTTTGGCATCGCCAAGGCCACGCAGGGCCGGCTCACGGAACAGACGCTGTTCACCGCCTTTGAACAGTTCATCGGCACGCCGGCCTACGTGAGCCCGGAGCAGGCGGAGATGAGCGGGCTCGATATCGACACCCGCAGCGACATCTACTCGCTCGGCGTGCTGCTCTACGAATTGCTGGCCGGCCGGACGCCGTTCGACACGCAGGAACTCGTCGCCGCCGGCCTCGACGAGATGCGCCGCCGCATCCGCGAGCAGGAGCCACCGCGTCCCTCGCATCGCGTGCGCACCCTTAACGATTCCGATCGCACGACCGTCGCCCGCCGTCGGGGCACCGACGCCCCGCGGCTCTCAATCCGACTCCGCGGTGACCTCGACTGGATCGTGATGCGCTGCCTCGAGAAGGACCGCAGCCGCCGTTACGACACGGCCAACGGGCTCGCGATGGACATTGAGCGCCACCTCAAGAACGAGCCGGTCACCGCGCGCCCACCCGGCACCGTTTACCTCTTCCAAAAACTGGTGCGCCGGCACGTGCTCGCCTTCGCGGCGACCGGAGCAATTCTGGCGGTGGTCACGCTGGGGTTTGCGGTCTCGACGAGCCTGTTTCTCAGCGAACGGCGAGCCCTCGAACGGGAACGACTCTCGCTCGAACGCGCGCAGAGCGAAGCCACGCAACGGGGCAAGGTGGCCACGTTCATGACCAAGACGCTGCACGACATCGGCCGGCTCGTGACGAGTGGCGGCGACCGCGCCAAACAACGCGAAATCATCGCCGAGCTGGTCGCGCAAAAGAAAGATCTCACTGACGAGCCCGAGCTTTCCGCCACCCTCGACGAGGCCGTCGGCGGCGCCTACCTGGAGATGCGCGAGCTGGCGAAGGCCGAGGAGCTGTTCATCGAGGCCCTCAAGATTCGCGATCAAGCGCGGGGCAACAAAGAGCCCACGCCGGAGATCGCCCGCTGCCTCAATCTCCTCGGCCAGGTTTATAGCGCCCAGTCCCGCTGGCACGAGGCGGAGAAACAACATGTCGCGGCACTGGAAATCCAACAGGCCATTTTCGGGCCCAAGCACTCTGTGGTGGCCGATACCATGAGCACGCTCGGGTGGGTCCTGGCGCAACAGGCCCAATTGAACCGGGCGGAACACCACTTTCGCCTCGTCGTCGGCATGCAGCGCGAGCTCAACGGCCCCCGCCATCCCCAAGTCGCCACCGCTCTCACGCGCCTCGGGTCGGTGCTCACCCAGGAAGGCCGGATCACCGAAGCCGAGACCGCCCTGCTTGAGGCGCATGCCATCAACCTCGAGGCCTTTGGCCGCAATTCACTCCAAACCGCCGGCTCCCTCAACATGCTCGCGGTCAACATGGCGATCGATCTGCCGCGGCTGTCGCAGGCGATCAAGTTGTACACCGACGCCTTCGAGATTCGCGAACGCGTCGCGCGCGTATCCGCCGGAGCCGCACCGGGAGACAGCACCGCCGGTGCCCCGGAGGTTGCAACCGCCGAAGCTGCGGCCACTCCCGCCCAAATCCAGGCCATGCTCGCTCAACCGGGATTCCTCCGACCGGTCACCGATGCGTTGCGCGACGCCCAGCGCTACGCCGAAATCAACTACGGCAAAGAAAGCTGGGAAGAAGCCTTCTTCCTCGCTTTGAGCGCATGGATCATGCTGCAGGAAAAAAATTACGTCGAAGCCGAGAGGCTCACCCGCCAGAGCCTCGCCATCCGCGGGTTCTCCACGTTTTGGTGTGGGTGAAAAAGGTCCAACTGGTCGAAAGGTGCGGGTTAAATCCGGACGCCGAGAACGACTCATCACGGACTGGTCTTCGCCTCCGGCTCCAAACCACAATCCGCTTTGAAGGAAGAAAA
>SXSC01000063.1 GCA_005792355.1 Opitutaceae bacterium
AACAATAAAGTCCGAGTGGTGACCAGACGCTCATATGGTTTCCGAACCTATAGGGCAATGGAGGTGGCCCTATATCATAACCTTGGCCATTTGCCCGAACCGGAATGCGCCCATGAATTCTGCTGACCAAGCGTTTTTCGAAAAGGTGTGCTGTCAAAGAGCTGGCCTGGGAGGCGACCATGCAGTCCACGAGGTCGGCCTCGATGAGCGCCGCAAATCGCCTTCGCCGGACTGGTTGGAGGACATGCTGCCATTGGCGAGGACGAAGCCGGCAATGCCGTGCGGGGCGTGGTGGCGATGAAATGCTGTACCCAGGCGAAGTTAGCGTTGCCCTTTGGCGGGACGCCGAATTGACGCCGCTGCCGGGCGGCGCCCTGCGGGTCAACCACCGGCTGCTCCTTCTCCGCTGGTGCTCCGCGCCAGCTCACGTCGTCGTCCTTGCGGAACCAGTCGTAGTAGTTGAACGTCGGGTTGGCGAGGACGTAGTCGGCGAGCGGGTCGGGAAGAAGGTCGCGGCGGAAGGGCTCAGCGTATTCGTGGGCGAAGTCGACTTCGATTTCACGCAGAGAGCGGTAGATCACCGCGAGACGTCGGGAGGTAGATTCCCGGGCACACAGCACTTCTTGATGGATTCCCGACACGATCAATGACCCTGCGGACGGAGTCGCTATGCGCGAGGTTTTTCAGAACGTGATCTGCGACTCGACCCCCACCCCGGGCACCAGCTTCCGCTTATTCGCTACGCGGCTGAGCTTCCACCGTCGTGCTTCGCGCCATCGCGGACAAGACGGCTGGCGGGACAGTCCCACGCCGGCGGACCAGGGTGGAATCGATTCTACGGGGTCAGTTTGGCGCCGGTCTCTCCGATCGTTTTTGCACCGCAGAGACGGGACCAGCAGGGGGAGGATGAGGCCCGCCGACTACCGATCTCCCGTCAGCCCGCCGCCGGCCGGAGCGCCGACGCGGCGGACGAGATGGTGCACGGCCCCGACGATCCGCGCTTCGGCCGATTCGGCCAGCGGAGCGGGCAGGGCGCTCCAGAGCGTCGCACGGCCAGCCTCGTATCCGCCTTCCTGTTGCACGCGGCGCGTGGGCAGATAACCCATGAGGTCGTTGCTGTAACCCGCCACCCAGACCACGGGTCCGCCGAAGGCGGCCTTGAAGCGCAGGGCGTATTCGGCGACCGGTTCGCCGCCCAGCGCGATAAGCAGCAGTTCGTCGCCCAGGCGCCACACCTGCACCGGCCAGGAAACACTGGTGACGAGAGGGCGCTGCTCCGCCAGCGCGGCGAGCAGAAAGGCGGCTTTCCGGCGGCGCGGCGGATCGTCGGACCGCAGGTCAGCTTCCAACTCGGCGAACGCGGGCAGCGGCTGCAACTCGAGCACGACCTCCTCGAACGCTGCCTGCAGCGATCCCGCGACCTCGCGTCCGCCGCGAGTCCAGCCCCGCTGAATTTCATCGGCGAGCGCCTGGCCGTGCGCGCGCGCGTGTTCGAGGGTGCCGCGCGGCGCCGGGTCCTGATCGGCCCCGGTCCCGGCGAGGAACAACGCCGTGGCGCCGGAAAATATTTTTTCCACGATCGCTTGCGCGACGCCGGAGTAGTCACCGTGGAATTCACCGCACGCCGGCGGCAGCGTGAGATTGTGACACGCGTAGCCGAACACGAGGGCGAGCGGGCGGCCGTCCAGGCGGCACGCCGCCAACACCGGGAGGTCATGGTCAACCGGGCCGGGCGGAGTGCGGCGATTCTTTGCGAAGCCGGCGCGGAGCGATTGCACGCGCAGGGTGGCGGGCTCGAGGCGTTCGAGCGCGGTGCCAATCAAGGTTGCAAGGGTTTCCTCCAACTGCGCGACGTACGGGGCGATCCTGGCGGCAAACTCCGGCGGGATTTCGAAGAAGGGAACTTTGTCGGGCCGGACCTCCGGGCCGGTGTGCGTATGCGAGGCGTTGAAGAGCAGTCGCTCGCGCGGAAGGTTCCAGCGCTGGAGCACGCGCGCCACGACGGCGTCGGCCAAGGTGCGGGGAATCGCGATCAAGTCTGCTGTCACGACCACCACGCGCTCACCGTTGGCGTCCTCCAGCGCAAGGGCCTTGGCAAAGAGATCGCCCGCCGTGCCCGTCGACGCCTGGCGGCGCGCCGCCCAACCGGCGAGCCACATGCTCTCGGTGGGGGTGATGACGGTGGACGCGACGCCGGCTTTCCAAGTCGGGGGATTCATTTCAGCAATACCAGTTTCACCACGAAGCGTTTTTGGGTCGCCCAAAAACGCTCACATCGCCGTCCAGCCGCCGTCCACGGGCAGGACGGCGCCGGTCACGTAGGACGACTCGTCGGAGGCGAGATAGAGGGCGGCGTCGGCAATCTCGCGCGGTTCGCCGATGCGACCGAGAAACGTCTTGCTGAGCTGGCGCTGGTGCAGCTCCGAACCGGCCGCGGGCGAGATGCGGGTCTTGATCGCCCCCGCGCAGATGACGTTGCAGCGAATATTGTGCGCACCGTAGTCGTAGGCCACGCTGCGGGTCAGGCCGACGATGGCGGTCTTGATCGCCGTGTAAGCCGCCGAGTTGCGCCCGCCCACGAGGCTCTGCACCGAGCCGATGTTGACGATCGCGCCGCTTTTTTGGCGGAGCATAAACGGCACCACGCCCTGCGTGAACCATTGGGTGCCCATCAGTGAAACGCGGAAACATTTCTCCCACTCGTCGTCGGTGGCGTCGCCGGCGTTGTGCCAGGTGCTGGCGAGGTAGGCGGCGTTGTTGCAGAGGATGTCGATGCGGCCGTGGCGGGCGGCGGCGGTCTCCACCACGCGGGTGACCTCCGCGGGATGAGCGACGTCGCAGGGAAGAAAGGTGGCGTCGCCCCCCGCGTGCCGGAACTCCGCCGCGGCGGCCTCGCCGGCCGCGGTGTCGCGGGAGCACATGAAGACGATGGCGCCTTCCGCGGCGTAGCGGTCGGCGATGGCGCGGCCGATGCCGTGGCCGGCGCCCGTGACGATGGCGATTCGGTCTTGGAGACGTTTCATGATGAATTGAGCGAATTGGCCGCGAAGCACGCCGCAATCGCCAAGATCGGATTCTGGCTCGGTCTCGGCGCTCTTTGCAATATTATGCCTGAACAGCTGTTTTCCTGCGCGCAGCTTCAAGCCACGGAAATTGAACAGTGGGTAACAAAGAGAACGAAGCGTCGTTCGTCTCCCTCCGGGCTGGAGGCCGATCACGCTCCGGGCCGGAAGCCGCTCCCTTCGTTTGCTTCGTTGCCTTCGGTGCGTCGGATTGGAGTTCAAGCTTTGCTTGCCCGCCGGCGGCGGGTTGCGGCTGCGCGGCGGTAGGCTCTCAGTGCCTGCTCTTTGGTTCAGCTGCCGGCGTTGAGTTCATTTCCAAGGGATCTGAAACCCCAAAGCGGGCGGAAAACGCCGGCGAAGTCCGGGTGCGAATTCCGGAATCGCTCTGCGAAAAAAAGATGCAAGGGATGCCGTGTGCCTGCGCCCAGGCGAAGCCGGCCTCTTCGCCCATGACCATCAGGGCGGTGGCGAGGGCATCGGCCCGGGCGCTGTCGCGATCGACCACGCTGACCGAACTCAGAGTGCCCGGAACCGGCCGGCCGGTGCGCGGATCCAGGAGATGGGAATACCGCCGTTGGGCCTGATCGAAAAAATTGCGATAGTCGCCGGAGGTGGAAAGCGCGGAATCCGTCAGCTCGAGGATGCGAGCGATCTTCGTCCCGGCGGGATCGGGACGTTCGACGCCGACCCGCCATGCGTTGTGTCCGGGGCGCCCGCCGCGGACGCGGATCTCCCCGCCGATGGCGATCAGATAGGCGGTGCCTCCGTGTTGCTCAATCACTGTGGCGACCTCTTCGCAGGCATAGCCCTTGGCGATGCCCGAGAGGTCGATGGTCAGATCGGCACTCCGCTTTCGTAGCGCCGGGGGTGACAGCCGTACCTCCAGTTTCCGGTAGTCTACCCGCCGCAAGGCCCGGGTGATCGCCGCGGCGCCGGGCGGCGTGGCCGGGGCCGGCTCCGGTCCGAAGCCCCAGACGCAAACGAGGGGATAGATCGTGAGATCGAACGCACCGGTCGTCAGGCGGCTGATGGGCTGGGCGCGATCGACCACTGCGGCCGTTTCCGGCCCGACCGGGAACCAGTCGGTGCCGGCGTAGGCGTTGAAACGGGAAACGTCGGAGGTTGTTCGATATGTCGACAGCGCAGCCTCGAGCTGGTCGAGCCGTTGTTGGATCGCGGCCGGAAGGGCGCCCTCGGTCCGCTGGGCCTGGCCGGTGACGACGGCGACCGAAAAAGTCGTGCCCATGGTGCGACCGTTGATTCGCTCGAGGCCGTCGTCGGCCGCGCCGGCCGGGTGCGCGCCAAGGATCATGGCGCAAAGCAGGGGGCCGCCCCACTCGCGCCGGCACTTCAATCCCCCGGGCCGCTGCGTGGGGGCCACGCCGCGGTGGGAGCATCGTTTTGGCGGCATGCCTGTGGCGAAATAACTTTGGTCAGCAACCATGGGAAGGGTGGCGTCAGCAAAGCCGTCTGGTCGCATGGGGCAAACCGAACATCTGCCCCCGGGGTGGGGCGAACTCCCCTCGGGGCCAGTGGGATCAAATTGACCTGTCCCTTGAAGAGCGCCCGGGGGGCAGGCTCAAATTGGCCTGTCCCTTGTAGCGCGCGCCCAGAGGTGGGATCAAATTGGCCTGTCCCTTGTAGCGCGCGCCCGGGCGGCAGTCCGGGGTGCGGGCGAACTCCCCTTGAGGCCCGTGGGGTGAGACTGAATTGGCCTGTCCCTTGTAGCGCGCCCGGGGGCAGTCGTTCGATTGATTCCCAGGGGATCGCATGCTCCGAAGCTTGCTTCGGCTTGGTTGGATGTAGGAGCGGCATTACGCCGCGATGGTTTGGTCCGACGAGAAATCGCGGGGTGAACCCGCTTGTCTCCTGCAGCTTCCATCAGATGCCCCGCCGCTTGCGGCGGGGTTGTTCGCTTGGAGAGGGCGCCCGCGGACCCCGGCTGCGCGCAACGCACACGCCGGCCCGTCGGGATAAACCCAAAAGCGGTTCGCATCCTGGCCGGTGCCGTACGCATGGCGGCGATGGAGATGGTCAGGCCCTTCTCGCAGTAGATCGCCTTGCCCGCGGCGACGGCGTCGAGGACCCTTTTCTCGTGCCAGTGATCCGGCGTGGCGATCACGACCGCCTCGACCTTGGGGTCGGCGAGCAGGTCGTGGTAGTCTTTGTACCGTTTGGCTCCGGGATTGCCGCAGGCCTGCAGGCCGCGCGCAACGTGCGGGCCATAGACATCGCAAAGGGCGACCACTTTGGCTTCGGGAATTGCAGAGCTAAGAAATGCGCACCTTTCGCCAAAGAGTGCTGCGCGGCGGGCGGCCGACTGAGGTAGTGTCCTGCCGTTCTTTCCACCTTTTGGCAGCGTCGTCGTGACGTGGGATGATAGCCCCATGGAGAATCGAGCCCTCCTGCTGCCGCCACTTTTCGCCGCCGGCCCAACCGGCGGCGATTTTTTTCCGGGGACCGCCTAACCCAAATTTCACCGCCATGAAGAGGATTCTCAGCGAAATTTTCGTCCCCGACTTGTCGGGGGAGCGATCACATCGCGGTTAACCCCGACGAAGTCGGCCCGCCAGGGCGAAGATTTCACGCCTCTACGTATGCTGCGATCCGTCCGCATCGTGCATTTCTGCCACGATTTTGATCGTTCCACAGGGAGCGGCGGTTTCCCCACCGCCGAAGAACCGTCGGCCGACCGTAGTTGGGCGGTTGGGCAACCGCCCCTCCTTCGGTTGCGGTTGCCGCGTTGGGAAATCTTCGGGCTGACTCTGCGCCTCGTGGTCTGCCGCCGCCCGGTCGCACGTGGGCCAACCGGCGCGGGGTTTTTACTCGCAGAAAGCGAATCCTTCGCTTGAGTTTCGGCGCGACCATCCGTTGCCCCCGGGAGTCCGTTGCTGGCTGAAGCACCGGCGGCCCGTTTCGGTGCGACGCGGTGAAAGCACGACCATCCCCCGGAATTTCCAACAGCATCAAAGCCATGAATCGGCGTCGTTTCATCCTCAAATCCCTCGGTGCATCCCTGGCCCTCCCCGCACTTCCTTCGCTCCTGGCCAGTGCCGTGGGGAAAAAATCCGCCGTGCAGACAGCCAAGGGCGCGGGTGTCGGGTCGCGGCGGTTCGTCGCGATCGGGAATCTGCTTGGCTATCAGGTGAAACAGCTGTTTCCCGAAACCACGGGCGCGGCCTACGAGCAGACCACGCTGCTCAAGCCGCTTTGGGACGTGCGCAAGCACCTGACGGTTTATCGCGGACTCGACCACGGCATCAAGGGGGGCCACTTCGCGGTCCATTCGTTTCTCTCGGGCGTGCTCAATTCCGAAGCGCAAAACCGGCCCGGCGGCAATGTCTCCATCGACCAGTTCATGGCCGACGAAATCGGTTTCCAGACACGCTTCCCCTCGCTGACGGTCGGCTCGGAGGGCGGCATCCACGGCGGCTGCCAGATCGCGTGGACGAAGTCCGGGGTGCGCGTGCCGCCCATCACGGGCCCGGCCGAGTTGTTCGACCGGCTCTTTGTCAGCGACTCCCAGGAGCGCCAGGACCGGCGCAATCAGGAGAACCGGTTGCAGGCCTCCATTCTGGATTCCGGACTGGCGGACGCGAACCGTCTCTCCAAGCAGGTCAACCGCGAGGACAAGGCGAAGCTGGACGAGTACTTCACCTCGATTCGCGACGTCGAGAAGCGCCTCGAACTCCGCCAGCGGTGGGCCAGCCAGCCCAAGCCGAAGCCGCCCTTCGACCGGCCGGAGAACCGGAACCGGGTCCAGGATCTGCCGATGCTCTATGAGCTGATCGCGCTGGCGCTGCAGACGGATTCGACGCGCATCGCCACGCTGGAAATCGGCGGCGATTTTTTGCCACAGGACCTTGGCATCGACAAGGCCTACCACGGCCTCTCGCACCACGGCAACGACGAGGCCGCGATCAAGCACCTCATCACGCTCGAGACCTATCAGATCGATCAGTTCGGAAAATTTCTCGCCCGCCTGGCCAAGCTGGAGGACGGCGAGCGGACCTTGCTCGACTCGACGTCGGTGCTTTTCGGCAGCGGCATCGGCGATGCGAACACCCACAAGAACTCCGACCTCCCGATCATTCTCGCCGGCGGCGGCTATCGTCATGGCGAGTTCAAAAAGGTCCCGTCGGCGGGGCCGAACAAGGTGCCCCTGTGCAATCTCTACGTCGACATCGCGCAGCGCATGGGCGTCGAGACTGACTCGTTCGGCAACAGCACCGGTAGGTTCGGGATCGTGTAAGGTGGAGTCCGAGGAACCACCCGAAAAGGATCCAATCTTTGCCCCAGAGAACACGGAGTCCGAGCCGGAGTGCACCGAGCAATTCCCCAGAAATTGGCCACGGATCACCCGGATGAGCACGGTTCCAATCCCTGCCTTTATCCGTGATGATCCGTGAAATCCGTGGTGAAAAATTTTTGTTTCCTCATTTTCCGTGACCCCGGGGTTTCCTCTGTGACCTCTGGGTCGAAAGATTGGGTCCGAACATTTCGCACGTCGGTGGGCAGGATAATTGCCCTCGGTTTCGCGCTCGGCGCGACTGCCGCTCACGCCGCGGAATCGCCCGGGCAAAAAGTGCTTGCGCAGTTTGTGGGGAAATACTGCCTGAAGTGCCACGACCGGGAGACCGAGAAAGGCGATCGCGAATTCGAGAGTTTCAAGCTGCCGCTCGCCAAAGTGGCGGATCTCATCACGGCCAAGGATCTCGTTGATCAGCTCACGCTGGGGGAAATGCCGCCCGCGAAGGCGGAACTTCATCCCACCGACGACGAGCGGCTCGCTGTCATCCGGGTCCTGCGGGAGGGCATCGCGGCCGCGCGCGCCCAGTTCGAAAGCACCGCTGCCCGCACGGTGATGCGGCGGCTGTCGAACCGGGAATACGAGAACACGCTCGCGACCCTCTTTGGTCGCCGGGTGGACACCCTCGGCCTCACGGCCGAATTTCCGAAGGAGAAGGCGAGCGAGCACATTGACACCATCGGGCAATCGCTCGTCACGTCCGGCTTCCTGCTGGATCAGTATTTCCAGGCCGCCAATCGCCTCGTCGAGATGCGTCTCGGCCGTCCGGCGACCACGCCGAATTCATGGCACTTCACCGGCAATTTCGTGCAATACGAGGAGCTGTCGGGCCCGCACAAGGCGGCCTTCGCCAACAAGTATCTTTGCCTGTATGAGCAGCCGAACACCGACACGCGTCAGGGCGGCTACGGCCATATCGAGGACTTCCTCAAGGGCGTGCCGGTCTCCGGGCTCTACGAACTCGAGGTTCTGGCGCAGGCGATGCACCGCGACACCCATTACGATCCCACGATCTTCGGCATCGATTTTTCCGAACCCTTCCTGCTCGGGATCGTGCCCGGCGACGCCACCAAGAACCACATTCACTATCCCCAGGCGATCGAACCGCTCCTCGCGCAGGCGGCGGTGCCGGACGATCAACCGGCGTGGATCAAGTTTCGCGTCTGGCTCGAAGCCGGGCAGACGCCCCGCTTCATCTTCCCCAACGGGCCTTACGAATCGCGGGCATCCGTCATCGCGATCAACAAGCGCTACGCGGACGAGTTCCAGGGTCGGTTTGCCAAGGCGGGCGTCAGCCGCACGCACCTCCTGCGGGAGGGGAAACTCCCGCACATCCGCATCGGCGAGATCAAGCTGGCGGGCCCCATCCCCGAGAGCGGGGGCAGCCTTGAGGAGATCGCGGTGTTTGGTGCGCGCGGCTTTCAACCGCCGCAGGCGCTCGAGCGGCTCCAGGCCTTTGGCGCCCGCGCGTATCGCCGCCCGCTGACGTCGGCCGACCGCGCCGGCATCCGGAAAACCTATGACCGGCGGATCGCGGAAAAAGCGACGCCGCGTCAGGCGGCGCTGGATACGCTGAAGATGATCCTGTGCTCGCCGTCGTTTCTCTATTTCAGCGAAATCACGGATGAAAGAAATCCCCGGCTCGGCCCCTACGATCTCGCGTCGCGACTTTCCTACGCGCTCTGGAGCGCACCGCCCGACCCGGAGTTGCTCGCCGCCGCCGCCGCCAAGCGGCTGACCGAGCCCCGGGAACTGCGGCAGCAAAGCACGCGGCTCCTCGCGGACGATCGCGTCGGCGGATTCGTGCACGGTTTCCTCGACGCCTGGCTGAACCTGCGCGATCTCGGCAGCCAGCCGCCCGCGCGTGAATCGTCGCGCGTGTATTACGCCGAGAACCTGCCCGAGGCGATGAAGACGGAAGTGCGCCTGTTTTTCCGTCATCTGCTCCGGGAAAACGGCTCGGTGCGGCAGTTTCTCGACGCCGACTACACCTTTGCGGACAAGCGGCTGGCCAAACTCTACAACCTGCCCGAGCAGACGACCCTCCGCCTCGCCGACGGTTTTCAGCGGGTCAGCCTCGCGGGCAATCGCCAGCGGGGCGGCCTGCTCGGCATGGCGGGTGTGCTCACGGTCAGTGCGAACGGAGTGGAAACGTCGCCCGTGACGCGCGGCGTCTGGGTCTCGGAAAACATCCTCGGCATCAAGCCGCCCCCGCCGCCGGATGTGGTTCCCGCGGTCGAGGCGGATGTGAGCGGCGCAACCACCATCCGCGAGCGGCTCGCGAAACACCGGGCCGACCCCGCCTGTGCCGAGTGCCATCGGAAAATCGACCCGCTCGGCTTCAGTCTCGAGAGCTTCGACCCCATCGGCCGCTGGCGCGCGACCTATGCCAAACCCAGGGGCAATGCGCCCGCCCCGCAGATCGATTCCAGCGGCGAGTTTGGTTCCGGGCAGACCTATGCCGGCTTTCACGATTTCAAAACCATCCTCGTCGCGAGTCGCACGGATATTTTCACCCGCCACCTCATCCGGCAGTTTCTCAGCTACGCCACCGGCCGACACCTGGAGCCCAGCGACGACTTTGTGATCGACGACCTCCTGCAGGCCGTGAAGAACGACGGTTACGGCCTGCGCACCCTCCTCGTGGAGTCCCTCGCCAGCGAGATCTTCCGGTCGAGGTGAGGCCCGTCGACGTGCCGTCGGCTTTCTGCTCCACCTTTTGCACGGCCGCTTCACTCCCAAAGCCACTGGCCGTGAGCACCGCAGAGACTTCCGCCGCCACCACCGGACTGAATTGTTGGCCGAGTCGGACCAAGTCAGTTCAACCACGGCTGGACCGTTGCGTGCGCTTGGCAGAAATTGGCAAGTCTTCGAACAAAAGATCTGCTAGCAGGTGGGTCGCATGAGAACATTGAAATCCCTCCTCGTCCTCGCACTCGTTGCCGCCGCCGCGGCCATCGGGGCCACCGTGGCCTCCAAAAACAGCAAACCCGCCGTGAAACTCGGCGCATTTTCCGTGAGCCTGTCCGTCAAGGACATCGCGGCATCGCGTGCGTTCTATGAAAAACTTGGTTTTAGCCAGGTATTGGGCGACCAAGGAAAGCACTGGCTGATCCTGCGCAACGGCGAGACGACCATCGGCCTTTTTCAAGGGTTGTTCCCGCGCAACACGCTCACGTTCAATCCAGGTTGGACGTCGCAGAACCAGCCGCTGCCGGAATTCCAGGACGTGCGTGAAATCCAGCGTCAGTTGAAGGCGCAGGGGTTGAAACTCGACACCGAGGCCGACGAAAAGACGAAAGGCCCGGCGAGCCTCATGCTGACTGATCCGGATGGGAATCCCATCCTGCTCGATCAGCACCGGTAGGTCTCGCACCGCGTCTTCCTTCGGTCGCCCGCCCTGGTCCCGAAGGCCGCGGGGCCCTACGGCGCGGCCTCCGAGAGGCGATACAGCTTGGTCTGCGTCCGGAGGAAGAGGCTGGCGCCGGTGACGGCGGGCGTGGCGAGGCTCATTTCGCCGAGCGGGCTCTTGCCGAGCTCGGAATAGTTTTCGCCGGCGGCGAAGACAAACGTGGTGCCGTTTTCGTTCAAGGCATAGATGCGGCCGGCGCTCGCGATCGGTGAGCTCGAAAACGTGTTGCCCGAGCCACCGATGCGCTCGCGGTAGATCTCGCGACCAGTCGCGGCTTCGAAAACCTGCATCATGCCACCGTCGTTGATCGAATAGAGCAGCCCGCGATAATACAGCGGCGAGCCGGTGTAGGGTGTGCCGCGTGGCTGGAACCACGCGACGAACGGGCCGGAAGTTTCGCCCTCAGGGAGCGAGATGTCTCCCGTGGCGCCGGGCCTGATGGCGTAGAGCGGGCGGTTGTTTTCGCCTTGCGAGCCCGAGCCGACGAAGAGCAGGCCGCCGCCGACCGCGGGCGAGGGCGTCGCAGGGGTCATGCCGCGCAGACGCCAGAGTTCGCGGCCGTCGAGGCCGTAGCTCACCACCATGCCTTTGCCGACGGTGACGATCTCGGTGCGTTCCGGGGTCTGCCAGATGAAGGGCGTCGCCCAGCCGGATTTGTTTTTCGCGGCAAGCTCGGTGCGCGAGGTCGTCCACGCGATGGCGCCGGTCTGCGCGTCGAGCGCGGTCAGGAACGACTCGCCCTCGCTATCGCGCAGCACATACACGCTTCCGGCGTGCACGACGGGGGAGGAGGCGGTGCCGAAATCAAGGTAGATGGACTGTGGCACCCACGAGCGCTGCCAGAGTACCTGGCCGTCGAGCGAAAGGCAGAAGAGGCCGACGTTGCCGCCGAACGAGGCGAAGATCCGCTCGCCGTCGGTGGCGGGTGTTTCGGAGGCGTAGGTGTTCTTGCGATGCCGGCCGCCAAACGGCTTGCCGCGGTGCGCCTCGCGCTCCCAGAGCCGCTTTCCGGTCCGGACATCGTAGGCGAGCACGAGGTAGCTCACCTCCTCGATTTCGCGCGTCAGCTCGATGTCGCGCGCCAAGACGCGTTTGTTCACTTCGTCGTCGGGCAGGCCCTGCTTCTTCAACTCGGCGATATAGTCGTTGCCGAAAATGCCGGTCTGCGCGGGCTTGATCGCGCCTCGCGCGGTCGTAACGAAGACGCGGTTGCCGGCGACCACCGGGGACGACCAGCCGTTGCCGGGAACCTCGGCGACCCAGGTCACGTTTTTCGTCGCGGACCAGGTGACGGGCAGCGTGGCGCCGTCCGCCACCGCCGAACCCCCCGGCCCGCGAAACTGCGGCCACGTGAGCTCTTCGGCCGTTGAAGTCGCTGCCAAGAGAAGGAAAAGGATTGTTGTCCGCATGGTTTTGGTTGGCGCGAACACCGACGGAAACAACGGCCCGCTGCAATGCCTTTGCGACGAATGGCGGTCGGCGGCGATCCAATGATCTCCGGGCCGAGTGTGGTGCGAAAATGGACTCTTTCTTTCTCCGGCCTCCGCGTGCTGGTCCCGTCGCTGCGGGGCAACCTTCCGTTCAGTCGCTCCAAGCCTTGGACACCGCAGAGACAGGGCAAGAACGCAGAGAATACCCAGGGCGGTGGGGAGCGGCGGCTTGCCCGCCTGAGGCGAGGTTGCCCAACCGCCGACGTGCGGCGCAGGAAAGGGCGCTTGGGCAGGCGCCCTTCCTTCCGGCCGCCACCGTCAACTCTGAGAAATACGCCCTGTACCGGGGTATCGCCGATTCGGCGTGGACGGGCGCGCGGCCGTGGTGTTGCGTGGGTGCATGACGACCATTCCGGGAGCTTCCGCGATTCGCACGGTGCAGGCCGACATGGACCGGCCGGATCACCAGGCGGCGGTGTTGGCGATGGTCGATGCCTACTCGCGCGACCCGATGGGGGACGGCGCGCCCCTCTCCGCCGAAGCGCGCGCGCGGCTCATCCCGGGGTTGCGCCAGCATCCCACGACGCTGATTTTCCTGGCCTACGACGGCGAAGCCCCGGTGGGCGTGGCGGTGTGTTTTCTGGGTTTTTCCACGTTTGCGGCCAAGCCGCTCGTGAACCTGCACGATGTATCCGTTGTGCCGACACACCGGGGCCGCGGCGTCGGCCGTATCTTGCTCGCCGCCGTCGAGGCCCGGGCGCGCGAGCTCGGCTGCTGCAAGCTCACGCTGGAGGTGTTGGACCAGAACCACCGGGCCCTGCGGACCTACCTCGCCGCCGGCTTCAAGCGCTATTCCCTCCAACCCGGCGCCGGCGAAGCGCTCTTCCTGTCGAAGCGGCTGAAGTGAAGACGGCGGTGGGCCGGCGCGAAAGCGAGTTGGTAGTCCTCATTGGGGACGTGATTTGGGCCACAGACCCTCAGGACGTCAGTATCCTCAGACCCTGAGAGCGCCGCGGAGGTTATCCCGCTTCTTCGCTCTGAAAGCAGGCGTCGTCCAACAATGAACTGGTGTGCCGACCGCAAAGTAGCGTGACAAGTAGCGGCGAGCGCCAGCGAGTGGAGCGCGCCGGTGGTCCACTCGCTGGCGCTCGCAGCTACACGTCACGAAAGTTATTGGTCGCGCCACTAGTCCCGTCGGCTATCTGCAGTCCCCCGGCATCGGCCACCCGATCAAGTCCAAGATCGAACTCGGCGTCTCCGGCAAGGACGGCTACTGCGAGGACATCAAGGTCTGGAATGTAGCGCCGGCGAAGTACACCCGCGCGCTTGGAGTAGCGATCGGTGGGTTGACCGCGCGGGTCGATGCAGGGTTGGTGCTGCCCGGTGAACCGCAGCCAGATGGCGGAGCGGCTGGAGCAGGCGTTGGACCGCGCGCGGTAGCGCAGCTACGATTCCGCGGTGCGCCCGGGCTTACACGCCCCAACCTTCGCGGTATTTTCCGCGCAGCAGCTCGTTCGCCGCGGGCTCGTTCGTGATGCGGAGGTTGGGGGCGTCCCACTGCAGCCGCTTCTTCGTCAGCAGGGCGATGTTGCCGAGCAGCACGGTTTCCGCCTGCGGACCGGAAACGTCTCCTTGAACAAGGGGCTGCACGTCGCCTCGACGCTGGTGGGAGCGCCGAGCTGCAAGGCGCGGGCGATGGGCGCGAACGAGTGACACCCGATATCGCCGAGGGCACCGGTGCCGAAATCGCGCCAACCGCGCCATTTGAAGGGATGATACGCGGGGCTGTAGGGCCGCTCCGGAGCGACGCCGAGCCAGAGATCCCAATCGAGCGTCGCGGGCACCGTGGCCTTTTCCTTGGGCCGTTCCACGCCCTGCGGCCAGATCGGCCGGTTCGTCCACACGTGTACTTCGCGGACCGGACCGATGGCGCCGGCCCCGAGGTATTCGCACAGCACGCGTCCGCCTTCGTCGGCCTGGGCTGGCAACCGCGGTGGAAACGTCATGAGGGCCGCGGCCGACGCGGCACCTTTCAACAGAGCCCGACGGGAGACAGATAAGTCCTGCATGAGAAACCTCGTTGGCAAGATTGTCCGCTTCTGGAACCGGGGCGGGGTGTACCGCGCGCGGAGGCGCGGTGTCGAAGATGTTCTGGACGGGGCGAAAGCCGGGGCGCCGGGCCGCCAGCCGCCCCGTTGCCGCCCTTGCCAGTTCGTCGGCGAGGCGTTCGACTTCGGTCTGCCGACGCATGAACTCCACCCCCGACTCCGCACCCGTTCGCCACGCCGCCATTCGGCGGGCCCAGACCTTGATGACGCCGGCGCTCGTGCCGTCGATTTCGACCGAGTTGCTGACCACGGCCGACGGCGAGCTGAATCGCGAGCTGCACCGTTTCCTTTTTGATCCGCCGTCGAATCCGACTCTGCTGAGGGGGAAAGCGATCGCCATCTGCTGCACCAACGGCGTCGAGGAAGTGGAGATCACGGGTTCGATTCGCTGGCTCACCGAGCACGGGGCCACGGTGCACGTCGTGTCGCCGCGGATCGGTGAATTTCATCCGACGCTCGGCCTGCGCTTTCCGGCACAGTGCGCCACGCACGTCCTGGCGATCCGGCTCATGGAGAATGCCGGCTGGCTCCAGATCGACCGTTACCTCGATCAGGCGAAGGTCACCGACTACGACGCCTGCATCTTCCCGGGCGGCTGTTGGAACCCCGATGCCCTGCGGGCCGATCCGTTGGCGCAGGCGTTTGTTCGCGGCATGTGGGAAGCCGGCAAACCGACCTGTGCGATCTGCCATGGCCAGTGGGTGATGGTGAGCGCGGGCATCCTCCGGGGGCGGAAGGCCACCGCAGTCTGGAACATCCACCCCGACCTCGCCAATGCGGGCGCCACGGTGCTGGACGAACCCTGTGTGATTGACGCCAACCTCATCACCGCGCGCTTTCCCTACGATCTGCCGCGCATGATTCACGCGATGGTGAAACAACTGGTCGGTTGAAGGGGCGATGGGGGCCTGGTCGATCCCACGGGAAGTCGGCACCCGTACCCCGTTGCCGTGGCGGCTGGTGACCGCCTCAACCACGGGGGCCGCCGCCGGCCCGTTGAAGCCGCGCGTCAGAATTCCCAATCCTCCGCGGGCTTGCATGGCGGGTGCTGGGGCGTCTTCATGCTGGTAGTCTAATCCCTCACATGAAAATCGCTCTTCGCTTCGCTGGAGTTCCCGTCGCGCTCGCCGTTCTTGGGGCGGCCGCCTTCGCGCAAAACCGCACGTTTACCAACCAGTATTCGTTCGGCGACAGCCTGAGCGACAACGGCAACGCCTACCTGGCGTCTGGCCGCATCATCAACACCAACCCGCTCAATTTCGGCGGCCGCTGGTCGAACGGCCCGACCTTCGTCGAGTTGCTCGGCAACAATCTCGCGATCGGCTCCGTCGCACCCGCCGCGGTCAAGACGAGCATGAACTTTGCGTTTGGCGGCGCGACCGCGGTGCCGGCGCTGAGCGCGGTGCCGTTTCCGTCGCTGCCCGTGCAGCTCCAGCTGTTCCAGTCTCATGCTGTCACGGTGCAGCGCACCGATCTTTTCACGGTGTGGATGGGCGCGAATGATATTCTGAATACGGCGGGCCAGGGAAACCCCGCCGCCATGGCGCCGGCGGGAATCAATGCCGCGCAGGCGACGGCCAATGCGATTCAGTCCCTGGTCACGCTCGGCGCGAAGAATATCCTCGTCGTCAACATGCCCGACATCGGGTTCACGCCCACGGGCCTCTCCTCCGGTGGCGGCTCGTTGCTGACGGCCGGTTCGCTCGCCTACAACGCCGAGTTCGATGCCCGCCTCGGGCTCATCGCGGCCGGTGCGCCGGACGTCAACCTGACGCGCATCGATGGGGCCGCGCTGATCGTGCGAGTGCAGCTCGATTTCAAGGCCCTCGGTTTCGCCAACGCGACCAGCGGCATCATCCTTCCCGCCAGCGCTGGCGGCGGCGGCGATCCGAATGGTTACGCGTTTTTCGATGGCATCCACCCGTCCGCCAAAACGCACGCCCTCCTCGCGAGCGTCGTCACGGAAGCGTTGAACCCGGAGCCCGTGCTCGGTTTTGCGGCGGCCCAGGGTACGGCCGCGCTCGCGTTGCAAAGTCTCGCCGCCGGCGCGATCGACGCCCGGCTCGCCCAGCTCGCCGGTTCGGCTCGGGTCGTGGGCCGGGCGGACGCCTTCGCCTCGCTCCGCTACGGCAGCGGCAATCGTGTGGCCGATGGGTTGCGGCCGAAATTTGCTTACGATGCGCAGGTCGTCACCGCGGGCGTCGACCTGCGGGTGAGCGACGGGTTCACCGCCGGTGGGGCGATCAATACGGGCCGCCTCGTGGCCAAGGTCAGCGCGGGCGGCGGCAATTTTACCCTCGAGGATCAGTCCGGCCGGCTTTATGGCCAGTGGCAGGGCGGACCGGTGACACTGGCGATCGACGGCGATTATGGGGTGGCGAGCGTCAAGGGCGCGCACCGCACGACGGCGTTCGGCGGATTTCAAACCAACGGCAAGGCGAGCGGCACGCATTGGGGCGCGGGCGCCAAGGCGATTTGGACCGTGGACGCCGCCGGGTTCAACCTGCGCCCGTGGCTCGGACTGCGCACCGAGCGCGTGACGATGGGAGCCTACACTGAGCGCGACGTGCCGTCACTCGCGATGGCGTTTGCCGAGCAGAAAGCAAAGAGTTCCGCGGGCAGCGTGGGTCTCGATTTCGGCGCCGACACGAAGCTGGCGACGCACGTGTTGCATTGGGATTTCAACGCCGTCTGGCACGGCGAGTTCACCAACCAGACGCGCCGGGTGGCGGGCCAGCTGGCCAACAACTTCACGCGGCCCACGGTGGTGGGGATCACGGATGGCGACGGGCGCGGCCTCCAACTCGGCGGGGCCGCCACGCTTTTCTTCGCCAAGAACCTGAGCGTGACGCTGGGATATGCCGCCGACATCCGGCAGCACGACAAACTGGCGAGCCGCGTCGGACTTTCCGTGCAGACGGGGTTCTGAGTGGCAGCCGGAGGATTCGCGGGCAGCCCGACGGGGCACGTGGCGACTCGTCGGCCACACCGACTTGAAACTGTGCCGCCCGACGGGGTCACGTTGGAATGGCGCTTAAGTAATAACGAGGACTTTCTTCCGGAGGCGCTTGCGGCGTTGCGTGTCTGCCAGAGTCGTGAAGAGCACGCCGCGGCTTACCTGCTGCTTCGCTTTGAGCGAGGTCTGCACCGCGCGCCAGTTGGCGATGGCTGCGGCGAGCAACCCGGATTGCGCCCGGGAGACGGCGAGGCTCACGGTCTTTCCCTGGACCTTGCGGGTCCGCTTTCGGCGATGGGCGCTGGGGCAGGATGGCAAAGGAATCGGTGGCAGAGGAATAAATCCGCCGACCTTTCATTCCCTTGCCACCCATTCCCCTGCCAAAAGTCCCCGACGACCGCGAAATTTGCCATGGTAACAGCTGTCGCCGCTCGAAAAAAACTTAAGCGCCATTCCGGTCACGTTGCGACTCTCGACAGCTCCGACTTGAAGTCGCTGAATCGGAATTGTGGGCCGAGCGCAGGGCTGGTGCGTAAACCGCCCGACGAATCCACCGCCGGCGGCGAGTGGTGGAGCATCACATCGAACCCTTCGCCGTTGTGCGTGATCCGCAAGTGAAGTGGATACGGGGTGGGAGCACCCCGCCTCCATTCAGGCAGACATTGCTGGACTGGGATAATCAGGTTTCGCCGCAGGCGAAGCCGCTCAGAACGCCGAGCCGTCGGCCTTCGTGCCGCAGACGCTGACCTCGAGGCCGAGTTCGGCGGCGAGGGCGGCCTTGGCGTAGAGGGCGAGGTCGGCGGCTTTCGCGCTCCTGGCGTAGGCGACCTGGATGTGGTTGGCCTGGTGTCGCGCCATCATCTGATCGCGGCTCACCCCGTAGGTGACGGCGTGCATGATCGGCCACTGCACCGTCGTCTCCTTCCAGCGGCGCTCGGTTTCCTCGCGCGGGAGCGTGATGACTTTCGCCCGGCCGAGATCCATCTTGAGTTGGCCGTTGGCCACGAACACGCGGCTCCACACGATCTCGCCGGGTTTGGCGATGCCGCGCACTGTGCCGCCGCCGAGCCGGAAATACATCGGCGGCTGGCGCAGCGAGTCGGTCCCCTTGTATCCGCCGATGTGATGCGCGGGCGGGGCGCTGCCGGAGATGAGGAACACCCACACGTACTCGTCGGTCGTGCCGCTCTGGTCATAGGCACCCCAGCGCAGGTCGTGCAGGGTGTTCTCGACCGGCTGGCCGAGGGCGGTGTGCACGCGGTTGGTGAAGAGCCCGTCGAGGCCGGCGCACTCGTCGACCTCGTTGAAATGCGTCAACGGCCGGCCCCGGCGGATGATCTTGCCGGCGGCGTTCTTCACCGGCGGGCGGTCGCGGTTGTTGAGAATTCCCTCCACCAGATCGCTGGCGGGCAGGAGATCCTTGAGTCCCTGCTGGTACTGGATGCCGATCGTCTCGCAACCGAACTCATCCGCGATCCGCAGCGCGGCGACGTAGGTCTTGCACTGCCAGAGGACCTGCGCCCGGGTCAGCTCGGTCTTTTCGTCGGTGCCGAAATGGAACTTCATCCCCTTCCGCACGAGCCAGGCGAGGACGGCCCGGGCCTCGGCGTCACTGACCTGCGTCGCGCCATAGTAGAGAGCCGACTGCGAGAGCCGCTCCTTGTAGACGCCGGTCGGGAAGAGGAGCTCGTCGGGGATGATCGCGTTGAACATGCCCATGCAGCCCTCGTCGAAGATCCCCATGATGGATTTGCGCCGGCGCAGATCCAGGGCGATGCGCCGGGCGACTGCCCGCGCCTTCGGTGGCACGGTGGCTCGCGCGAGCGGCTTCACGTGCGCGGTGCGGTGCGGGGCGACGCCGCGCTTCAGCCAGGACGAAAGTCCGTTGAGGAAGTACTCGTCGGTGAAGTCCTCGCTCCAGAGCGTGGAGTATTTCACGCCCGCCTTGGTGAGCGAGCCGTTGAGGTTGAGCATGCCGACGAGCCCGGGCCAGGTGCCGCTCCAGTTCGCGACGGTCAGGATCGGCGCCCGGTGGGAGATCAGCCCGTGCAGCAGGTGGTGCGAGTACTGCCACACCGCTTCGGCGACGATGATCGGGGTCGTGGGGTCGATCGTGGCGAACACCGCCATGCCCTCTTTCTGCGAGCCGATGAAACCGTGTTGGACGGCCGGCTTGTAGGGATGCGCGCGGACGAGCTTGAAGCCGAGCCGGGCGACGGCGGCGGTGAGGGCCTTTTCCATTTCGCGCTGGGCGGGCCAGCACACGGCGTTGGCGGATTGGCGGAGGTCGCCGTTGGCGACGAGAAGAATTTGTCGGGTGCGGGACATGGTGTGGTGGAGATTTGGAATTTAATGGACGATTGGGAGTGACCTTGCCGACAAATTCCTAAGATCGCCGCGAGCGGCGGAAAAGGAGTTGTCGCGAGATTTTTCGGTTCATGAATTGAGGCCGAGCGTCGCACGGCTTGGTCCGCCGGCTGGCATCGGTGGTTGCGAGTGTTTTGAAGGGTTCAACCAGCGGAGGATGGTCTGTCCAAGCGGGCTGGAGTACTTTGCGCTCGAAATGCGTCGGGCGGAATGGATAGATGCGGCATTCGCATGGATAAAATCGACCGCCCCGACGCCGCCCGGCTGTTGTCGCAGCAGGTGACCGGTGCGCGCTATTTTTTCCTGAACCTCGCCCCGCGCCGGCGGGATCCGCTGACGCTGACCTTGGGCGGTCGCGAGCATTGCAACCCCGACTACGTGATCGCGCGGCGCGAATTTCCGTTCTACGTGCTCGAATATGTGCTGGCGGGGCAGGGCAGCGTGCGCCTTGGCCGTCGCCGGCACACGCTGCGACCCGGCATGGTGTTTGCCTACGGCCCGACGACTGACTGCGAGATCCACACCGATCCACACCATCCGATGGTGAAATATTTCCTGGGTCTGGCGGGGGAGGGGGTGGCGCCGCGGTTGCGACGTTGCGGGGTCGGTCCGGGCAGCGCCCGGCAACTCGCGGCCCATGCGGAGGTGACGAGTGTGCTCGAGGATTTGTTGCGGGAAGGGCAGCGGTCGGGTGCGCTGGCGCGACGGATCTGCGCCGCTTTGTTTGAGCTGCTGCTGTTGAAAATCGAGGATATCTCGACGCTGGCGCCGCACCCGAGTGAGCCGGCGCGCGAGGCTTTTCTCCGCTGCAAGGCGCTGATCGACGCGGGGGCGGAGCGCCTCGGTTCACTGGAGGAAATTGCCCGGGTGGCCGGCGTGGAAACGTCGAGTGTGTGCCGCTGGTTCCGACGTTTCCAGGGTTCGACTC
Organism: Opitutaceae bacterium; assembly: GCA_005792355.1. Classification (GTDB taxonomy): domain Bacteria; phylum Verrucomicrobiota; class Verrucomicrobiia; order Opitutales; family Opitutaceae; genus ER46. The sequence goes on from SXSC01000063.1 coordinate 20,573, forward strand.
CGTACCAGTATTTGCTGCGCCGGAAGATGAACCTCGCGGCCGAACATCTCATCGAGCATGGCGGGCTCGTGAAGGAGGTCGCCCAGCGCGTGGGTTTTGCCGACCCGTATCATTTTTCGCGCGCGTTCAAGTCGGTGCACGGGGTCGCCCCGCGTGAGCTGTTGCAGTATCGGCACGGCGGAGACGTGCGGCCCCGCCCCGCCGGCGTCGAAACTGTGGAATGAGGCGGGGTGTCAGTTCGCCGGTTTCAAGTCGCCGCCCCCGACGGGATGATTCCCATGGCTTTCAATAATCCTAAAAACCGCAGTTGAACCACGGATAGACGCGGATGGACTCGGATATCAAGGAGGCACGAGGGGGGCTGGCTTTAAGTTTTTCAGTTGATTGACGCGAGCAACCGTTGGCTGACCGAGCACCGGCAGATGAGTACCCCCGTCGCCGTGAGCCAGTACGTCTGCGCCTTCCGTCATCACCGCAGCTCGGATCGATCCTTCATCCAGCAGCGCACTGAAAAACTTAAAGCTGCCCCCCTTGGCCTGACCTCTGCCATTCGGAAGTGGTCCTCACGCGCGGAAGACATGGGCGGGGGCGCACTCATGGTACGGGCGTGATTATCCGACGCTCGTCGGAGTCTTCGACGAGCTGACGGTGCAGGCCACCGCCGGCCGCGAAATCCACCAAGGCAACTTGAACTCCTTCACGGCGGGCGAGCTTCATCGCTGGGATCATGTCGGTGTCGCCGGAGATGAGAACGATTCGGTCGGCGATTCTCTTCAATGCGAGGGTGGCAACATCGATGCCGATGCGCATGTCGACACCCTTCTGCTCGAGGTTTACGAACACATCGGTCGCGGCGGGCGGGATGTGTACTTTGGCGCCCATTGCCCGCTTGATGAAACTGTCCGAAAGAGTCCAGCCCCGGTTGCGGGCTTCGCCAAGGCGCAACGCGACGAACGGTTTTTCTCCCATCTCTTTCAGAAAAAGCGTGCGCGCCTGAAATTTGCCCAGCGGCTTGAAATCGACCATCTGCCCGCTGATCGGGTTGGTCTCTTTTCCGCCAAACGGCGGGCAGTCGTAGTAAAATACGCGGAAGAGATTCTCTCCCGGCTGCAACGCGAGCAAGGCGTTGCGATACATGATGTCGGCGGTTATGCCGTGCGGCTGTTTGCCAAGAAGCTGGTCAAGCCGCGGCGAAACCATTCACCGTCGATCAGAATCGCGACTTTCATGTTGGGATAAAACAAGACCCCTGCGGTCGAAACCGCAGGGGCCGGATAGTTGCCCGCCTACGGGCGTAGCGGTCTAGTGCCAAAACGATGGTCGGTTGGGGTCGTTTCTCAAGCCCAAATTCTCAGTTTGTCCGGGCGCATCTCGCGCCTTGCACCGCCGCGGCGACTGCGCCACTAACTTGGTTGCACTCGGAGAAATCACTCACCGCCCAGCACCAGCAAACTAAAATCAATTTCGCGTAGCTTCGGCTGCTGTCCTTCTCGAAACCTAGGAAATTTCGGACCGAACAAGACGGCGCTCGACGCACGCCCCCGACTGGGGGCGTGTCGAAAGCGCTCTTGTGAAGGCTCTCCTACTACCCGCTCGCCTACTGGAAAGGCGACAAAGCCGCCGACCAATCGGCGAAGTGGGACGAGGGCCGCCAGAAGCAGGTCGTCACGCTCATCCGCACCCTTTTTCTCAAGCGCTTCGAGAGCTCCGCCAAGGCGTTCGAGGGCTCGTGCTGGCGGCTGCTTCAGCGCCTGCTCGCCTGGGTCACCCGTCACTCGGAAACCATCCGGCTGATGAAAGAAATCGACGTGGTCATCACCAAACACGGCGGCTGGCCCGGTGCATTTTCATCCTGCCAAGCCTCGGCAAAGGGAAGCACCCACGGCCCCAAGGTGGCGGCCGCCGACTATCCTGTCCGCGGAGAAACGCTCGCCTTTGCCGCCGAGGATCAGGCCGCCTACGGTGCGCCCCAAAAAACCGAGCCAGAAGACGAACTGCCGCTGGTGTAATTCACGGAAAAGTGTCCGGTTCGCGCGCAACACCCCTGGTGGCCGTTGACTCGGCTCGCGCACCGATTGTCTGGTGGCCGTCGCCTTCCACTTCACCACCGGCCGATCCGCCGGCATCGAATTGTTGTCCCCGGGGCTGCAATTCCCTGACTCGAGTGGTTGCGACCGGCAGTTATTGAGGGGTGCGGTACGCGGACACCGGGCTCAGCGAGCCCGGCTACACCAATCACCGGCTGGAGCATGAACAATTCAGCCGTCCGCTCCCGCCGTCCGAAGTGGGCCGCATTCTCAACGCGTCGCAACCGAGGCTTGCACCCACGCGCACAATTGTGACCCGATGAGGGCGGGTGGATCTGCCGCGACCTTGCCGCTGCCACCTGTCATCCTGCTGTTGTCGTCTCCAATCGAATACCCGTCATGAACTCAACCACCGGTCCGAGTCTCACCCGTCTCCTCACTCTGACACTCGCCTGCCTGCCCCTTCTGACCTGGGCGGCGGACGCGCCCAAGGGCGGAACCGCCACCGTCGCCCCGAAAAACGCCAAGAAAGGCGCGGCGGCACCCGGCCTGAAATTCCGCGTGCAACAACTGCATGTCGACAACAACGAGGGTTGCGCAGTCGCCGACTTCGATCGCGATGGCAAACTCGACGTCAGTGCCGGGGAGTTCTGGTACGCCGGGCCGGATTTCAAGACGAAGCGCCCGCTCCGCAAACTCGAGAAGTTCGACCGGGACTACCTCACCAATTGCGGCGAACACGCCCACGACGTAAACGGCGACGGCTTCCCGGACATCGTCAGCGGTTCGTTCGGCGACACCAACGTCAGCTGGTACGAAAATCCCGGCGCTTCCGGCCTGAAATCCGGAGCGCTATGGAAGCAGCACGTGTTGATCGACAGCGGCCTCGCCCAGAACGAGTGGAGCGATTTCCGCGACATGGATGGCGACGGCAAACCGGAATACGTCGTCAATTCGTATGGCCCCGCCAACGCCGTCATGGCCTACCGGTTTTCGAAAAATGACCGAGGCGAACCCATTTTGCTGCCGTGGGTGATTCAGGCGGGAGCGCCGTTTGTGAACGGCCATGGCATCGGCTTCGGCGACATCAACGGCGACGGCCTGGAGGATCTCATCTATGGCAACGGCTGGTATGAGCGGCCCAAGGACGGCGCTTTGACGAAGCAATGGAAGCGCCATGCCGACTGGACGCGGCCGCATGCGAGCACGCCGATGATCGTGGTCGATCTCACGGGCGACGGCCGCAACGACATCATCTGGGGGCACGGCCACAATTACGGCCTGTATTGGGAGGAGCGGAAGGATGACAACCGGGACGGCAGCACGAACTGGCGCCACCACGTGATCGACGACAAGATTTCCCAGAACCACTGCCTCGTCTGGGCGGACATCGACAACGATGGCAAACCCGATCTCATCACCGGCCGCCGGGTGAAGGCCCACAGCGGCAACGACCCGGGCGACAACGAGCCGGGCTGCGTCGCCTACTATACTTGGAACAAGGATACGCGGACTTTCGCCAAGCGCATGATCGCCGAGAATGGTCCCGGCATCGGCCTGCAGATCCGGCTCGCCGACCTCGATGGCAACGGCTGGAAAGACCTCGTGGTCGCCGGCAAGAGCGGCACGCATATCCTCTGGAACGACGGGAAGTGAGAGGTAGGTTTCGCGCAGCGCGAAACCTTAGGCCGCCTGCGGCGGCGGGGCCGGCTGGGGCTTGGGCTGTAGGAGCGGGTTTACCCCGCGATGGTTTTGGCGCGCGAGCCACGGAGTGCGCGATCGGGCGCGTTGCCGAACAGACGGTGATTGGGGTCGTTGCGGAGGGCGCCGCATTGTCGGCGCCCTATTCGGATCTCGTTGCCTGCGCCTGGCCCGCCATCGGTGAACGGAACGAAATGTCGTATCGTGCCACCTTGCGATCGCGGCGACGACAAAGCGTCGCCCTCCGAAGTCGAATGAGTTCCGGGACGATCAGACAAATCACCGGCCCGGAGCTGCGCCCGCTGCCGAGTTCGGACGGACAATCCGGTTGACGACCATTTCCATTAAGTAAAGATGTGCGGCTATGGTAAAGACTCAGATTTCAAGTAAGGGGCAAACGACGATTCCGGCGAAATATCGGGCGCGTTGGAAGTCGGTCGAAGTGGTTTGGGAAGACCTGCCGGATGGCAGCGCGCTCGTCCGGCCGGTGCCAGACATCATGTCGCTCTTCGGTTCGGCGGGTTCCACGCCGGCGCGCGATCCCCTGGAGAAATCCAAGGCCCGCTCCGCCTGGGCCGGGCAAAGCGAAAGAGGCAAAGCTTAGTGACCATGACATCCTGCTATCACCTCGATGCCAATGTGGTGCTGCGTTTCCTCCGGAACGACGATCCTCGGCAGTCCCCAGCCGCCGCCAAGCTATTCGCGAGTGCCAAATCAGGCCGGATCCGGCTGGCCATCTCAGCCGTCACAGTGGCGGAAATATTCTATGTCCTGGCCCGAGTTTACAAACATCCCCGGGCCGATGCCGCGGGCAGGCTGATCCCGCTGATTCAATCCAATGTCCTCGAAGTTGAACATCGACGGCGCATCCTCGACGCTCTGCGGCGGGTCAGCGCGGCGAACGTCGATTTCGGTGATGGTTACCTGGCCGCGACGGCCGTCGAACAAGGCGACAAGGTCGCGTCGTTTGACGGGGATTTGCAGGCTTTCACGGATCTGACCACGATGGTTCCGCAATAGGTCGGCAGTTTGAGCCCCCTGCCCGGTCCGCCGGTACTGGAGCGGAAACGCTCAACGCCCAAGTTCCCGGCAACCGAGTTTCGTCTGTTACTTGAGCGTTGAGTGCGAGATGTAGGAAGGAAAACGTTTGCTTGCTTCTGGCGAGTTGCGCGCCTGGTGCGCGCAACTATGGAGCCTTCTCCAGCTTGGCGGTGCCCTTCCGATGGAGTGCGAGTGCCCTCACCCGCCGGAGGAGGGTTGCGGTTGCCGCGTTAGGAAAAATGCGGGCTGGGCGCCCTCAGAAGCTCCCCTTGAAACCGAGCGTCCAGAGCGAACCGAAGTCGGCGTTACTCTGGCGTAGCCGTGCGACGGCCGGCGTGCTCGGGCCAACGATTTCGGCCTCGTCGGGCACGTGAGAAAGATTCCGGAGATTGGCGAAGAACGCGAATTTCTTGCTGAAACGGTATTCGGCAATCACATCGGTGACCAGGCGCGTCGCACCCCAGGTGTAGGTGCCGGGCTCGATGCTGAGACCGTTGGCCACCGCGCCCCGCCGCGCGCGGCCACGATAATTCCAGTTCACGTGCACCACGACGCGCTCGCGCGTCAGGTTCGCGCCCCAACTGGCGCTTTTCGGCACGTAGCCGGAGAAATTGGCCGCCGCATCGCCGACCGCGCGCTGCACGCTGAGGTTGCCAAAAACCTGCACGCCCCGCGCCCAGGCCGGCAGGAAGCTCAGGGCCTGCTTGTAGTTCACCGTCGTTCCCTCCGTGCGCACGCGGGTGGACAGATTATACTGGGTCACGACGTCGTAGCTTCCGTATTCGTCGAAATCCAAACCGTAGAGCCCGAGGAACTCCGGCTGCGCCCGGATGACGGTGTCACCGAAAAAATCCTCGTAATCGCGGCGGAAAGCGCCGATCGAAAACTGGCCGAGACCGGCGAAATAGTACTCGAGCCGCACGTTCACCGTGCGGGAGCTCCACGCCTTGATCGAGGCGTTGTTGACGACAATCCGGTTGGCGTTCGACGGCGGAAGCTCCGTGTCGGGCAAGGTCAGGCCCCCGGAGTACTGGATGAAATCCGGACGCCCGACCGAGGTGTACACCGCCGCCCGCGCGACCAGATCGCTGAGGACGTTGAAGCTGGCATTGAGGCTCGGGAACAGCCGCAGATACTCCTTTTTTACGCGTCCGCCCCGATCAAGGTAGGTGAGCTTCGACACCCCGAGCGCGTCGCTCGCGGGCAGGATTGTCAGGGGCCGGCCGTTGGCGCCGAGGATGGGCTGGCCCTGGGCGTTGTGCTGGTAGTTGCGCGTCGGATCGGTCAGGGGTCCGGCGGCGTCGATGTTGGTTTGTTCGGCGCGCACGCCGCCGACGAGCTTGAGCCGGTTCTGCAACAACGGCAGGTCGCCGCGCAGATACGCCGCGGAAATAATCTCCCCGGCCCGATTCGACAGGCTGACTTCCGAACGGTAGGTGGTGTTGCCGCTCGGCACCCCAAAGTGAGCGGGGTTGGCCAGATAATGGTCGTACAGCTTGCCGCTCGAAATTCCCGTCACCCGGGGAAAGTCGTTGAGTTGGATGCGCTGCGCAAAAGTCGGGTTCAGGAACGGCGCCGCCCGATCGTCGCTCGCCGGGGTGAGGGTCGTGCTCGCCACGCCATCGCGGCCCAAAAACGTATACGCCGCGCCAAACCCCCGGCCATCGCGCACGGTGCGCCGAAAATCGAGCCCCGCCTTCAGCGACAAGGGCACGCTCCCGGCGAAGTCGCGGCGCACATTGGCGTACGCGCTGTGGCGGGTGTCGTCGGTGCTGCGCAAACTGCCGTTCGCCGCCGTCACGACATAGTTGTCGAGCGAGAACGGATCCACCGGCGCACCGGTCGCGCCGTCGGTCACGGTGACGGTGCGCGGGCGATAATAGCCGACGTCGTCGAAGGCCACCGTCAGTCCCGTGCGCCGCGCGGTGGTCGTGCCGAACAGCCCGCCCTCGACGTTGCGCGTGCGGTTGCGGGAGCGGGAGAGCGCCGCGCCGGCGTCCGCCTTCCACCCCGGCGCATCGTGCCGCCAGACCAGCGACGGCAGGTAGGTCCAATTCTCCCGCAGGCTGCTCGTGGTTCCGAGTTGCGCGGTGCCCGCTCCGACCGCGCCGCGAGTGGAGGTGAGCGAGAACTGGCCGGGGAGCACGCGGGCGGTGTCGAGCGTGAGCGTCGTGTGGTCGAGGATCACGTCGAAGGTGGAAAGCTGAAACGCGAAGGTGAGCCGGTCGTTGCGCGTCAGCTGGTAGTCCGCGCTGGCCGCGAGCGAGCGGCGCGTCGTCTTCCGTCCGGTGGCCTGGGCGACGAGACTGGAGAGATAGGGCTGGCCGAAGGGGGTATTGGGAAACGCCGCGCCGTTGGTGGCCGTGCCCCCGCCGCGCCACACGTTTTGGATCACGGGCGTGTCGGTCTGCCGGATCGAATGCCCGGCGGAGAGCGTGTATCCGAACCGCTTGTTCACCGGCGCCACCCAGGAGAAATCGAATCCGGGATGGAACTTGCGGTAGGGGGACGGCTGCCGGAGGTCGTGCCCGTTGTTGAGCAGCGAGACGTAGGTGCTGCCGCTGAACGCGGGCCGGGAGCGCTCGAAGGAACTGCGTGGGACCAGGTTCACCGAGCCGGCGAGCGCGGAGCCGTCCGACTCCGGGGTGGGCGAGAAGGAAACCTCGATCCGCGAGATGTTGGTGGTCGTGAAAACATCCATCGAGTTGGAGCGGGCCGTGCCCCCGTTGCCGCCGCTGCCAATCGGGCTGGCCACGCTGAAACCGCCGATCGTGATCGGAATGTTGTCGGACGGCACACCGTTGATCGAAATCTCGCGGGCGCTGTTCATGGTCACGCCGGGCAGGAACTTGAGAAACTCCGCCACATTGCCGTCGGGGACGTAGCCAAACTCGTCGGTGGACACGACGCTCTTCATGTTCGGCGCGAAACGCTGCTCGTTGATCGCGATGGCCGTGCCGCTCATCTCGCGCGAGTCGCCGACCACAAACTTCGCGAGCCTGACGGGCGCGCCGGCCACCGTGGCTGCGGGTTTCGTGCCGGAGGCCGACAGCGCAATGTCGTGCTGCGTCGTCTGGCCGGCCGCGACGGCGATGGCCTGGGTCGAGGTGCCGAGGCCGGTGTAGAACACCTTTACCTGCGCGGTGCCGGCGGGCACGTTGACCAGGCGGAACCGCCCATCCGAGTCGGTGAACGTCTCGAGGAGCGTCCCTTCGACGGTCAGACGAGCCAGTTCGAAGTTGGCGCCGGTCGCCGGATTGAACACCCGGCCCTCGATCATGCCGGTCCTCGGAACCGCAGGGGCGTTTGCCGGCGCACCTTCGGCCCCGGCGGCGCGGGAGGGTTGGGCAGAGAAACAGCCCAAGCAGAAAAGGAGTGCCACGGCCGGCGGCACGAGGCGTCTAAACGAGGCAGTAAAAAAGCGCGCAACTTCGGATAGACGGTGAGCGTTGCAGGTCCCGCGGAGCGGCGGTTTCCCAACCGCCGACCAGCTGCGCAGGCCATGGGCGCTTGGGCAGGCGCCCCTCCTTCCGACCGCAAGTGTCAACGTGGCGATGCGCCCGGCAAAAGATTGGATGAAGTGCATGGGAGGAGTCGTCGGGATTCGGGACATGAAGGTGGGGTTCAGAATCGTCGCCGGTGAGGCGCGGCGGTGGGCGCGCGATACCGGCATTCGGGCGTGATTCTTGGGCGAAGGGTGGGGATGATCACTCCTCAGCGGAGTGCCAGTGGGGATTTCTGGGGAATTGTGATGCTCCTTTCACCGGCGTGAATCGAGCCATTTCTCCGACGTTGACTTCGCCCGGCGCCGGCCGGAACCATCGCCGTCGATGCGTTTGTACTCCCATCGCTTGCTCCCGGCGCTGCTGGCGGTCGCCGCCCTCGCACCGTCCCGGCTCCCGGCCGCCACCCCCGCCCGGCCCCCCAACATCGTGGTCATCCTCGCGGATGACTTTGGGGTGGGTGACATTCAGGCTTCGTATCCGGAAAACAAGGTCGCCACGCCGACCTTGGATCGGCTCGTGCGCCAGGGCATGAGTTTTACCGATGCTCACAGTGGATCGGCGGTCTGCACCCCGACTCGCTACGGGCTCCTGACCGGCCGCTATGCCTGGCGGAGCCGGCTGCAGGAATGGGTGCTCGCCGCCTACGAGCCGCCGCTGATCGCGGCGGACCGCCCGACCGTGCCCGGCTTTCTCCAGCAACAGGGGTATCGTACCCTTTGCATTGGCAAGTGGCATCTGGGCTGGGAGTGGCCGGGGCCGCAGCCGAGCCGGATGACCGAGCCACCCAACGACCAGAAGAAACTCGAGTGGGATTTCACCAAACCGATCCGCTCCGGCCCGACGACGCGCGGGTTCAACTACTACTTCGGTCCGGATGTGCCCAACTTTCCCCCGTTCACCTTCATCGAGAATGATCGCGTCGTCGTCCAGCCGACCGACCGCTACAAGGCCGAGGCCTCGCAGGGCGTGGTCCTGCCGCGCGGCTTCGAGGGAAGCCCGAGCGCCCCCGGTTGGCAGTTCGACGCCATTCTGCCGGAGCTCACCCGGCGCGCCGTGCGGCAGATTCATGACCTGGCGAAACAGGACCAACCGTTTTTCCTCTATTTCGCGCTGACGTCGCCGCATGAACCGGTCTCGCCGTCGAAGGAGTTCCGCGGGCGGAGCGGCATCGCGCCAATCGCGGACTTTCTCATGGAGACCGACTGGTCGGTGGGCGAGTTGATGAAGGCCCTCGATGACGCTGGAATTGCCAAGGACACCCTGGTGATTTTCACGGCGGACAACGGCCACTCGCACTATACGGGCTGGGAGCAGCTGATCGCCGCCGGGCACAAACCGAGCGGGCCCTATCGGGGTCACAAGGGCGACATCTGGGAAGGGGGGCACCGCGTGCCGCTGATCGCCCGTTGGCCGGGCCGCGTGGCGGCGAATGTAACCAATCCGCAGTTGGTGTGCCTGACCGACGCTTTTGCCACCGTGGCAGAACTCGTGGGTGCGAATCTCCCGGCGGCGGCCGCGGAGGATAGCTTTAGTTTTCTTCCGATGATGCTGGGGACTCCGCCGAAGTCGCCGCGCCGCACCGCGCTCGTCAGCCACTCCAATCCCGGCGAATTCGCCTACCGGGAGGGTCCGTGGAAACTCGTTTTCCGGCACCGCGGCACCCTGAAGGATTCGCGCGGCAAACCGACCGTGCCCGAGTTGTACAACCTGGAGACGGACGTCGCCGAGCAAACCGATCAGTCGGCGCAACAGCCGGAGATGGTCGGCCGGCTGCGCGAGAACCTCGCGCAACTCATCGCCAGGGGCTCGAGCCGGGGCGTCCAGGGTTCGAGCAATGACACGCCGGTCCGGTTCGATATCACGCAGGCCACGCGCTGGGGACCCGCGGTGAAGTAGCTCGGCCCGTTACCCGGGATCAGGTGGACGGAGGCAGCTTTGCCGTTTCGGGATGCAGGCCAAAAACACGGACGCTGAAATGGATTGGTTATGCCGTTAAGTACTACGACCAACGGGTTGGTCTCTACGTTCGGATAGTCAGCTTACCCGCCCCGCTGCGTTCGATTGTCTGGTTCGATCCCGTGACCGGGGTTCCCGCGCCTCGAAGCTTGCCCCGGGGATCTCCGCTCGCCGATATTTGACGTTCCACGCCCACGTCCCGTCCCCGTTGTTCCCCATGTCATTCTGTCTTCGGTCTTCCCTTTGGTTCGTTCTCTCGTGCCTTGGCGCTGCCGCCGCGCATACGCCGTCCGCCTTCGACCTGCGCGAGGGCGACCGCGTGGTCTTCCTCGGCGACCGGATGATCGAGGGTGAGCAGTACGAGGGCTGGCTCGAAGTCATGCTCACCAGCCGCTTCGCCGATCGCGCCGTCACGTTTCGCAATCTCGGCTGGAGCGGTGACACGCCCGCGGGTGAGGCGCGGTTAGGTCTCAGCCTGCTCCAAGCGGGGAAGGAACCCGCGGAGGAGGGCTGGAAGGGGCTCGTGCGACAGCTCGAGGACGCGCAGCCGACGGTGGCGTTTGTCGGCTACGGCATGGCGAGCTCGTTCGAAGGCGCCGCGGGCGTGGCGAAATTCAAGACCGACTACCATCGCGTGCTCGACACGATCGCGCGCGGGTCGCCGGGCGCGCGGCTCGTCCTGCTCTCGCCGCTGCGCCACGAAAATCTCGGCGCCCCATGGCCCGACCCGACGACGCACAATTCCCAACTGGCGCTCTACGCCAAGGCCGTCGGCGAAATCGCGGCGGCGCGGGGGGCGCGGTTTATTTCCCTGCTCGACCTGCTTCCGGCCCGGGTGGAAAAACTCACCGCCAACGGCATCCAGCCCACGCCGCACGGCTATCGCGTCATCGCCGAGCTGATCGAGGACCAGTTGTTCGGCGACTCCCCGCGCGGCGCGTGGCGCACGAGCCTGCAAGCGGAACCGCTGCGCCAGGCCATCCTGCGCAAGAACGAGTGGTTCTTCCATCGTTCGCGGCCGGCGAACCTGGCGTACATTTTCGGTTTTCGAAAACGCGAGCAGGGTCGCAACGCCACCGAGGTCCTGAAATTCGACGAGTTCATCGCCACCGAGGAAAAGCGTATCGCGCAGCTGCGCGCGCTCCAGCCGGCGACCGCGCCCGAAATTCCGCGGCGCGTCGGCAATCTCAACGCCGTTTTCACACCGCAGGCCCATCCCCAGTTTCAGGTCGCGGACGGCCTCGAGGTCACGCTTTGGGCGGAAAATCCGCTGCTGCACAAACCCATTCAGATGAACTTCGACGCACGCGGCCGGCTGTGGGTCGCGAGTTCCGAGCTGTATCCACAAATTGAACCCGGCCAGGCCGCGACCGACCGGATCATCGTGCTCGAGGACACCACCGGCGCGGGCCGGGCGGACCAGGCGACGGTCTTTGCTGACGGCCTGTTGATCCCCACGGGCGTCACGCCCGGCGACGGCGGCGTCTATGTCGCGCAGAGCACCGAGCTGCTGCACTTCACGGACACCGATGGCGACGGCAAGGCCGACGTGCGGCGCGTCGTGCTCAGCGGCTTCGGCACCGAGGACACGCATCACAATCTGCATACGCTGAAATGGGGCCCGGATGGCCGGCTCTACATGGATCAGTCTGTCTACACCCGCACCAATGCCGAGACGCCCCATGGGGTGGTGCGCCTGATGGCCGGCGGCATCTTCCGTTTCGATCCGCGCGACCACCGGATGGAAATTCTCTTCCGGGGCTGGGTCAACGCGTGGGGTCACCAGTTCGATGACTTCGGTCAGTCGTTCGTGACGGATGGCGCCGGTTTCATGGGCATCAGTTGGGGCGTGCCCGGCGCGACGTATCGCACGCTCGCTCCGGCGCGGCGCGAATTGCAGAGCATCAGCCCCGGCAATTATCCGAAGTTCTGCGGCCTTGAGATTGTGCGCAGCACGCATTTCCCGGCGGACTGGCAGGGCGACTTCATCACCGCGGATTTTCGTGCGCACCGCATCGTGCGGTTCAAGGCGAGCGATCAGGATTCGGGGTACGTGACCAAGGAGCTGCCCGATGTCATGCGCACCACCGCGGACTCGTTCCGCCCGATCGACGTGCGGCTCGGGCCCGACGGCGCGCTCTACGTCGCCGACTGGAGCAATCCGATCATCCAGCACGGTGAGGTGGATTTCCGCGATCCGCGCCGCGACAAGTCGCACGGCCGGATCTGGCGCATCGCCGTGAAGGGTCGTGGCGCGTTGATGAAAACCGATCTGACCAAGTTGAAAAATCCCGAACTGTTCGCGCGTCTGGCCGGACCCAATGGCTACGAGCAGGAGCAGACGCGCCGCGTGCTCGTCGAGCGCGGCGCCAGCGCGGTGCGCGCGGACCTTGAAGCGTGGGCGGGCCGGCAGACCGCGGAGCCGGCGCGGTTGCAGGGGCTCTGGCTGTATCAGGCGTTAAACCTCACCCCGCCGGCGCCGGCGGGCGGGCTGCTCACGGCGCGCGACGCCCGGGTGCGGGCCGCGGCGGTCCGCGCGCTGCCCGACGCGGGCGCGTTGCCGCACCTCGAAAAACTCGTCGCCGATCCGAACGCGCGCGTGCGCGTCGAGGCCGTGCGCGCACTCGGCCGCCAGGGCACGGCCCGCGCCGCCGAACTCGCGCTCACCGCCCTCGATCGGCCGATGGATCCGTTTCTCGATTATGCGGTCTGGCTCACGATCAACGAACTCGCCGGGCCGTGGCTGGCGGCCGTGAAATCAGGGGCGTGGAAAATCGCGGGTCACGAGCGGCACCTCGAGTTTGGTCTCAACTCCGTCGAGCCCGCACTGGCGGCCGAGGTGCTGGCGCTGCTTGTCAGCCGCCAGGGAATTCCGCGCGATGGGTCCGGCCCCTGGATCGAATTGATTGGATCGGCCGGGAGCGCGCCGGAGCTGCGGCGACTGTTCGACCTCGTCGGGCGCGGCGAGCTGGCCGGGCCGGTGGCGGTCCGGGCGCTCACGGCGCTGGCCGCTGCGGCGCGGCTGCGCGAGACGAAGCCGACCGGTAATATGGCAGATCTCGGCGCCTTGCTCCGGGCGGGGAGCCCGGCGGCGCGCATCGCCACGATGCAGCTCGCCGGAGCGTGGAAAACGGTGGCGCTCGCGCCGCAGTTGCTCCAGGCGGCCAGCCGGACCACTGCGTCCGCGGCCGAGCGCGCGGCGGCATTTGCCGCCCTGCGCGACATCGGTGGCCCGGCGGTGGTCACCGAACTGAAGAAGCTCACCGGGCGTGGCACCAATGCATCTCCGGAGGTGCGCCGGGAGGCGGTCGTCATGCTCGCGGGGCTCAATTTCAACGTGGCGCTGCCCGACGTGTTGGCGGTCCTGCAGGCCACCACCGACGAGGCGGCGGCGCAGACGTTGTGGCGCGGCTTGCTGGGGATCGGCGGCGCGAGCGCGAAACTCGCCGTCGAGTTGCCCAACCATGCCCTGCCCGCAGCGGTGGCCAGGGCCGGCCTGCGCCCCGCGCGCGAAGGCACCCAGCATCAGGCCCTGGTGTCCGTGCTGCTCAAGGCGGCCGGCCTCGCCGTTGCGGGGGTGCAACTCACCGCGGCGGAGATGCAGGCGTTGGCCCGCGAAGCGCTGGCCAAGGGTGACGCGGCGCGCGGCGAGCAGCTGTATCGTCGGGGCGAGCTGGCGTGCGTGGCCTGTCATGCGATCGGTGGCGCGGGCGGGAAGATCGGCCCCGATCTCACGAGCATCGGCGCGAGCGCGCCGCCGGACTACCTCGTCGAGTCGTTGCTGTATCCCACGGCCAAGATCAAGGAGGGCTATCACTCGATGCTGCTCACGACCGCCGACGGACAGGAACACAGCGGGATGATCTCGCGCGAGACGGAAAACGAAGTCGTCCTGCGCAACGCGGCCAACCAGGAGATCTCGCTCCCGGCCAGGAGTGTGACCCGGCGCACCAGCGTGGGATCTTTGATGCCCGCGGGGCTGCTCGATTCGCTGCTGCCGGAGGAGCGCTTCGATCTCGTGAAGTTTTTGTCGATGCTCGGAAAACCGGGCGACTACGACGCGGCGCGGGGTGGGGTCGCGCGGGCGTGGAAACTTTATCTGATTCTCAGTGCGAACGAGCACCTCGGCGTCGAGCGGGTTGTGCGGGGTGATTTCGCTTTGGAGGGCTGGGTGCCGGTGCTGTCGCTGGCGAGCGGCGCGTTGCCGATCGAGGCGATCGACGGCGCGTTTGGCACGCGCTTCAATAATCGCGGGTTGTTTGCCGCGACGCAGTTCGAAGCGGCCCGCGGTGGCACGGTGACGTTTACGCTCGCGGGAGGAGGCGCGACCGGGGCGTGGCTCAACGGCACCCGGATCACACCGGCCGCGACGTTTTCCGCCGAGGTGAAGCCGGGGGTGAACACCCTCGTGTTGCAGCTTGACGCCGTGACTCCGCCTGCGGCCTTGCGCCTCAGCGCGGGCGAGATGTCGTTCCGGACGGAGTGAGTGTCCAGGCTGGACATTTTCCACCGCGGCTCGGGGCCGCAACCAACCTGGGCAAGTTGTAGCTGGGCTCGTTGAGCCCGGGAAAGCCCGTTCGTGTTTCAGTCAGCCTTTTCCCGGGGTCAGCGACCTCGGCTGCAACGGGCAACGATCAAATGGCAGCGGCCCCTACTTCCCGAGACAACACTGCTTGTATTTCGTCCCGCTGCCGCAGGGACACGGCTCGTTGCGACCGACTTTGGGGCCGGCGGCCCGGAGGGGCGCCGGGCCGGTGCGCAGCGTCCGGGTGAAGAGCCACCGCCCGCCGGTGCGGACAAACTCGGATTTTTCCTGCATGGCGTGCTCCCCGCGTTCGTCGACGAAGAACGCGGTGAAGTCCACGAAGGCGATGTCGGGGGTGGCCCCCGGCTCATGCGCGTGAATCGCGAGGCGCGACCACTGGATCGGCGCCACGTCCTGTTCCTCGACATACGGCTTTTGCGCCGTCGGTCGGTACGTAATGTGCAAATAGCGGTAGTCGCGGGCCACATGCGCGGTGAAGCGCGAGCGCATGAGCTCCTCCGCGGTGGTCGCGGGTTGCGTGCCGTTCAGGCGCGGCTCGCAGCACTGCTCGAAGAGTTTCCCGGTGCCGCAGGAACAGGGCAGGCCGCGTTGCGGCGGAGGAAGTCCGGTGGGAGTGGTGGCGGATGACATGACCATTACAGAGGCGCGCGGGAGCGTGGTTGGCGAGAGTGAAGGGTTGAAGCCGGCGGAGATTCGTGCAGCCTTGAGGCTCACCTACGAACACTGCGGGAACCTCTTGGAATCCTAGCATGACTGGCAGCAACGCAAAAGTTAAGAGCGTCCGCATTGACGAGGCACTGCTCACGGTTTGGCTCGACGACGGTCGCATCGTGAGCGTTCCGCTGGCGTGGTATCCCGCGCTCGTGGCTGCAACGCCCGCGGAGCGCAAAGCATGGCAGGCAAGCGGTGCCGGTCGCGCCATCCACTGGCCCGCCCTCGACTACGACCTCAGTGTCGTAGGCCTCCTCGCCGGTCGCAAAGAACACCCCAATGCCTTGCGGTATTCTCGTGCCGCGAGGCCAAAGGCACTTCCCGCCCGTCGGTCCACGCGTCGCGCGAAGTCCGGCCGCCGATTGATTCCGGCGTGAACGCACGACTCATCGTTTGGAATGTTGGGTTCGGGCTCGTCAGATCCGATACTGAACTCGGTCTCCGGGCTGCCGCCGCGACGGGCGATCTGCCGCAAAGGGTCAGCTATGCGGTAAAGAGTGCCTATGCGTTGCCGTTGCTTGAGCCCTACCTTGACGCGAGCGCGCCAGAACCTTCGGAGAATAAACTGGGATTTGAGGATATGGTCGCGCAAGCGCAGCAGTCGGTGGTGCTCATTTTGGTGTAGTGAGGAATGGGAGGCGGGTTCAGCTGAAGGGCGGCTTGAACACGCCGAGTGCGTTTAGAGGCAACTTCCGACAATGAGATGGGATTGAAGCAGCAGGAAACGAACGACAGGGGTCGGGCATCGAGTTAAGGCCTTGTTGTGCGCTGCGGTGGCGGCGAGCGTCGGACAAATTGCGCGGAGTTGGCGCGTGGGCGAATGTCCCAACATGACCGTTGCAAATTTCCCAGTGTTGCCAGCCGTCCTTAGATCCGATCAATCTCCGCCATGGTTTCGATGGCGCAAATTCAAACCTATGCCGACGAGGTCGCACGCCGGTTCAAGCCGGAGAAAATCATCCTGTTCGGCTCGTATGCCTACGGCCGACCTACAGCAGACTCCGATGTGGATCTCCTGGTTGTGATCGCGCACGATCCGCGGTGTGGGCGCAAATCGGTCGAGATCCGCCAGGCGGTGCGCGCCGCGTTCCCGCTCGATCTCATCGTGCGTCATCCGCGCGTGGTTCGCCAGCGGCTAAAACGTGGCGACGGGTTTCTTGAGGAAGTTACGTCCAAAGGAAGGGTGCTCTTTGAAAGCTGAGACACCCGAGTGGGTGGCCAAGGTCGAGGGCGATTTCGCCGACGCGCAGCGCGGCGTTCGGGTGCGCAAGAATCCGAACTACGACGGGGCCTGTTTCCACTGTCAGCAGTGCATCGAGAAATACCTCAAAGGCCGCCTGATCGAAGCTGGCATCAAATTCCCGCGGATTCACGACCTGTCACGACTGTTGGATCTCCTCGTGCCATTGGAACCTGCCTGGGAACTTTGGCGGCCCGATTTGGAAGTGCTTACGGATTACGCGGTGATGTTTCGTTATCCGGGCGAGACGGCGACACGCGCCCAAGCCAAAGAGGCGTTCGCAATCTGCCGCCGCCTGCGCGATCCCCTCCGCGAGAGTCTCAGCCTGCGCACCGGCAAGCTCTGATGGCTGGGGCTGAGTTGGCGAAATTGAAGAACTGATTTGTTTTCACTCAACCTACGCTCACAAACCGCTTCCCCCGCAGCAGAGATCGAACTTCGATACCGCCACTTCCGTTCCCCTCCATGAAAGTCACCCCCTCCACCCGCCGGCACTTCCTCTCGACCGCGGCCACCGCCGCGACAGCCTTCACCATCTTGCCCCGGCATGTGCTCGGCGGGCCGCGCTTTGTGCCTCCGAGCGAAAAGGTCAACGTCGCGGTCGTGGGCGTCGGCGGCCGCGGCACGCAAAATTTGAGGGCGCTCCTCCAACTCGCCGATGTCCAGGTCATCGCCGTGGCCGATCCCGCGACGACCTACAACCTCGAGGCGTTTTACTACAAGGGGCTCGGCGGTCGCGCTCCGGCCAAGGCCCACGTCGAGGAGCATTACGCGCAGTCGACGCCGAATTTCCGCTGCGCCGACTATGAGGACTTCCGCGTGATGCTCGAAAAGGAGAAGGCGATCGACGCCATCCTGTGCGGCACTCCGGATCACCTGCATGCCTATGTCTCCATTTTGTCGATGCGTGCAGGCAAGCACGTTTACTGCGAAAAGCCGCTCACGCACAGCATCTGGGAGGCGCGCGAGGTGGCGCGGGTCGCGCGGGAAACCGGCGTGGCCACGCAGACTGGCAACCAGGGGCACTCGAACGTCGGCATGCGCGAGACCGTCGAGCACCTCCGTGCCGGCACAATCGGTGCCGTGCGCGAAGTGCACGCCTGGGTGGGGACCCGACGCTGGAATCCGAAGCTGACCACGAAACCCGCTGACGCCCCGCCGTTGCCGGACGGATTCAACTGGGACTTGTGGATTGGGCCGCGCAACCCCCGGGCGTATAATCCGGCCTATCATCCGGTGGCGTGGCGCGATTTCTGGGCCTTTGGTGGTTCGAGTCTCGGCGATTTCGGCTGCCACGACCTCGACGCCCCGACCTGGGCGCTCGACCTGCCGCCGCCGAGCCGCATTCAGGCGGTCAGCGCAGGGCCGACCGATGCCGAAATCGCACCGCATGGTTGCATGGTGTATTATGATTTCCCGGCGCGTGGCGATCAGCCGCCGGTGCGGCTCACCTGGTACGATGGCGGGCTGCGTCCCGCGGCGCCGGCGGCGATGGGCAATTTTCCGCTGCCGGGGCGCGGGGTGATCTTTGTCGGCGAAAAAGGCGTGATTCAGTGCGACGGCGCCGGCGGTGCCCCGCGACTTTTTCCGGAGACGCTGCGGACCGCGCCGAAACCCGCCGCCACGATCAAACGTTCCAACGGCCACCACCGCGATTGGATCGACGCCTGCAAGGGCGGGGATCCGGCGAGCAGTCACTTCGCCTACGGCGCGCACCTCACGGAAATCGCGCACCTCGGCAATCTCGCGCTGCGCCTCGGCAAAGCGATCGAGTGGGATGCGGCCAACCTCCGCGTCCCCGGCCGGCCCGAAGCCGACGCGATCATCCGCGGCACCTATCGCAAGGGCTGGGAGATTGCGTAAGAGCGGGGCCTGGCACGCGAAGCGCCTCCCGAATCATGTCACCTATTGGGTGACAAGATGGGTGGGGTGCGCTGGGAAGTTGCGTGGGATGAATTCGCCCGGTTCCGCCTCATGAACTCGATCACGAGGTCGCCCGACACGTCGTCGACCCAGCCCGTGGTCGTCGTCGACCCGCCGTCGATCGCCACCGGGCAGTCGGAAGTTTGAGGTGCATGGAGTCCATCACCACTGCAGACGTCCGGCGGGCCAGCCGAGTTGCCGCGCGGTTTTCGTCGTCCACGACCAGTCGTCCGGATTCGCACCGTGCCACTTTACCGGCGAGCGCTCCGCGGCCATTGCGGCGGCCTGCGGCACGTCGAGGAAACGCAGGACGTTCAGATAGTCCGGCCCATTCAGATGCGACGCGGGCGGCGCGATCAGCTCCACCCCGGCGAGGCCGTCGATGAACAACGACGCATAGAGGGCGTTGATGGCCTGGTCGCGCACGCCGGCAAGTTGCACCGGCTGGCCGGTGAATTGGCGGGCCGCGCGCACCGCTTCGACCGCGCGGCGAATGTCCCACACACGCATGCCGTCGACCGTCTGGCCGAGCAGCATATAACGGCGGCGGATCTCGTTCTGGTCGGCGTCGCTTGCGGTCGACGCGGTCGGGCCGATGCCGCGGGGCGCCAGCACCAGGAGCGCCAGTTCGCCCCGCTCGACAGCGGCGGCGAAGGGTGCCGCGGGGCCGGGTTCCGCCCACGCTTTTTCGTCGGCGACGTAAATGACAAGGCGCCGCACCTCGGCCTCCGGGCCGCTGAAGAATACGCGCAACGGCAGCCGCACCGCGCCCTGGCTGGTGAACTCCCACGTGGCTTCGCGGATTGCCCCGACCGTCTGCCCGCCGACCGGCGTGAGTTGGATCGGTCCGGCCTCGGCCGGCCAACCGCCAAAGGATTTTTCCCGCAGGGCCTGGAGCCACGCGTCGCGCTGGTGTTGCCACGCCGGCGCATCGACGGGTACGGCGGGCGCCGCCATTGGCACAAAGGTCTCGTGGATCTTCGTCGTGCGCTCATCGACGGGATGCCCACCGACCGGAAAAACCCGGAGCTGTTTCGGCGCGAAAAACTTTTCCGCCGCCGCGCTGATGAGCGGATCCCCGCCCTTCAGCCAGCGGTTGAACCAGCGAAAGGCCGGCACCTGCAGATCCTGGGTGTCCTTGTGCGGTCCCTCGGTGATGAGGAGGCCGAGTTTGCCGGCCGCCTGGTGGAGCGCGTAGATCGCCGCGACCTCGCGGTGCACGCGCAACACGCCGTCGAGCGGGAAGATCGTGTCCTTGTCCGAATTCGCAATGAGCAGCGGGCGCGGCGCGAGGAGGGCGGCGACTTTCGCGTAGTCCCAGCGATAAGTGTTCACCAGGTACATGCAGTCGCAGTGGCCCTTGACGATGCCGTCGACCACGTGGTTGTGGAGATCGGTGATGCCCGCGACGGGCACGGCCACCTTGATGCGGTCATCAAGCGCGGCCGTGTACCACGTGTAGGCGCCGCCGCCGGAACGACCGGTCATGCCGATTTTTTCGCCGTCGACCTCGGGCCGCGACTGCAGGTAGTCGAGCGCGCGGATGCCGTTCCAGGCCTCGACGCCCGCCGGCGTGTAGCCGCGGGAATTCCACCAGTACTGTCCAAAGCGTCGCGTGCCGTGATGCACGCCCTCGAGTTCGCCGAGCTGAATCGTGTCGATTGTGAGGCAGACATAGCCGTGCCGCGCGAACCAGGCGCCGTGGTGTTGGTAACCCGTCTTGTTGCCCATGCTCGCGCCGCCGTCCTTTACGTTGGCGTGGCCGCAGCCGTAGAGAATCGCCGGCACCTTTTTCCCCGAGAGGTTTTTCGGCACATAGAGATTGGCGGTGACGTACAGGCCGGGCAGCGACTGAAAGTGCAGGTTCTCGACCAAAAACTCCGCGTGTTCCACCCGGCCCGTGATGGTCGCCTTGAGGTCCGTACGTTCGGGCAACGGCGACAGCCCGAGCATCTCGCAGAGCTCCGCGCGATACCTCGCCCGCTGGTCCGTCCAGTCGCGCAGCGTCTTCACGTCGGAAAATGTCTGCGCGTGCACGCGGCCGGTCTCGTCGCGAAAATACTGGGCGAGCAGGCGGTCGCCCGGGCCGGGTTCCGCGGCGGGGGCGGCTGGGAGCGCACGGCCGAACGAACACAGCAGAACGGCGGCAAGCATGATTCTCATGTGAAAGGGCGGGAGGTTCGGCGGTAGGAGCGGCTTTCCGCCGCGACTCGGAGACAACTTCAAGCTTCGCGGCGTAAAGCCGCTCGTACAACCCCAGAAAACGTTTTCCGCGTTGCCTTGGAGCGGAAGCGGGCGATGTTTTTGTCATGGGTCTCTTCTACGTTGGCTGCAAAGTGGAAAACCACAAAGACGGCAAATCCGCCGTCATCCCGCGACTCATGGTCGATTCGGGTTCGCAGTTCACGTGGGTCGATGCCAAGATACTGGAGAGGATCGGCATCGAACGCCGGAAAAAAGATCTCCAGATTCAAATGGCCAATGGCCAGGTCATCACGCGATCGGTTGGCTACGTCATCCTGCGGGTCGACAAGACCGAGACCACGGACGAAGTGGTGTTTGGCGATCCGGGAGACTTGTCGCTGCTGGGCTGCCGGGCCCTCGAAGGCCTGAACCTGCGGGTCGATGCCCGCGCGAAGCGCCTGGCAGCCGCCGGGCCAATCATCGCGGCCACGGCCATCAAGCTCCGACTGCGCAAATGAGCTCGCTGCGGACGGATCGGCCCCGGAAAAAACGCATCCTCGCGGCCGCAGTGCTGGCCCTGGCCCCGTTGTGCGCCGCCCAGGAGGCGCCGCCCGATGCCATCTTCCACAGCGGCAAGGTCGTCACCGCCGATGCCGGCTTCAGCGTGCGGGAGGCCTTCGCGGTGCGCGCCGGGCGGATCGTCGCCGTCGGCGGCACGGCCGAGCTGCGCCGGCTCGCGCGCCCGGGCCAGACGCAGCTGCACGATCTCGGCGGCAAGATGGTGCTGCCGGGGCTGATCGATTCCCACGTGCACGCGCCGGCGGCCGCGATGTTCGAATTCGATCACGAGGTGCCCGACATGGAGACGATCGCCGACGTGCTCGCGTACATTTCCGCGCGGGCGAGGATCGTCCCCGCGGGGGAGTGGATCCAAACCTCGCAGGTCTTCATCACGCGGCTCAAGGAGGCCCGCTACCCGACCCGCGCCGAGCTCGACGCGGCGGCGCCGAAGCATCCCGTGAATTTTCGCACCGGACCCGACAACATGCTGAACACGCTCGCGCTCGCGCAGTGCGGCTTCGATCGCAATTTCGCGGTGAAGGACAGCGGCCCGGGTTATCTGGAAAAGGACGCGAACGGCGAACCCAACGGGCTCACGCGTGGAATCGGGCGATACATCAAGGTTCCCAGCGGCCGGGCGGCGACCGACGCGGAGCAGCAGGCCCGGCTGCAGGCGTTGTTTCGCGACTACAATCAGATCGGCTTCACGGCGATCGCCGATCGCGGCGCTTCGCCCTCCTCGATCGCGCAGTACGAGAAATTGCGGGCGGCGGGCGGCCTCACCGTGCGCGTGGCGATGTCGCAGACGATTCCGACCGTCGGCGCCATGGAGTCGATCTTGGCGGCCATCGATCAGATCGCCGCGAGCCCGTTGCGCCGCGAGGACGCCTGGCTGCGTCTGATCGGCACCAAGATCTGGCTCGACGGCGGCATGCTCACGGGCAGCGCCTACATGCTGCAGCCGTGGGGAAAAAACGAAAACTACGGCATCCGCGACGACGCCTACCGTGGCGTGCTCAACGTGCCGCCCGACCGTCTCCTCCCCATGGTGCGGCGCGTCGCCGGGCACGGACTGCAGTTCACCGCGCACGCGGTCGGCGATGCCGCGGGCGCGACGCTGCTCGACGCCTACGAGACGGTGAATCGCGAGCAGCCGATTCGTTCGCTGCGCATGGGCATCACGCACTCGAACTTCATGACGCGCGAGACGGTGGAGCAGTCGGCGCGTCTCGGGGTGGTTCTCGATATCCAGCCCATCTGGCTCTATCTCGACACCCGCACGCTGGTGCAACAATTTGGCTACGACCGGCTCCGCTATTTTCAACCGCTCCGGAGCATTCTCGCCGCCGGCGGCATGACGGGCGGCGGCTCCGACCACATGCTGAAGATCGGCGACCTGCGGGCGATCAACCCGTACAATCCCTTCCTCGCGATGTGGACGACGATCACACGGCAGGCGAAATGGCACGAGGGGAAGCTCCATCCCGAGGAGGCGCTCACGCGCCGGCAGGCGATCGAGTTCTACACCCGCAACAACGCCTTCCTGCTCTTCTGGGAGAAGGAGCTGGGCTCGCTCGAGCCCGGCAAACGTGCCGACTTCATCGTCGTCGATCGCGACCTGCTCACGTGTTCCGACGATGCCGTGAAGGACACCAAGGTGCTGCAAACCTGGATCGAGGGAAAATCGGTCTATCGGCGGTAGGGCGGGCGGGGGCGAGCGCCGCCGCGCGCGATTACCCTGATTGAGTGCCAGTGCCGATTAAGGCGGAGCATCGAGTTTTCTTCGCACGCTCTCCGGTCAGGCCGTTGGGGATCCGGCCTTCGCGCAAGCCGGCGGCGGTCATCGCAACGGGCTCCACCTCGGACTGAATCGCACGGATCGGTAGCCCGCCCCCCGGCGGCCTTACCCCCAATTTCGGGTATAAGGGCCGCTCGACGGCCGGCGGGGCGCGATCGCTTCATCACTCACGCCCGCGCGTGTCAGCGCGCGGCACTCACCACCAGCCCGTCCATGAAAACAAAATACCTCGCCAGCTTCTGTCTTCTCGGGGCCTCGTTGCTCGCCGCCCCCGCCGCCGATCCCGCGCTCGTCGCCCGTCAGCAGATCGCGGATCTCCGCCGTGAAATCGCGCGCCACGACGACCGCTATCACCGGCAGGCCGCGCCCGCAATCAGCGACGCCGATTTCGACGCGCTGAAGCGGCGCCTCGCCGGCCTCGAGCGGGAGCATCCCGCCGCGGCCGTCACGGCTCCGGCCCCGCCGGAAATCGGCGACGACCGTACCGGGCTGTTTCGGACGCAACCTCACCGCGAGCGCATGCTGAGTCTCGAGAAGGCCTTTAAGGAGGCCGATCTGCGGGCGTGGCATGCGCGACTGGCGAAGCGGCTTGGTCGCGAGGACCTCAGTTATGTCATCGAACCGAAATACGACGGGCTTGCCGTCAGCCTGACCTACGTGCGGGGCCGTCTGATCCGCGCCGTCACGCGGGGCAACGGGAGCGAGGGCGATGACATCACGGCCAATGTCATCCAGATGGCCGGTCTGCCGCGGGAGCTGGCGGGCGATCCGTTGCCGGAGTTCATCGAGGTGCGGGGGGAGGTGTACGTGCCGTTCGACACCTTTGCCCGGGTGAATGCGGCCCGCGAGGCGGCGGGCGAGACGTTGTTCGCCAACCCGCGCAACCTCGCCGCGGGCACGGTCCGCCAGCTCGATGCGCAGGAAGTCGCGGGCCGCGGTCTGCGCCTCGTGTGTTATGCCGTGGGCGGGTGCGAACCGCGGGCGGCGTTGCCGGCGACCCAGCGCGAGCTCACGCGCCAGTTCAGGGCCTGGGGGCTGCCGGCCATCGAGGAATCCTGGTCGGCCGGCGGCAGCCACGAAATGGTGCTCGCCGTCGCCGCGTGCGGACGCGCGCGCGGCGTGCTCGCGTTTCCCGTCGACGGCGCCGTCGTGAAACTGGATTCGCTGGCGCTGCAGCGCGAAGTCGGTGCGGGCGAAAACTCTCCGCGCTGGGCGATCGCGTTCAAGTTCGCGCCGGAGCGGGCCGAGACGCAGGTGCTCGCCATCACGATCCAGGTGGGCCGCACCGGGGTGTTCACGCCCGTGGCTGAACTGGCGCCGGTGCGCCTCGCGGGAACCACCGTCGCGCGGGCGACGCTGCACAACCGCGACGAGATCGGGCGAAAAGACATCCGGGTCGGTGACACCGTCTACGTCGAGAAGGCCGGCGAGATTATTCCCGCGATCGTCGGGGTGAATCACGCGCGCCGGCCGGCGGGCGCGTCGCCGTTTGTGTTTCCCGAAAAATGTCCGGACTGCGGCGCGGGCGTGGCGCAGCGGGCCGGGGAAGTGGCGGCGCGTTGTGGCAACGCGACCTGTCCCGCGCAGCTGCGCCGTCGGATCGAGCACTTTGCCTCGAAGGCCTGCGTCGACATCGAGGGTCTCGGGCCCGCGATGATCGAGGCGTTGGTGACCAAGGGCTGGGTGAAGGATTTGCCTGACCTCTATCGGCTGTATCGCCCGGACTTGCTGACGGTGGGGCGGAACAACGCGCCGTCGGTCGATCGCCTCCTCGCGGCGATCGAGGCGAGCAAACGCGTGGAATTGTGGCGCGTGATCCATGGGCTCGGCCTGCCCCAAGTCGGGGCGGTGGCCGCCCGGGAGCTGGCCCGGAAACATCGCAGTCTCGCGGCGCTCGCGGTCGCGGAGCCGCGCCACCAGGTGCTGATCGCCTCCTTGTTGGAGGCCGGAGTGCGACCGGTCGTGCCGGGCAGTGATGGCACGCGCCTAGAGGGGAAGACGTTTGTTCTCACCGGCACACTGCCGACTCTCTCCCGGGCGCAGGCCACGGGGAAGATCGAGGCGGCCGGCGGCCACGTCGCGGGCAGCGTGGGTCGACGCACGCACTACGTCGTCGTGGGCGCCGACTCCGGCACCAAGCGGGAAGAGGCGCGGAAGCTGGGTGTGCCGGAGATCGACGAGGCCGGGCTGCTGCGACTGCTGGCGGAACCGAACCAGTAGTCGCGTGCTGCGCGTGCCGTCTCCCGCCGCAAGCGACACCACCGAAAGGTGGAGCCCGATGTCCCCAGCGGGCTTCAGGGCTGAATTCGGAACCCGGACCGGAGTGCAACCCCCAGTGAAAGTTTGACCAGTCTCGCCCGTGGCGATTCGTTTTGCGGTGTGCACGCGACCCCACGTCAACCGACCGCGATCAGGTTCACCTCCGGTGTACGCCCCTCCGCGCTGACATTGAGCGCCGCAGCGCCAGGAGAGCGGCGGTTGCCTAACCGCCGGCGTGCGGCGCAGGCCATGGGCGTTTGGGCAAGCGCCCCTCCCTCGGCCGGCCAACGTCATCCGGCGGATGCGCCTCTTTCCGGCCCACGCCTGGATCATTCGATCCTCCGCACGATTTTCTTCATCATTGCCGCGATCGCGCTGACGAACGCCGTGCGTGCGGCGGCGTTGGTGCTCACCCAGGGCCGGGTGTACACGGGCGACGCGAAACAACCCCGGGCCGAGGCGGTGCTCGCGGTGGACGGGCGCATCGCCTTTGTGGGTGGCGCCGCCGAGGCCCAGCGCCGGGCGCCCGCCGGTGCCCGGGTGATCGATCTGGCCGGTCGCACCGTCTTCCCGGGGTTCGTCGACGCCCATGCGCATCTCGTCGGCATCGGATTTCGTGAGTTGAACTTCAACCTCGAGGGCACGGCCGGCCTCGGCGAATTGCAGGAGAAACTGCGCCGTCGCGCCGCCAGTGAGCCGGGCCCGGGCGGTTGGATCGTCGGGCGCGGCTGGATCGAGTCGCAGTGGTCGCCCCCGAAATTTCCCACGCGGGCCGACCTCGATGCGGTGGTGCCCGATCGCCCCGTGGTGCTCACCCGCGCGGATGGCCACGCGTTGGTCGCAAATTCGCGCGCGCTCGCCCTCGCGCGCATCGATCGCACGACACCGAATCCCTCGGGCGGCGAAATCCTGCGCGACGCGAACGGCGAGGCGACCGGCCTCCTGATTGATCAGGCGATGGACCTGGTGCGACGGCTCGTCCCGGGTGCGACCGAGGCCGAGACAGCCCGGGCGATCGTGATCGGGGCTGAACGCGAGGTGCGGCTCGGTTGGACGCAGATTCACGTGGCTGGCGCGAGCACGAGCGAGGTGCGGCTGCTCCAGCGTTTGAGCGCTGAAGGGAAAACCAAGCTGCGCCTGTTTGTCGCCGTGAGCGGACCTGGTGCCGCGGCGGAAGAATTGCTGGGCACTGGGTCCCTGGTCGGGGAGAACTGCAGGGTTCGCGGGATCAAGTGTTACATTGACGGCGCGCTCGGTTCGCGCGGCGCGGCGCTGCTGGAGCCCTATGCCGATGCCCCCGCGAGCCGCGGTCTTCTGCTCAACACCCCGGAGAAGCTGTTGCCGTTCTTTATCCGCGCGCTCCGGGCCGGCCTCCAGGTCCAGACCCACGCCATCGGCGACCGTGGCAACCGGCTCGTGCTCGATTTATACGAGCAGGCCTTCGCCGCCGTGCCGCCGGGCGAGCGGAAAGTTGCCGAACCGCGCTGGCGGATCGAACATGCCCAAGTGCTGCACGCCGACGACATCCCCCGTTTCAAGCGGCTCGGCGTCATCGCCTCGATGCAGCCGTCGCATGCGATCGGGGATTTGTATTTTGCGCCCAGCCGGCTCGGTCCGGCCCGCCTCGGCGGCGCGTACGCCTGGCGCAGCCTGCTCGACGCCGGGGCGATCGTGGCGGGCGGATCCGATGCCCCGGTGGAGCGCGGCGAACCGATGATCGAATTCTACGCCGCGGTCGCCCGCCGGGCGCCCGATGGTTTCGCCAACGCCGACTGGCGCCGTGAGCAGCGGGTCACGCGGGCCGAGGCGTTGAAGCTGTTCACGCTCGGGCCGGCGTTTGCGTCGTTCGAGGAAAAAGAGCGCGGCAGCATCGAGGTGGGCAAGGTCGCCGACTTCACCGTGCTCTCGGCCGACATCCTGGAGATTCCCGAGGCGGAGATTTTGAAAACCCGGTGCGTGATGACCGTGATCGCCGGCGCGATCGTGTGGGAGCAACGGTAGCCATGGCCGCCGCCCTGCGCGACCGGCTCCGCTCCCTCGGTCCCGGGCTGGTCCTCGCGGCGGCCGGCATCGGCGCAGGGGACGTGGTCGTGGCGTCGGTCACCGGGATCAAATTTGGCACCACGCTGCTCTGGGCGGTCGTCTTCACGGTGGCGCTCAAATTTGTGGTTACCGAGGCGCTGGCCCGCTGGCAGCTGGCCACGGGTGAGACGATCGTGCGCGCCTGGGTGACGCGGTTGCCGCGCTGGGTCGCGGTGCTGTTCGCGGTGTACCTGCTGTTTTGGACCTTCCTGGTCGGGGCGTCGCTGAGCAGCGCCTGCGGGCTGGCGGGGGCGAGTATTTATCCCCGCCTGCCGACGCCGATCTGGGGCGCGCTGCACGCGGTGGTGGCCGCCTTGCTCGTCGGGCTCAACCGCTACGAGCGGTTCCAGCGCATGATGAAGGGGCTGGTCGCGTTGATGGCGCTGTGTGTGCTCGGCTGCGCCGTCGTGGCCGCTCCGCCGCTCGCGGAGGTGTTGCGCGGGCTGTTCATTCCCCGCATGCCGGCGGCGGGTGGCGGCCGGGCCGTGCTCGCCCTGCTGGGCGGCATCGGCGGCAGCCTGACGGTGGTCTGCTACGGCTATTGGATGCGGGCGGCGGCGTGGCGTGGCGCGGAAAAGCTGGCGACGATGCGCCTCGACCTGCGGCTCGCGTACGCCTTCACCGGGCTCTTTGGCATCGCGCTGATCGCGATCGCCGCCGGCGTCGAGGCGCAAGGTACCGGTGGCGCGCGGCTCGCCCTGGAAATCGCGGCTCGGCTCGAGTCGGTGGCGGGGCCGGCCGGCCGGTGGGTGTTTTTGGTCGGGTTCTGGGGCACGGTGTTCACCGCGATGCTCGGAGTCTGGCACGGTGTGCCGCAGATCTATGTGGACTTGGCGGGCGCGTGGCGGCGCGGCGCAAATGGAGGCCGGGTGCCCGGACCCGGCGAGCGACCGGCCGACGCGCCGGAGCAGGTTGAGGGCACGCCGCCTCCCTCGCGGGATCAGCGACGCGATCGCGGCGTTTATCTCGCCGCGCTGGGATTTCTCGCGGGCCCGCCGCTGGCGCTGCTGTGGTTCCGGCAGCCCGTCGCCGTGGTCGTGGCGTTCTCGGTCACGGGCGCGTTTGTGATGCCGTTTCTCGCGGGAACGCTCCTCTACCTCAACAACCGCCGTGACTGGATGGGGCTGCTCGCCAACCGCTGGCCGGGCAACACCGCGCTGGTCGTGTGCCTCATCGTCTTCGGCGCCGTGTGTGTGGTGGAAATTTGGTCGGCGCTTGGAGCATAGCGCGGGAGTTTTTGCATCGCGGCAACCGCAACCGAACGGCGCCACCCGGGACTTCATCGTGCCCGTAATCGTTCCTCGTTCTCCCCGGAAAATCTCCGGGCGCTTGACGCAAGAGAAAGATTAGGAATCGGCGCAACCGGGGATTGCCTCGGGGCGCCCCGGCGGGTGTGCTGGCGGGGTGCCCGCCGCGCTCCGTATCCGATCCCTCGATATCTCAGTCCTCGATCTTCCGCTGCACGAACCGTTCGGCATTTCCGGCGGTGCGCAGGCGGTGGCGAACAACGTCCTCGTCGCGCTCGAACTGGCCGACGGCACGCGCGGCTACGGCGAAGCCGCGCCCCTGCCGCCCTATAACGGCGAGACCCAGGCCGACGCCCTGGCAACGTTGCGGACGGCGCGCGAGTGGCTGCCCGGACGCGAGACGGGGGACTGGCGGACGCTGGCGGCGGAGTTTCGGGGGCGCGGAGGGGCCGCCTGCGGTTCCGCGCAATGCGCCTTCGAAGTGGCGTTGCTCGACGCGGTCACCCGCAGCGAGCGCCAGCCCCTCTGGAAATTTTTCGGCGGGGCCGGGACCGAGTTGGAAACCGACATGACGGTGACCACGGGCTCCGCCGCCCAGGCGGCAGCGGGGGCCCGGGCGATCCGGGCGCGGGGCATTCGCATGATCAAGGTCAAGGTGGGCGGCAAGGACGGTCCGGCCCACGATCTGGCGCGCATCGCCGCGATTCACGAAGTCGCGCCGGACTCGCCGCTCATCCTCGACGGCAATGCCGGGGTTTCCCCGGCGGCCGCGCGCGAGTTGGTGCGCGGGCTCAAGGCCCGGGGCATCGCTCCGGCGCTGCTCGAACAGTGGCTCGGCAAGGACGATCTCACGGGCGCCCGCGCGCTCGCCGCCGAGAGCGGCTGGCTGGTGGCCGCAGACGAGTCAGTGACCAGTGCCGCGGATGCACGGCGGGTCGTCGCGGAGCGGGCCGCCCAGGTGATCAACATCAAGCTGATGAAGGCGGGCGTCGCGGAAGCGCTCGAGATTGCCGCGGTCGCCCGCGCCGCGGGCCTGGCGCTCATGATTGGTGGCAACATCGAATCAATGCTCGCGATGACGGCATCGGCCTGTTTCGCGGCGGGACAAGGAGGCTTCACGTTTGCCGATCTCGACACGCCGCTGTTTCTCGCGAGCAACCCCTTCGACGGCGGTTACGCGCTCGACGGCGGCCGCATCTCCGTCGCGCACCTCACCGCCGGCCACGGCGTCACCCCGCTTCCCGGACTCCCCGGCCACGTCATGTAATACGTGACGTGGTTGTTTGGCCCCAGCGAATCTTGTCACGTAATACGTGACCGAAAACTTCAGTTCCGCTGGCGGTCTTGTCATTCATTAGATGACGAAGGTCTTGGGCACACCGCGAGATTTGTCACGGAATCCGGAATATGATGATAAAAGGGGAATTATTGATATAAGTAGGACTAATGCAAGAATTCCCTCTTTTGGAGTTTGACGGATAAAATACATCTATTCTCATTATTGCCATGAGCACACCCGCCGCCGCCGAAACCGTTTGGTTCACCACGAAGGGCCAGGTCGTCATCCCGCGCCAGCTCCGGAAGGAATTTCAGATTGAGGACGGCACGCGCGCCGTGGTGACCTCCACGCCCGAAGGCATTCTGCTGAAGCCCGTCACCCGTTGGTCGATCGATCGCGGCTTTGGCCTCCTGAAGCGCAAGCCCGGTGGCAAACCGTTCGCCGAGGAATGGGCGGAGCACAAGCGCGCGGAAAGCGAACTGGAGGACAAGTAAAATGCCGGCGATCCTCGATTCGTACGCGCTGATCGCCTTTTTTCGCGGGGAAGAGGGAGCGGTGAAGGAACTGCTCCACAAGGCGGCGGACGCCGACCGCCCGGTGCACATGACCGAAGTGAATTACGCCGAGGTAAAATACACCCTGCTGAAGAAGGACGGCGCGGAAGCCTGGCGGCAGGCGGCGGACGTCTTGCGCAGCCTGCCGGTTGAATTCCACCCGGTCTTGCGGCCACTCGCAGACTCGGCCGCCGACTTCAAGGTGCGCTTCAAAATCAGCCTGGCCGATGCATTTGCCGCCGCGCTGGCGAAAGAAATGAAGGCGGAATTGGTCACGGGTGATCCGCAGTTCAAAGCGCTGGAAAAGGAAATCAAAATCGTTTGGCTCAAAGGCGGGAGATGAAACCGAAGTCATTCGCAAGTCATGAACTCGTGACGTTGGCCGTTGTCCTGTGTGGCGGCGACGCTACCCGAGGAAGACGAAGAATCTGTTGATGTGGCGTCGCGCCACCTTTTGCTCGAGAAATCAGCATTCACCCAAGAACATGACATCACCCCAAACCGCTCTCGTCACCGGCGCTTCGCGCGGCATCGGCCGCGGCATCGCCCTCGAACTCGCCCGTGCAGGCTGTCGCGTGGCCATCAATTACGCCGGCAACGCCGAGGCCGCCGCCGAGGCGCTGGCGCTCGTGCGGGCCGCGGGCGGCGACGGGTTTACGGTGCAGGGCGATGTCGCCGTGGCCGCGGACCGCGAACGGTTGGTGGCGGAAACCGTCGCGAAGTTTGGCCGCATCGACCTGCTCGTGAACAACGCCGGGGTCGCCCCCAAGGTGCGCGCGGACCTGCTCGACGCGGGCGAGGAGAGTTTCGACCGCCTTTTCGCCATCAACCTGAAGGGGCCGTTCTTTCTCTCGCAGTTGGTCGCGAAACAGATGCTGCGGCAGGCGGCCGACGCGGAGGGTTTCCGTGGCCGGCTGGTGAACATCACTTCGATTTCGGCCTACACCGCCTCGATCAGCCGGGGCGACTACTGCATGGTGAAGGCCGGGCTGGCGATGATGACCAAGCTCTTCGCGGACCGTCTCGCCACCGATGGAATCAACGTCTACGAGATTCGGCCGGGCGTGATCGCCACCGACATGACCGGCGGCGTGAAGGCGAAATACGACAAGCTGATCGTCGAGGACGAACGCGGCATCTCGCCGATCCGCCGCTGGGGCATTCCCGCGGACATCGGCCGGGCGGTGCGAGCGATCATGGAGGACCGGTTCCCGTTCTCCACCGGGGCGGTCTTTGACGTGGACGGCGGATTTCACCTGCACCGGCTCTAATATTGCTTCGTTACGTTTCGCGTGAAAAACCCGAAGCCTGAATGTAACGTCTTACGTTACATGTTCGATGAGAACCCGGCGTCCTTTGGACTGTGACGTAACACCGTAATGCCAACCCGACCGCCACGGCCCACGGTTTGTCCGTGGTGGCGGCAGCGTGGTCGCCGGTGCGCTCGCCGAAATCTCCACGGGGATCACCACGGTCGTGCTCGCGGCGGACGCGACCCTTCCGGGCGCTGCGTTTTCTGGAGGAATGGCAACCGGGGCGACGATGCGGCCGTCGCGCTCCCGAGCCCCGCGATCGCGATTGTGGCGATCAACCAGAAAAACGCAGAGGAGATCGCCGGAGAGTTCATGCGCCGGGCAATTGCCTGAAGATGGCATCCGCTTGCGGGGAGCAGCTTGACGCAGAACAGAGGGCGAACGCGCCGGAGCGCGCCGGCGCCGCCGTGGTGGCGTGGCCGCCGGATCGGTTCAGCTCAGAAATCCACCGCAAAGGTCAGCTGCGTCACGCGCGAGTCGATCGTCGCGAGGCGCGAGATGGCGCCGGTCGTGAGCGCGCCGACGGGGATCGGGTCGTTTTCGTTGAGGGCGTTGCGGATATTGAGCTGCACGCGGTAGTTGAAATGGCCGAAGGCCTTCAGCTTGCCGCGATACGCCGCGAGCAGATCGAGGTAGCCCTCGGTCCTGCCGTGATAGGCCTTGTCGAGGTCGAGGAGGACCGTGCCGGTCGAGTTGGTCTTGGTGCCGTAGCCGATGGTGGGGGCGGAGCGCCAGCGGTAGGCGCCGCCGACGTTGAAGCCCTTGAGGCGGCCTTCGCTGAAGCGGTAATTCACGATCGCGTTGGCGCGGCCACCGCGGGCGGTGGCGGTGGCGCGGCCGTCGGCGGCGGTCATGAAGGCGAGGGCCTGGCCGACGAGCGAACTATTGTAATATTGTTCGAGTGTCTGGCCGGTGGGCGCAGTGGCACTGTAAGGCGCGGTTTTCCACGTCACGGGCTGGCCGGCGGTGTCGCGTTCGCCGTTTTTGGCGACGACGCCGGTCCAGACGGGGAGGCGGGCATCGCGCCACGCGTACCACGGGCCGCCGATGTTGGACTCGACGGCCTCGGACTTGGCACCGTTGAGGCGGATGTTCCAGGCGCGCGTCGGGGAGAAATTCAGCTCGGCCTCGTAGCCGTCGGAGGTGAAGTCCGACATGATGAAATAATTCGGCCGGCCGGCGGTGCGGAAGCCGCGTTTGTTGCCGTCGTTCACATTGATGGTGGGCGCGGCGGGATCGAGGGCGAGGACGCGCTGCTCGAGGTTGAAAAAGATGTCGCGGTAGATGTTGATCGAATTCGAGGCGCGCTGGGGGCCGAGGGAGTTTTCGTATTTGTTGAGGCGGAGGGTGAGGCGGTCGCCGAAGAGATCGAGGCGGATGCCGTAGTCGCGGCCGTCGCCGCCGGCACCGGGGATGTCGTTGCCGAAGGGATCGTAGCGGCCGATGTTGAGATCAAAGGTCGTGGACTTGTTGTAGAACGCGGAAATCCATTTGAACGGCCGCGCGACGACGCCGACGTTCCGGTTGATGCCGGTCTGGGTGGGGCCGTAGGCGGCGTAGCGCGCATCCCAGAGGAGGGGGAAGAGACCGGAGAAATCCTGCCGGGTGGAGTCCGCGTCGAGGTTGGCGGATTTGGCGGTGTCCTTGCGATAGCCATACGTGAGGACGAGGCGATCGCGGCGCTCGCGGTCGGGGAGGAAGAAGCCCTGCCACGCGAAGATCTGCGCGACGGATTTGTTCAAACTGCCACTCGCGACCTGGCCGGAGCCGAGGCGTTTGCCGTCGGTGGCGCGGAGCGGGGTGTCGTAGAGGTAAAGGGTATAGGGGCGGCCATTGGCGTCGTTGAGCGACACGTCGCCCGTCATGGAGATGGCGGTCTGCGTGGGCTCGTAGGGGTTGGCAAAGTAGTGGCGGAATTGCGGCTGGCGCGTGCCGTGGTTCGCCCAGCCGGAGACGGTTTTGGGCTGCAACGTGAGGCCGGGGAAGACGGGGTCGTCGAGGATGCGGCGGTCGAATGATTGTTGCGAGAGGTCGTTGGATTTCGAGCCGGTGCAGAGGCCGGAGAGCCGATGGCGGCCGAGGTATTTCTTCCAGCCCGCGGCGTTCGCGCCGCCGAGTTTGCGCGCGAGGTTCAGCTCGTAAGAGAGCGTGGCGCGCCAGTCGTCGCGATCGTGAAGCTCGATCGTATTGCCGGCGGAGCCCTGGTAGTAGAGCTGGCCGACGTTGGGGTTCGGGGTGGTGGTGCCGGGGATGAAGCGATTGGCGTCGACGTTGAGGTTGAAGTCGCTGCTGCCCGACGTGGCGCCACCACTGAGCTTGTGGTTGATCGCGTTCTCCCGGTTGACCGCGACTTCGAGGAACAGCGTGTCGACGATTTTTTGCTCGAGGATGACGGTCTTGGTGGTGCCGCCGAGCTGACTGGTGCGGGCGTGGCCGACGATGTTCACGTCGAACGGAAAAATCTTCGGATCGAGCACGGTGAAGCCGCCGCCGGCGTCGAACGTCTGGTCCACCCCCGGCAGCGTGCCGGGGCTGCGCACGGTGACGGACTGGTTCCAACTCCGCGTGGGGACCGAGCCGCCCTGGATGACGACCGGCGAATTGCCGCCCTGCGCGAAGATGCGGTTGGTGCCGATGCCGGTGAGGCTGGAGTTGTCGTAGATCGGCCGGGCGGTCGTGTAGCCGCTGCCGGCGACTTTGTCGGCAATGAGCCATGGGCTGAACTGGTCGCTGGGGACGATGCGGCCGGCGCGGTTCCAGTTGCGCGCGTCCTTTTCATATTGGAGCACGAGGGTGGTCGGCTTGAAGGGCTTGAACGTGAGTGCGCCGTAGAGCCGTTCGTCGCGGTCGAGGTTCGGCGTCTTTTCGGTGTATTCGCGTTTCGACAGGCCCATCAGACGAAGGGCGAGCGTTTGCGGAACGAGGACGGTATTGGCGTCGAAGGTGGCACGCTTGGAATTCTCCGAGTCGTACGTGAGTTCGAAGCCGTAGCGATTGCGCAGGAGGGCGCGCGCGGGCGAGGCGTCGAGGATGCCGGCGGGACTACCGAGACCAAAGAGGATGGCGTTGGGGCCACTGGCCACAGTGGCACGCTCGAGGTTGAAGTTGTCGGTGGGGTTGGAAATTTTGAAAAAATTTCGCGTGAGCGTGCCGGAGCCGATCCCGCGCACGCGGCCACCCGCACCCGGGTCGGAGACTTGGCCGCCGGCGGTGGCGGGGACGTAATCGGAGGCGTTCTCGACGTTGGCGGTGTAGATGAGGGCCTGGTCGAGGGACGTGAGGCCGAGGTCCTGCATGAAATCCTTGGTGAGCGTCTCGATTTGGTTCGGCACATCTTTGAAATCGGTGCGCAGGCGGCTGCCGGCGAGAGTTTCGGTGGCGACCCAGCCGGTCTCGGACGACGACGAGATGACGAAGGGTGACAGCTCGACGACGGTTTCGTCCGCGGCGGCGGAGCGCACGGCGGCTGGCGCGGTCGCGGGCGCCGGAAGGGATTGGGCGGAGAGGGAGGCGATCCAGGCTGGTGCGACGAGGCATGCGGTGGAATAGCAGCGGAGCCGGGCAATGGATCTCATGGGAAAGAGTGGAAACGGCAGGATGGCAGACGCGGGGGAGGAGCGTGCATGCGGGGAGGCTGGGGCGATTTACACCTATGGTGGCGGCAGGGTGCCGGCGCAATCTTTTCGGGCTCCAGGGCACAATTCGTGGGTGAAACGAGTGTATAAGTCGAAAGCGTGAGAGAATTCAAGGCAGCTGGGAAAGGGGCGGGTTGGGCAACTATCGCACCCACGTCCTCGCTCGCTCGGGGGCGGCCGGCGTGC
>SXSC01000064.1 GCA_005792355.1 Opitutaceae bacterium
CTCCAGCACCGAAAGATCATTGAGCGCGGCCGAGTAGCTCGGGTTCAGCTCAATGGCACGCAGGTACGATTGACGGCTGGCGTCAATCTGGCCGACGCCGGCCAGGGCATTGCCCATCGCGTAATGCGCGCGGGCTTGTTGCGGATCGAGGAGCACGGCCATGCGGGCCGCCGCAAGGGCACGGTCTAGGTCGTCGCGTCCGGTCGTGGACGCTCGGCGGACGTAGATCCACGAGAGGCCGCAGTAGGCCTGCGCGAACTTCGGATCGAGCGCGACCACCCGCTTGAGCAGTTCGATTGCCTCCGGGGCCGGTTTGCCTCCGGCCTGAAGATACAGCGCGTAGGCCTCGATGTCCGTGGTCGGCGGGCGTTCGATCCGCGCGCGCTCCTGCGGAGACAGCGAGGTTTGAAGGGCGAGCACCACGCTTTTCGCGACGTCGCTTTGCACGGCGAAGATGTCCTTGGCCGGGCGGTCATACTGCTCGCTCCACAGCGTCTCGCCGCTGGGCGCGGCCAGCAGCCGCACGCTGATCCGCACCAGGTCGCCGGCCCGCCGCACCGAGCCCGTGAGCGCGGCGCCGATGCCCAGTTCGCGCGTCATCGCCGGCAAATCAGCGACGCCACCTTTGAACCGCGCCACGGCATCCTTGCTCATGACGCGCAAGGCGCGGATCTTGGCCAGATGTTGGGTGACTTCCTCCGTGACGCCCGCGGCGAAGAATGCCTGATCGGCGGCATCGAGATTCTCGAAGGACACCACCGCGATCCCGCGGGGCTTCTCGATGACGGCGGTCGCCACTTCCAGAGGGTCGGCCTTGCGCTTGGTGGGTGGGGGACTCTTGTCCGACCCGGTGGCAGTCTGAGTCGCAGGTCGATCCTTGGCGGGTGCAACGCTCGCGACGGGAGGGCGTGGTGGTGCGGCCGGACGGCGCAGAGCGAACCAGACGCCCGTCGCGACGAGCGCGACCGCGGCGGCGGCGAGCGCCGGCCACCGCCACGAGTGCGTGCGTCGCTTCGCCGATGCGAAGGGCGCGCGCGAGGGCGTGGGACCACCCTCGGCGGCGATGTGCCAGATCGGGATGGGCTCGGAGATGTTTTTGAAAGACTCCGGCCCGATAAAAACGGCCTGCATCGGAACTTTGCCCTTCACCGTGTCGTGCACCATCTGGCTGATGCACACGCCGCCGACGGGCGCTTTCCCTTCCAGCCGCGACGCGATGTTGACGCCGTCGCCCGCCACGCCGCCAGTCTCCTGTCGAAACACGTCGCCAATGTGCACGCCCATGCGATGCTCCAGCGTCTGCTCCGGTGGCAGCGTGCCCCGGCGCGCGCCAAACTCGGATTGGATCTGCAGCGCACAGGTCACCG
This sequence comes from Opitutaceae bacterium, assembly GCA_005792355.1. Taxonomy (GTDB): domain Bacteria; phylum Verrucomicrobiota; class Verrucomicrobiia; order Opitutales; family Opitutaceae; genus ER46. The sequence goes on from SXSC01000064.1 coordinate 1,368, forward strand.
CCTGCACGGCGCTCGAAAAACACATCAGCAGGCCGTCACCCATCGTGTTGAGCACCTCCCCGCCGTGCTCGGCGCAGCGCTCGCTCATCCGCGCAAAGTCCGCCTGCACGAGCGCCATCGTGCCGGCCTCGTCGCGCTGCATCCGCGCCGAATAACCGACGACATCGGTGAACACGACGGCCGCCAGGCCGCGTCCGCCTTGAAACGGGGGCGGAGTGAACGGGCGCGAGGTGGGATTGCCGACGCGAGCCGCTTCGTGCGAGAGCACGCCGGTGCGGTGCGACCAGAGTTTCACCACGCGGGCCCGGACCTCGGGCGCCACAAATCCCCCGGGGATGCTGGTCCATTGCACCTTGCGAAACCGATCCGGCACGAGGGCGTCGGGCTCGCGCGTACCGTCGATCACGATGGGCAAAATGAATGGCACGCCGGCCGCGATGCCCATCGCGCGCTCGGCGGCGAGTTCCCATTCGATGCGAAAGTAGCCTTCGAGCCGCGCCTGGGTGCTGGCGGAGATGATCGGAATGAAGAGCACACACTCCTTGATCTGGCGGCGGATCTTCGCATCCCACTCATCGCCATGTTCCAGTCCGCCGTCGGCATCGAACCACACCTCCATGCCCCCGGAGCGCAGCGATTCGCAAACGCGCCGCGCCGCCTCCGCATCCTGCGAGGCGTAACTCAGAAATACGGCTTTGAGTGGCTCGCTCATCGGGTCACTTCCGGCGCCGCGTCCTGCCCGCCTTCCCTGGCCTCGGCGAAAAAGGTGAACCTGCCACCGGCTGGCGACCCGGCATCAGCGGGCGGCCGGGGTGCGTGGCTCGCTCTGAAATTCGTGTTTTTCGGGTTCATTCGTGGTTTCTCTTCTGCGGCCTTGCGACTTAGGCTGGCGCCGGGCCGCCCGGTTCGCCGATCAGGAACGGCTTCAATCCGATCAGCTGCGCCTCCAGCGAGAACGAGACCAGCATCGAAATGCCCATCAGCAGGACGACGGCGTTGATATTGGCATCCTTCTCCGCCGCCGCATCCAGGCGGGTCTTGATCGAACTGTTGACGTCCTGCAGTTCCGCGTAAAGCCCGGTCAGGCCGGCCAAATCCCAGTCCGGCGTCCCGCCCTGGCGGGCGAGGGTGTATTGCCCAATCAGGTACGCACCGACCATGCGGAAGAGAGTTTCTTCGACCGTCGCAAACGGCATGTGCAGCCGGGCCGGGCCCTTCATCCGCGACAGCACCGGGCAGCCGCCGGTGGCCAGGCACAGGCCCATGAGCGAGCGCAAGGCCGTCTGCACATCCGTGCGCTTCACGTAGGTGCGGGTTTCCGTGCGCACCTCCGCCTGCACCTGGTGGTGGGAATACACGTCGCCAAACGCCACCACTACCTGCTCGATGTCAAGCGCGGCCGGGCAATAGCGGTGCTCGCTCGTCCGGAGCGGGCAATTCGGGCATTGGTGATAATCCAGACGCGTCCAGTCGGGATGCGGCTTCCCGTCATCCGCCGCGGCAGCCACGCGTTCGGGATCCACCGTGAAGCGGACGGTCCGTCCGTTGTCCAATGTCAGTGTGTATTCAATCACCGGACCCACCCTGAAGCGGCGCCCGGAAGAAATCACGTCTGAATGCAGGGGCGCGCGACCATTCGATTTGTCACGACCGCTTTCTTCCTCCACCCTCTCCCCGATGAAACTCCCACCCCGGTGCAGCGCGTTGCTTTTGCTCGGTCTCGTCTCGCTGTACGCCCAGCCGGCCGGCGGCCCGATCGACTTCGACCGGGCCCGCCAGTTGATCGAACGCCAGCGCAATGGCGGCACACTGACTCCGGAAGAAAAAGCATACCTCGATCGCGCCCGGGCCGAACGGGAGAAGCAATCGCGCTCATCGCCAACGGGCGGCCCCGGCGCCACCCGCGCCGCCAACCAACGCCCGGCCCCCACCCGCCTCACGCCGCTCACCGATCTCGGCGCCGCCGGCCGCTACGAGGGCCAGGACGGCGGGCTTTACGGGGGCGGCGAAAACACTCCGCCCGCGGCCCATCGCCAGGCCGCCGTACAACAGCTCGCGCAAATCCGTCCGCTCAACTCGGCGGGCCGGCCCGCCGACGACGGCCTCATCGGCTTCGTCGCGCTCAGCATGTCGAACGCCACCCGGGAGTTTTCCCATTTCAAACGCCTCGCCGACGCCTCGCCGCTCAAGTCCACCCACGTCGCGATTGTCGACTGTGCCCAGGGCGGCCAGGCGATGGCCGAATGGGCGCCGGCCGCCGCCCGAACCTGGCAGGTGACGCGCGAACGGCTGGCCGCGGCCCGCGTATCGCCGGAGCAGGTCCAGGTGGCCTGGATCAAACTCGCCAACAAGGGGCCGACCGGCTCGCTGGAGGAACACGGCCGCAAGCTGGAGCGCGACACCCTCGCGCTGCTGCACAACGCCCGCGCCCTTTTCCCCAACCTGCGCCTCGCCTACCTCGGCAGCCGCACCTACGGCGGCCACGCGACCAACCCATTAAATCCCGAGCCGTACGCCTACGAAAGCGCTTTCCCCGCGCGCTGGCTGATCCAGCGCCAGATCAAGGGAGATCCGGAACTCGTCCTCACGCGCGCCCCGTTGCTCCTCTGGGGCCCTTATCTTTGGGCCGACGGCACGCACGGGCGCGCGATCGACCCGCTCGTGTGGACCCGCGGCGATTTCGTCGCCGACGGCGTGCACCCGAGCGACTCCGGCCGGCAAAAAGTCGCCGACCTCCTGCTCACATTTTTCACCACGGATTCCCTGGCAAAATCCTGGTTCGCGCGGCAATAGCTTGGAGGCTGCGCCACGAAGCCCGTTCCGCCTGGATGGCGATCACCCACCCTTTGAACCCATGCACTCGTTCTTCCCTCCGGGAAACTTCTCGCTGAAGCGCTTCCCCCAATTATTGCCAATCCTCGCCGGTCTGCTGGTCGGGCCACTGTTCGCCGCCACCGACTGGCCCGGCTTCCGGGGTCCGTGGGGCGATGGCCAAGGATCGGCTCCCGGCGACACCCGTCCGCTCGGACTCCCCCTCGCGTGGAGCGAGACAGAAAACATCGGCTGGAAAACAGCGATTCCCGAGCGCGGCTGGTCCACCCCGGCGATCATGGATGGCAGCATCTGGCTGACCACGGCCTCACTCGACGGCACCGATTTCTTTGCGCTGTGGCTCGATGCGGCCACCGGCCGGATTCGCCGGAACGAAAAATTGTTTCACTGCGATGCACCGGAGCCGCTCGGCAACAAGGTCAACGGCTACGCCACGCCGTCGCCCGCGCTGGAACCCGGGCGCGCCTATCTTCACTTCGGCAGCTACGGCACCGCTTGTCTCGACACCGCGACCGGAAAAACCCTCTGGCAGCGCCAGGACCTGCCGTGCCGGCACTATCGCGGGCCCTCGTCTTCGCCCGTGCTCTTCGAGCATCTGGTCATTCTGACGATGGATGGCGCCGATTTGCAGTACCTCGTGGCCTTGGACAAACAAACCGGCCGGACCGTCTGGAAAACGGATCGGTCCGTCGAATGGAACGATGCCGGCTCCACCAACAAAATGATCCAGGACGGCGATCGGCGCAAAGCCCACAGTACGCCGTTGCTCATCACGGTGGACGGTCAAACCCAGCTCCTCAGCACCGGAGCCATGGCGGCTTACTCCTACGATCCCAAAACCGGAAGAGAACTTTGGCGGGTGCGCTATGATGCCTGGTCGGCGGCGCCGGTCCCGCTGTACCGCCAGGGGCTGATGTTTCTCGTCACTGGCTCCGGCAAGACGGAACTGCTGGCGGTCCGCATCGATGGACGTGGTGACGTCACCGACACCCACGTCCAGTGGAGATTCGACACCATGGTCGCCAAGACCGCTTCGCCGGTACTGGTGGACGATCTCCTCTACATGGTGGCCGATGGCGGCATCGTCACCTGCCTCGAATCCGCCACGGGCAGGCAAGTCTGGCGCGAGCGGTTGCCCGGTAATTACGCCGCCTCGCCCGTCCACGCGGATGGACGGCTGTATTTCTGCAATCAGGAGGGAAAAACCACGGTGCTGAAACCAGGCCGGACCTGGGAGGTCCTGGCCACCAGCACACTGGACAGCGGCCTCATGGCTTCACCTTCGCTCGCAGGAAAAGCTTTCTTCCTTCGCACCAAGACCCATCTCTACCGCGTGGAAAACACACCGCCGGTTCAGTCCCGGTGACGGCAGGCAATTCGTGGAGCCGCACGCCGCGCGAGTAGATGTCGCTGCGGGTGTCGATCTCGCACGAATACACGCCGACCAAGGACGCCCTGGCGACCCTCGACCGAATGATGCGCCTCTGCGAAGTGTGAAATGCGCGGAGGATTGCCTCGTGCCGCCCCGGCGGGCATCCAAAAAATATTTGCCTGCCCATCGGGTACTTTCTCGCGTAGGGGATCGCGACCCAGCCGAATGAAAAAAACTTTCCCCCTGCAAAAACCCGGTGTGGCGGATCAACGGGTCATCGAGACGATCAAACGCGATGTCCGGCGGTACGTGAATCGCGAGCGCGCCAAGGCGCCCCCGGCGGAATTCGACGGCTGGGAGTTCAGGTGCAAGGTGGGCCCGGGTGCCGACACGGCGGAGCCACGGGTGCTCAAGGAAATCTCCGCCGCCATCGACGCCATCGCGGCCACCGGGGCGGAGGCGGTCTTCATCGAACTCCAGGCCGTGCCCGCCGCGCACCCGCGCTGACGCACCGCCCGCACCCGCCCGTGCCCTTCCCCGCGCCGCTGGCCGCGTTTGCCAATCTCTCCGCGTACAAGTTCACGCCGCTCGACGGCCTGCCCGACCTCCGGGCCCGGTTGCGCACCGCCGCCCTCGCCGCGGGACTCAAGGGCACGGTCCTGCTCAGCGCCGAGGGGATCAATCTGTTCGTCGCCGGCGTGCCCGCCAGCGCCCAGGCGTTTCTCGCCGTGGTCCGCACCATCCCGGGGTTGGAGGATATTTCCGCCAAACAAAGCCTGAGCGCGACGCAGCCCTTTGGCCGGATGCTCGTGAAAATCAAAGCGGAGATCATCGCATTCGGCGTGGCCGGCATCGATCCGGCGCGACACCCCGCGCGCAAGCTGGCGCCCGGGACGCTCAAGGCGTGGCTCGATGCGGGCAAGGCGATCACGCTCCTCGACACGCGCAATGACTACGAGGTGGCGCGCGGCACGTTTCGCGGGGCGGTTCCCGCCGGCATCAAACGCTTTCGGGATTTTCCCGCGGCGGTGGCGCGGCTCGACCCGGGGCTCAAGCAACAGCCCGTGGTGATGTTCTGCACCGGCGGAATTCGCTGCGAGAAAGCCGGTCCCTACCTCGAGCGCGCCGGCTGGGATGTCTGGCAGCTCGACGGCGGCATCTTGCGATATTTCGAGGAATGCGGGGCGGCGCACTTCGATGGCGAGTGTTTCGTCTTCGACGAACGCGCCGGGGTTGATGGCGAACTGCGCGCGGTCGCAACCGCCGCCCAAAAGGCCGGACCTCCCGCCGATCCAGAAAGGCGACAGACGCCAGGTCAGCAAGCAGACCATTAGCGGTCAGGGACAGGCCAATTACACCGGCCTGGTCCTACAAGGGACAGGTCAATTAATCTGGTCGCCGGTCGGGCCGGAACTGATCCGATTTCCCTGGGCGGCAGGTTTCAGCGTGGCTCTCTTCCTGCCCCCCTTTGCCCACAAACCCCAAAAATCCGCATGCCCGGCGTTATTGGCCTGTCCCTATCCGGTCGCCGCAGCGGCCGGTCGGGGTCACATTGCAGATTGTACCAAGGCCCTCTTTGGGGCTGATCGATGCCGGCCGGTTATTCGTTTTCACAAAAACCCAGCTTTTGAACCCATGAACTCGCTCCGCCCGCCCGCTTCGACCACCTCCGCCCTCTCGCGTCGCGCGCTCCTCCGCGGACTCGGCGGTGCCGCGGCCCTGGCCGCCTTTCCGGCGCCGCTCTGCCTCGCCGCCGAGGAAGCCACCGGACGCGCGCGCCGCGGTGCCGCTCCGCTCAAGATTACCAAGGTCCGGGCGATTCTCACCGCGCCGCAAAACCGCATCCGGCTCGTCGTCGTGAAAGTGGAGACCAGCGAGCCCGGCCTGTACGGGCTCGGCTGCGCGACCTTCAACCAGCGCCCGCTCGTCGTGAAAACCGCCATCGAGGAATACCTCGATCCGTTCTGCCGCGGCCGCGACGCCGACAACATCGAGGACATCTGGCAGACCGCCTACACCAGCTCGTACTGGCGCAACGGCCCCGTGCTCAACAACGCCCTCAGCGGGCTCGACCAGGCGCTGTGGGACATCAAGGGCAAGCGCGCCGGCATGCCCGTCTATCAACTGCTCGGCGGCAAGGCGCGCTTCGCCGTCGACACCTACACCCACGCCTCGGGCAGCGAAATCGCGCAGGTGGTCGACAACGTCCAACGCTTCATCGGCGAGGGCTACCGCCACGTCCGTATCCAACTGGGCGGATACGGATCGCCGCAGCTGACCGGGCCGGGCGATTTTGCCGCCGCCGGCTTCGGCCTGCCCAGCGACACGCGGATGGACCCGGGCCCCTACTGTCGCGCGATTCCGAAATTGTTCGCCGCCGTGCGCGAGAAGTGCGGCGACGCCGTCCAGCTGCTCCACGACATCCACGAGCGCGTGCCGCCGATGGACGCGGTGCGGCTGTGCAAGGACGTCGAGCCGTACCGGCCGTACTTCATGGAGGACCCGTTTTCGCCGGAAGACATCGGGTGGTTTCGCATCCTCCGGCCACAGACCTCGGTGCCGCTGGCCATGGGCGAATTGTTCAACAGCCCGCACGAGTGGACCGGCCTCATCACCGAGCGTCTGATCGATTTCATCCGCGTGCACATTTCGCAGATCGGGGGCCTCACGCCGGCGCGCAAACTCGCCGCCCTCGCGGAGGCGTTCAATGTGCGCAGCGCCTGGCACGGTCCGGGCGACGTTTCTCCCGTCGGCCACGCCGCCAACGCGCATCTCGACCTCGCCATCTCCAACTTCGGCATCCAGGAGGCCGTGCGTTTCAACGACGCCACGCGCGAAGTCTTCCCCGGCGCGCCGACGATGAAAAACGGCTATCTGCACATCCACGAGGCGCCCGGCTGGGGCGTCGACCTCAACGAGGAGCTCGCGCGAAAATTTCCGCTGCCGGAGCATCCCGGCTACTGGCAGCCCGTGCGCCGCAACGACGGCACCAATGTGAAACCGTGACACCGTCCGCGTTGCACTGATACCGTTCCATTTGAATCACGTTGGCGACGATCGCGATCAGACCTCCAGGAGCGGCGGTTGCCCAGCCGCCGAAGAACCCGCCGTCGACCGTATTTGGGCGGTTCGGCAACGGCCCCTCCCGCGGTTGCCGCCTCAAACTGCGGGGGAAATTGCCGCTTACAGCCGGTTAGCCTTCAGCGCGGCAAGCGGGTAGTGCGTTCCGCGCCACGTCACGCCACCCGTCCAATGCGTCACGATCATCGAGCGCAGCAAGATGTAGCTGAAGATCGCGATGCCGATCGGCAGTAACGGCCCGTGCGCCTTGCGCCCTCCCGTGAATCGCGTCTGCTCCACGCCCAGCCACGATATCAACGTCACACTTCCCAGGTTGAGCCACCACGCCGCACCGGCCGCGACCGTCAGCGCGACGATCGGCCAGAGAAATCCCAGCGCCAGCAGCGCCACGCCAAGCGGTGGCACCCACGCGCGGTAGTCGGCCCCGGCATAGGCGTTCTTGGTGAGTCCGCGCACCATCGCGGCCACCGAGTCGTACCACGCCACCGACAGCGCGCCGGCCCCATGCAGCAGCTCGCAGCGCGCACCGCGCCGCTTGAAAAGTTTTCCCAGTTTCACGTCATCATCGGGCCGCAAGCGGATCGGCTCGTGCCCGCCGAACTCGCGGTACTTCGCCGCCCGCACGAGCCCAAACGCACCCACGCTGCCATGCGCAAACGATCCGGGATCCGGGATGCGCCACGGCTGCAGCCCGATCGTGAAGGAGAAACTGAAGGCGTTCACACACACCCCGAGCCAGTACCCGCGCTCGTGCAATTCGGGCACCGCCGCCAGCAGATCGATCCGCTGCGCCTCCGCGTAGGCGACCGCCCGTCGCAACGCATCCGGCGAAAAATGAATGTCGGCATCGGTGAAGAGAATCCATTCCCCCGTCGCCCGGGCGGCACCGTGGTGCAGGGCGTGCGTTTTTCCAATCCAGCCGGTCGGCAGCACGCGGATGTGGTCGACGGTCAGCCGGGGTTGCCGCGCCGCGATCTCATCCAAAATGGCACCGGTGTTGTCCTCCGAGCGATCGTTGACGGCGATGACCTCCAGGTCGGGGTAGTCGAGTGCGAGCATCGTCGGCACGGCTGCGCCCAACGTGGCGCCCTCGTTGCGGGCCGCGAGCACGATGCTCACCTTCGGCCATACCGCCGGCGCCGGAGCGGAGAGTTTCGCCAGCCGTCGCATCCGGCGATTCCCCCGCATCACCACCCCCGTGGCGACCAGCCAGATCAAAAACGTCAAAATTGAAAGCAGGGTGAGCCAGGACATCGAGGGAGCCACGTGGGGCGCGAGAGTTCCGAAAATAAACGGCAAGCGCAACTCGTCCGTGCCGAGGCCGAATTTCGGGCGGGGGCGATCTGGCCTGGCGAAAATTGGCCGCCTGAACATTTCGCAACACGTCAACTGCGGCCAAGCCGGGCCGTCAATCTTACCACGGAGGCCACGGAGCGGCCGGGAGCGGCACGGATAATGCAGGATTCATCCGGGCTCGAGGCTTGCGCCGGACCCCTGATTATAGGATCGAATATGCCAATGGGAGTAACTGTCCCCACCGCCACCAACCACCCGGACTCGAACCAGCGCCGTCGGCGCCTCCTGTTTCGACGCGCCCTCCTGCTGGTGGCGCTCTACGCCCTGCCACTGGCGGCGCTGGCGATCTATTTCCTGACCACCGGGCTCAACGACAAACTTGCCTTCGCCGAACGCGAGCGCCTCGGCCTCGCTTACCTCCCGCCGGTCTTGCGGTTGCTCAGCGACGTGGTCGAACAGGCGACGCCGGCGACCGACGCCGCCGCATCCGCGCGCTTGCTCACGCGGATCGAAGCGGACTTCGCCGCCCTCGCCGCGGCCGACACGCAATTCGCCACCCAGCTCGGCCTCCCCGCCGATTCCACGAGGCGGCTCCGCAGCGACTGGGATGCCGTCGGCGGGGCCCCGTCGCGCCGGGCCGCGCTGGTCCAGACCCTGCGGGAGCTGGTCACCACGGTCGGCGACCAATCCAACCTCATCCTCGATCCCGATCTCGACTCGTACTACTTGATGGACATCGCGGTGGCCGCCCTGCCCTCCCATCTGGAACGGCTCCTCCAGATTCGCGAGGCGCTCGTGGCCGCGTTGCGGGACGCGACGTGGAGCACCGAATCCCGCACCCGCGCCGCACTCTATGCGCAACTGCTCGACGACGCGGACCTCGACCGCATCGAACGCAGCGCCGGTGTCGCTTTGCGGGAAAACGCCCGCGTCCACGTCGCCACCGAATTCCAACGCACGTTTCCCCGGGCGCTCGACGCCTTTCTCGGCACGCAGCGCCGCCTCGCCGGGGCGCTCCGCGAACTCAACGCCTCCGATCGCCCCACCTTTGATGTGCGCACCTTTGAGCACTTGCTCGGGGAGGCCGATCGCGCGGCCACCGCCTTTTGGGCCGCGACGGCGGACCAGCTCGACGTGGTGCTCACCGCGCGCATCACGCGAATCCAGACGCAGCGCCGCCAAGCCCTGCTGCTGTCGCTCGCGGTTCTCCTGCTGACCACCCCGCTCGCCTGGCTCATCTTGCGCAATCTGGTGGGTCCCGTGGTGCAGGGTTTCGTGGACGACGCGCTCGCCCAGCAGAAACTCGCCGAGACGGCGCAAGCCGAGGCCGCCGGCCACTCCCTGCGGCTCCGCCAGATGCACGACGCCCTCGACGATCATTGCGCGGTGGTCGTCACCAATCCCTCCGGTCGCATCCTCGCCGTCAACGAGCGCCTGACTCAGATGACCGGCTACGGAAGAGAGGAACTCGTCGGGCGAAACCCCCGTCTGCTCAACTCCGGGCTGCATCCCGCCACCTTTTTCGGCGAGCTCTGGCAAGCGCTCAAGGCGGGCCGGGTCTGGCGCGGCGTCGTTCGCAACCGCACCAAGGACGGCCGGCTCTATTGGGTCGACGCCACGATGTTTCCGTTTCTCGACGCGCGGGGCCAACCGTGCGAGTTCATTTCGATCCAGACCGACATCACCGAACTGGTACATGCCCGCGAGGCCGCCGAAGCCGCGGCGAAGGCCAAGAGCCAGTTCCTCGCCATGATGAGCCACGAAATCCGCACGCCCATGAATGGCGTGATCGGTTTCGCCACGCTCCTCGCCGATACCCGGCTCGATGAACAACAGCGCGAGTTCGTGCGCACGATCATCAACGATATTCTCGATTTCTCCAAACTGGAGGCGGGCAAGGCCGAACTCGAGGCCCGCCCGGTGGTCATCCGTCACGTGATCGAGGATGTGCTCGATCTCCTGACCGCCACCACCCGCGCCAAGGGTCTGGAGCTGTCCTACCTGATGGCGGCCGAGGTGCCGGAGGGCATCGTCGGCGATGAGACCCGCCTGCGCCAGATTCTCCTCAATCTGGCGGGCAACGCGGTCAAATTCACCGCCGCGGGCTCGGTCGAGATCGTCGTCGTGTCCGCCGATGCCACGGGCGCCGCCGTCGCCACGCTGGCGCCATTTCCACTCTCGCAAGTCACTCCCCCCGGCGTCCGCCAGCTCACGTTTCACGTGCGCGACTCCGGCGTCGGCATCGCGCCCGATAAAATCAACCGTCTCTTCCAGGCGTTTTCGCAGGTGGATTCCTCCGTCACGCGCACCCACGGCGGCACCGGCCTGGGCCTCGCGATCTGCCAGCGCCTCGTCGGGCTGATGGGCGGGGAAATCGGCATCACGAGCGAGCCCGGTCGCGGCAGTGATTTCCATTTCACGCTGCCCTGCGTCGAGGCTGACGTCGCCGGCCTGGTGCATGAGCGCACCACCCTCACCGGGGTCGAGATCTCCGCCGCCCTCGCCGGCCGCCGCGTGCTCGTCGTGGACGACATTGAATCAAACCGGCGCCTCTTTGAGAAACTCCTGGCACCCCACAACGTCGGCGTGGTCAGCGTCGAAAGTGCCGCGCAGGCGCTCACCGTCCTCGAAACCCAGCGCTTCGATCTCGCCCTCCTCGACTACATGATGCCGGTGCAAGACGGCGTCGCGCTCGCCGGGATCATCCGCGATCAGCCGCGCACCCAGGCCTTGCCGATGATCCTCGTGAGCTCGATGATGATGCCTCCCGGTTCGACCCGCGAGGGGCTCTTCGCGGCGGTCGTGACCAAACCGCTGCGCAACCTGCAGTTTGTCTCCCTGCTCGCGCGGCTCCTGGCCCATGGTACCGTTGCGCCGCGCGCGGCGGCGGCCGTCGCCGCGCCCACGCCGGTGAAGTTCGCCGTCGAGCACCCGCTCACGATCTTGGTCGTCGAGGACAACACCGTGAATCTTCGCCTGATTACCGCCACGCTCAAGTCGCTCGGCTACACCCCGGCCGCGGCGGTCGATGGGGCCGAGGCGCTCAAGGCGCTGGCTGAGCGGGCATTCGATCTCGTGTTGATGGACGTGCAGATGCCGGTGCTCGATGGCTACGGGGCGACCCGCCAGCTCCGCGCCGGCCAGGCCGGCGAACTCAACCGCCGGACACGGGTGGTGGCGTTGACCGCCAACGCGTCGAGCGAAGATCGCGAGGCCTGCCTCGCCGCCGGCATGGATGATTTTCTCAGCAAGCCCATCGCGCGCTCCCGCCTGCTCGAAATCCTCGCCGAGCGAGGGGCGTAGCCCCCGCGCGAGTTCAGCGAATTCGTGGGCCAGGTGTCGGCGGCCACCCTTCGTCCGCCGGACCTGGACATCCCCGCTGCAGGCGGCGGGGCATTTGCCGGGACGGTGGGAGCCGTGCACCGCGGCACAGGGCCCCAACCAAATCAAGCTGCGGCCCCCATCGTTCTCATTCTCGTAATCGTTCCTCGTTCTCGTCGGATTGAGAGAACGATTCGCGCCTTGGCGGCGGCGCACGCCGGCCTCCCGCCCGTGTGACCCGGGGCCGCTGAAAAAGGTTTATCTCCCGGCGGAAGCGGATTCACCTGTCCCCGTGCGTGCATCCGGCGTCAACGGGGAATTCTATCTGGGCAAGCTGGCCGAACTAAACGTCGAGTTGAATCGGACCATCCCCGGTTCGGCGCCGTTTTTTGCCGGACCGCTGAAAATTGTCCAACAGGCGATGGGCTTTACGATGAGCGTGCTGTACCGCGTGGAAAACGTGGTGGACCGCACGCTCATCCTCGCCGTGGCGGAGGTGCTCGATCCGGCGGGTCGGCGGCCGGCGCTCGTACCGGGTGCGCGTCTCGCCCTCGATCTCGACCGTCCCGCTCCAGCTTTTCGCAATGAAGCGCAGGCCTTCCTTGGCCAGGATGTTGCCGCCGTCAATGTCCCCGGGACCGGCTGCGACATCGCGGGCTACATTGCCGCCGGAGAATCGGTTTCCGACGCGTACCTGCTCGCCGGGGATTTCGTGGGCGCCGAAGCGGACCTCCGTGAGACCGATCTGCGGGTCTTCGAGATTGCCACGGGCTTGCTCAGCGCCCTGCTGCTGAAAGCTCATTTTCAACACCGCGCCGACCACGATCGCCTGACCGGTCTCATGAGTTCCGCGCGAATCCGGGTGGAACTCGAGCACGCCCTTCAGCGCGGCGCACACCAATCCGCCCGCGGACTGACCGTGGCCCTCGCCGATGTCGATCATTTCAAACGAATCAATGATGTTCACGGACATCTCCAGGGCGACGCCGTACTCGAACAACTGGGGCAGATCGTTGCCTCCAGCCTGCGCCCCGGGCAGGACCGCGCCGGGCGTTTTGGCGGCGAGGAGTTTTTGATAATTCTGCTTGGTCAGCAGAATTCATGGGCGCATTCCGGTTCGGGCAAATGGCCAAGGTTATGATATAGGGCCACCTCCATTGCCCTATAGGTTCGGAAACCATATGAGCGTCTGGTCACCACTCGGACTTTATTGTTCAAG
>SXSC01000065.1 GCA_005792355.1 Opitutaceae bacterium
CGAACTCTACAATCGGGAATGGCGCCTCGAGAAACTCGGCTACAAGAGCCCGCTCGAAGCCCGCCGCGATTTCCAACCCTCCACTCTTTTAGCCGCCTGATTAAACTTTATCTTGTGTCCAGACAACCGGTGGCGACACAGAACAAGGACGTCCGGAAACTGCAATGGGAGTCAGGCTTGCTCGCGGGCAAGCCGTACCCAGCAGGTCGCTACACGTTCACGACGGCACAAGGCGACTATAAGGCTGATTCGCCGCTGCAGGAATCGGGGCTCCTGGGGCCCGTGCAGCTCATTTCTCCCCGATGAAACCAACCACCCCTACTTTCCTTGCCCGCCTCTCCGGATGTCTGCTGGCCGTCGTCACCGCGCTGCCCGGGCAGTCGTTGCCGCCGGCTCCCGCCCCGGTGCCGAGGGAGGCGGAGCCCACCGTGGAGCTGTCGCCCTTCCTGGTCGAGGAGTCGCCGGATGCGGGCTATGCCGCGCGCGACAGCCTGGCGGGCATGCGGCTAAAGACACCGCTGGCCGACATCGCCTCACAGGTATCTGTCTTCACTCCGGAACTCATGGCCGACCTGGCGCTGACCGGCCCGGACCAGGTGTTCATGTATTCCACCAACGTGGACACTACGCGCGAGGGCTACACCCCGGAGGGCGGCGACAACGGCGCCACGGTTGGCGCGACCTTCCTGAACACCGGCAACCGTTCCCGTGGCATCGCGACGCTCGGGATGATGCGGGACTTCTTTCCCACGTCGTTTTCCACCGACACCTACAACTCCACCCGCATCACAATCGCCAGCGGCCCCAACGCCATGCTCTTCGGCCTCGGCAGTCCGGCGGGGATGACGGACACATCGACCAAGCGCGCGGAGTTCCGCAGCACCTACTCCTTCGGCGGCACCTACACGCGTTTTGAAGGATATCGTCTGGAGACGGACCTGAACCGGGTGCTCGTGCCGCGGAAGCTTGCCCTCCGGGTGGCCGCGCTGCGGGGCAACGACCGCACCTTCCGGCCCGGCACAAGCGACTTCAATGAACGCCTGTTCGGCACCGCCACGTACAGGCCGTTTGGCACCACGACCGTCCGAGTCTCGATCGAGGGCATCGACCGGACGGCTTCGCTCGCCTCGATGGTGCTGACGCGGGACTATTTAACGCCGTGGTGGGACTCGGGCAGGCGGGGATTCGACAGCCGGGGCCTCACGCCCACGACTCCGGCGGCGCAGGTTAACAACGCTCTGGCCAGCCAGGGGCTGCAGGGCGTGCTGATTCCGTTCACCGGCCGCCTGACCTACGTTTACGGCGGAACGGGCGCTTTTCAGGACGGCTTCTTCAACCTCGTCAACACGGCCCGCACCAATGGTGCCAGTCTTCAAGCGGGAGTTCCGACCCAAGACAGCACGCCGGCGTGGAGCCTGCGTCGTCCGGACATCGTCGATCCCAATTTCAACGCCTTTGGCACCGCGACGGCCGTCGAGCACAAAGGCACCATCCGCAACGCATTCCTCGAGCAGCAGCTCAGGCCGGACCTGATCCTGGAGCTCGCCTTCTCCCTCGAGAATTTCCGGGAGCGGCGCGGCAGCTTCTTTCGGCCCGACGTGATGAACATCGAGGCCGATGCCAACCTCTATCTGCCCGACGGCACGGCCAATCCCGACTTCCGCCGCCTCCTCGTGCAGACCGACACCTACGGAGGCATCACCTACAACCGGAACGGCAACGCCCGGGCCATGATGGTGTATTCGCCGGACTTCAGCAAGGCCTCTGGCTGGCGGCGTCACCTCGGGCGCTACAACTTCGGGGCGATGTGCGAACGGTGGGACAGCCAAAGCAGGAGCCAGAACCTCCGCCTGAGCACGCTCGACCACGCCTCCACGTACACGACGGCGGCCCGCAACAACGCGATCGATCCCAATCGCATCTTGTCCACCCGCTACTACCTGTCGCCGGGAGACACCTACCGGCCCGTAGCGCCACGCTTCGGGGATGCGTTGAATTTTGCGGAACCCGTCGCGCTGAAACTGCCCAACGGGGAGCAGATGACCTATCGCCTGTGGACCCAGGACGGCGGCTTTGGGCCCCCCACGGGATCGAGGCAGCGGACGGTTTCGCAGCTGGCGACCGGTCAGGGATATTTCCTCCAGGAGCGGGTGCTGGTGTACGGCGGCTACCGGAACGATGCGGTCAAGCGCGCGCAGTCGCTCACCCCGGAGAGCAGCGCGCGAAAGCCGTGGCCCCAAGTCAACGGCACGGTCGCCGCCACCGGCCTGTATCCCAGGGTGGAGGACACGCGCTATGTGGACTGGGATTTCCGCGAGACTGGCGAGTCGTTCAACTGGGGGGCGATTGTCCGGCCGCTTTCCTGGTTCCAGGTGCACTTCTCGGATTCGGAGAATTTCGGCGTGCAGACCAACGCCAACATCTGGATGAGCCCGTATGGCAAGGCGATTCCCGGATCGAGAGGGCAGGGCCGCGACTATGGGTTCAGCATTCGATTGCCGGACAACAAGCTGATGCTGCGAGTCAACCGGTGGAGCAACAACCAGACCAACGGGGCCGTGACCAACGCGGTGCTCGGGCTGCGCGACGCGCCCCTCCGCATCGAGAATCGCTTGCTCGAGATCGCGCCCGGCGCGCCCAAGCAGGGCATCGATCTCGAGCGTTACTCCAGCACCTCCTATTTCGTCACGTCCATGCTCGAGGCGCGAGGCCTGGATGTGGAACTTGTCGCCAACCCGACGGATTCCTGGCGGGCGATGCTCAACCTCGGCAAACAGGAAGCCCGTACCCAGATCGATGATACCTGGTGGCGGTGGGTGGAAGCGAGACTGCCCGTATGGCAAAGGGCGGGATCGGGTTGGGAAACCCAGTCGATCGGCGTGGGCGATCCGACACCGATCCGGCAAATCTACCAGCAGTGGCTCGCCGCTTATCGCGATCCGTTGATAGCGGTGGACGGCCGCGTCACGGACAACCAGCGCAAGTGGCGCGCCAATGCCGTCGTGTCGCACGACTTCAAGACCGGGCCGTTGAAGGATTGGACGCTTGGGGGTGGGGGGCGCTATCGCAGCGCGCCCTCCATTGGCTACCCGCTGAAAACGCTGCCTTCCGGCCAGAGCGTGGCGGACCTCAACCGTCCCTACCAAGGCGATGACGAACTCTATTTCGATGTCTTTGCCCGCCATGTCATCCGCCGCGTCCCGCTCCTGGGCCAGCGCGCCCGGGCGCGAATCCAGCTCAACATCCGCAATCTGTTCGATGCGGGGGGCATCACGCTGCTGGAAACGAAGAGCGACGGCACGCCGAAGATCTACCGCTACCAACTCCCCCGCGAGATGATCCTCTCCTGCACGGTTACCCTATGATCGGCGGCCTGGCTTCATCGCTGCAACCCTGGCGGCTCGTGCCCGCCTGAATCTCTCATTGCCATGAAATGTTTCCCTTGCCTTCTCTCTGCGCTGGTGGCCGGCCCGATGCTGGCGGCATCGGTGGCGGCTGCCGCGACGAACCCGCCCAACATCATCTTCATCCTGGCCGACGATCTGGGGTGGCGGGACACCGGATGCTACGGCAGCACGTTTTATGAGACGCCGCACATCGACAAATTAGCGGCCCGCGGGGTGCGGTTCACGCAGGCCTACGCGGCGAATCCGCTCTGTTCGCCCACCCGGGCCAGCATCCTCACTGGGCAGCACCCGGCTCGCATCGGCATCACCTTCCCGGACTGTCATGAGCCTTTGGCGCAGCTTGAGAAGAAACTGGACGCCGGCACGTCCCAGATGCGGGTGCTGAGTGCCGACAGCGTCAACCGGCTGAAGCCGGAGTATTTTACGCTGGCGGAAGCGCTGAAGGATGCGGGCTATGCGACGGCGCACTTCGGCAAGTGGCATCTGGGATACAACGGTCCCTACGAGCCGAAGGACCAGGGATTCCAGACCGAGTTTCCCCACGCTCCCGCCGCACCGGGTCCGGCGGGTGGCTACATCCATCCATGGAAATTCATCCCGGCGCCGGGCATAAACGGGAATCCAGGCGAGCACCTCGAGGACCGCATGGCGCGGGAGGCCGTCGCATACATCCGAGCGAATCGCGATCGGCCATTCTTCCTGAACTACTGGGCCTACTCCGTGCACGCCCCGTTCAATGCCCGCCGGGACTACATCGAGCACTTCCGGTCCAAAGTGAATCCGGGCGACCCACAGCACAATCCGCTCTATGCCGCCATGGTCAGGAGCCTCGACGATGCCGTGGGCCAACTGCTGCGGGCGGTGGACGAGGCGGGCATTGCTGACCGGACCATCATTGTCTTCACCTCAGACAATGGCGGCTACGTGAACAGCCCGAAGACCACCGACCCCGAAGGCTACGAGAACGCGCCGGTCACCAGCAACGCACCCCTGCGCCGGGGCAAGGGTTCGCTCTACGAGGGCGGCACGCGGGTGCCCTGCATTGTCGTGTGGCCGGCCAAGACGGCCGCCGCGGCGACCAGCGACGCCCTGTTCCACAGCGTGGACTACTATCCGACGCTGCTGGCGATGTGCGGACTGAAACCGCGGCCGGGCCTGCGGCTGGACGGAGTCGACCAGTCCGGAGTGCTGCTCGGCCGGCACGCGCTGCGGGACAGGTTGTTTTGCCATATGCCGCATGGCGCGGCGACCGGGGTGAAGGACGGCAGCCGCATCGGCTTCCAGCCCGGCACATACGTGCGCCAGGGCGACTGGAAGCTCATCCGTTTCTTCGGCGACAACGACGACGGCAGCGATTCGCTCGAACTCTACCACCTCCGGGACGACCCGGGTGAGACCACAAACCGGGCGGCGGTGGAGCCCGACCGGGTGCAGGCGATGAATGGACTCATCTCCGACTTTCTCAAAGAGACCGACGCGGTCGTGCCGCGCCGCAATCCCGATTTCAGAGGGCCTGGCACCCCGGCCGGGAAGGCGAGTGCGAAGACCACCTCCGCGGCGCCGTTGCAGGGGTGGGTGCCGCGTGAATGCAGCGCCACGGTGAAAGCGCATGGCCTGTTCCTGTCGGAATTGAAACCGACATCGTTTCTCGGTTTTGCGGTGGGCAGCCTGGATCGGCCGGCCAGGCTGCGTTTCCGCGTGCGCGGCGCGGCGGGCGAGGGCCGTCTGGTGTGGATGCCCGGAGTTAATGCCGCCGCTTCCGAGATCCGGGAGGCCCCGTTCACGGTCGTCGGCGATGACTGGCAGGTGGTCGCCGTCGACCTCCGCGCGTCCTCGGGCAGAACGGGATTGATGCGACTCTTCCTCCCGACCCGTCCCGATGGCATCGAGGTGGAGTGGATTGAACTGATCACCGGCGGGCCAGTGCGGCGCTGGGACTTTGGGGCACCGGCGCGGAAAGGCGAAGCGTCATCCCAGCCGAGGGGACGCGATGCGGAAGCGCCGCCGGCCGCGACGGGCGGTGCTCCGGGATGGCAGCGGGAACAGACGCCTCTGCTGTCTGGCTTCGTTAATATGTACAATCCCTGCGTGGTGGAAACCGGCGGTGAATGGCGTTACCGCATGTGGTTTTTCGGATGGTCGGCCCGGCACGCCAATGAGAGCATGGGATGGGGCTGCGATGCCATCTTTCACGCCCGCTCGCGCGACCTGAAATCATGGCAGGTCTGGTGCGGCGACGGGCAGTGGGATGCCACGATGGAGCCCGCGCGTTGGCGGCCCGTCCTGCACGCGAGCGAGCGCTGGTATGACACCTGGCACAACGGGGATCCATCGGTGATACATGAGAACGGCAGGTTCTACATGGCCTACAGCGCCACCTCGAAGACCTTCCTCCGGACACCCGGCTACCCTGCCAACATGGTGCAATGCATCATGGGCGCGACCTCCACTGACGGCATCCAGTGGGAGAAGACTCACCAACCGCTGCTCATTCGCGCGGCGGACACGGCGTCACCCCGTCCGGAGCCGGACCGCATCGGCGACTTTCACCGTCCCTGCCTGCGGCGCCACGCGGGCAAATGGAAGCTGTGGTTCGACTACTGGGTCCCCGGCAAGGGCATCTGCCTCGGGCTGGCGGAAAACGAGGCCGACTTTGCCGGGCTGAACGGATTCGTTCCGCGCCACGATCTGGCAGAGCCACTGCTGGAAAACTGGCCCAATCCGGACATGGTCTTGGTCGGCGGTCGCTGGCATTCCTTTGCGGACCCGTCCGGCTATCCGCTTCCGCAAGACACCCCGCCCGATGCGGCACGGTGGATGCGCCGTCAGCTCCGGGAAGCGGTTTCCGACGACGGCCTCCACTGGCAGCACTTACCGTTCATCGCCCCCGATGCCGACGCCCCCGCCTGCCATGTCCCCCAAGCGCTGGTCACCCGGCAGGATGGCCGCGCTTGGCTGTATCTTTTCTACGCCACCCAAGGGGGCAATCGCGGGGATGCCGGGCGCTATCGCTACGAGTACGATCGCATCCGCGCCATGCGCAGGGAGATTTACCCACCATGAGGATCCCCTCTGCGCTTCCAGCCGGCATGAGATGCGGCACCGCACCGATTGTCGCTCCAATATGGTAGCGTCGCGACGGCGCGTGGCTCACGTGGGTGGTTGCGCCTGCGCCAGCCAGATTCCTTCACGTAGCGGCGGCCGTTTTTGCGACGAACCTGCCCGAGGCGAACAAGTATGTCCGCGCCGGATTCCGCCAGGGGTGGAGTTTGTAGGGCCGAGTCCGATTGGCAGTGTCAGTTTTTGGTGTCCCGGCGGTTCGGATTTGCTTCGGAATTCGGACTAACGGATCGTGTAATGGAATCGCCGTAGAATGTAGCGGCGGATATCGTGATGCCAGGTACGCCAGATGGTCGGGTTTTGCATGATCAGTTCGACGGCCGCTTCCGCTTCGTCGAGGAACACCCGACCGTAGTCGTGCCGTTTCTGTCCAAGGTATCTCGCCGCTTCGATTAAATCAGTCTCGAACGCGGGGTGATACCACCGCTTCATGAAATCGCTGCGCGGGCGTTGCCAAAAACGTCCGTGTGCAGCTTGGGCTGCACCACGCCGCGAGCGAGTTCGTCGCGGCGGGTGAGGGCCACCGAATCGGCAGTTTCCTCGTCGAGTTCAGCCAGACGGGCGCGGACTTCATCGCGCTCCACTGCCGTGAGCTTCACCAGCTCGTTGAGGATTTCGGTCTTGCTCATGCATTAACCCCTACTCACCGCCGGACGATTTCCAAGGCTAGAAGTGAATGGCCGCCAGGCGTCCGCGACGCGGACCACGGGTTTCGGGGCGCGTCAGTCTTGCCCGTTCGATAGGCGTCGAGCAACGAGTCGACGGGGTCGGCCGGAATGAACACTCGCCCTTCGCATGGCTTTCCGGGGCTTTCACTTTGGGTCGGACGAGGTGGCAACGGTCCTGCGGGAAGGAGGGCCCGTTGTTCGCCCTTCATTCGCTTTGGGTCCGATACTCCGAAGCTTGCTTCGGCTTGGTTGTAGCCGGCCTCGCTGAGGCCGGGCCGGGGTCAGCCTACTTCGCCAAGCCTTCCACCTTCGCCAAGCCTTCGGCGGACAGGTCGAAGGCCAGGCCGACCCCGGCTACAGGTCCGGCTTTCCGAAATGCCTCGGGGCTTGCCCCGGGGTTGTTTACTCTGCCGGCATCAGCACCGGCTCACAGGTGAGCAATGGTGGGTGCAGTCGTTTTCACTGCTCGCAAACCCAGACGTGATGGTCCAACCCGGCGGCGAGAAAGGCCACCAGGGGCCCCGTGTCGAGCAGCACCGCGCCCTTCATCGGCCGAAGCCCTCCATGTACTTTGGGTTGGTCGCCAGATCGCGCGGGAGACCGTTCAGCGATCCGGCCAGGTCACTGGCGAGATCGTAGCAGGTGGCCTTGCCGCCGACAGGCCGGGCGTCCAGCAACGGATCAATTGTACCCGGCGATTGAATACGGATTCTTGCCACAGGTGTTTTCTACCGTGCAGGCAAAAGTTTTGATGCCGGGATTAGGAGTCGTGGGAGCAGGTGCGATTAAATCGGCAAAAAGGCCGTTTTGCTTTTTTCAGGCCTCGGCTCCACCAACTGAGCGACCGAGCCACTGCAGGAAGGGCGAGCAAAGGCGCGGGCGGCGGGATGCGCCAACGGGAAATTAATCCGTCGCGAAGATCGCCGCACGCCCCGCCTTTGGTCAGCGAAGCGTCCGTTTGAGGAACTTGAGGCCCTTCACGGCGATGTCGTTTCGCCTCGGCTCAATCTTGCGCCAGATGGCGGCGGCGCGGGCGATGACCTTCACGTCGGTCGTGAACGACTCGATCACGACGTCGCCCTTGTAGCCGATCGACTTCAGCGCCCGGGCGATGGCCGGCCAGGCGATGTGGTCACCACCCGGAGTGCCGCGATCGCTGCCGCACGCGTGAAAATGGCCGAGGTGTTTGCCCGCCTTGCGAATCGACGCGGCCTGATCCTTTTCCTCGATGTTCATATGGAATGTGTCGAGGTGCAACTTCACCGCCGGCGACCCGATGGCGCGCACGAGTTTCAGTCCCTGGTCGCAGGTGTTGAGAAAGTCGGTTTCGAAACGATTGAGCGGTTCGATGCAGATGTTCACGCCCTTGGCCTCGGCGTAAGCGGCGAGCACCTTCAGATTCTTCACGACGAGGGCCCACTCGATCTTCTGCTGGGCGGGCTCGACGGCGTCGGCTTTGCCCACGACGGAATAGACCGGACCGATCAGCGAAGGGACGCCCATGACGGCGGCCTGATCGATGAGAGCTTGGCAGTAGACCATCGCCGTCTGTTGGTCGGCATCGCTGCCGCGGAAATCGCGGCCGGGCCCCATGCACGCGCAGACGCTGCCGATGGCGAGGCCGGCCTTGTCGGCGTCGGCCTTCACCTTGGCGGGATCAATGTGGGAGGGATCTTCGATCGGAAGCTCCACGGTGTCGAAGCCCCAACGCTTGAAGGTCTTGAACAGCCGAGTGTGCTTCGTCGTGAACGGTGAGGTGAAGAGGAACGAATTGATGCCAAGTCTCATGGAGGAGCGATTTCTGGGTTGAGGTTGAAGGAGACACGCCGGTGGAGGACCGGGCGCCGACGCTCACGATGGGCCCGGCCGCGACGGGCGCAAGATCGCGTATTCCGGATCGGTCGCGAATTCCAGGACTCCCCGCGCGCCCTCCGGTCGCTCTTCGCCACCCCAAGCCGCTCGTCACGTATTACGTGACAAAGACTCGGAGTGAAAAACCTTTTGTCACTTAATACGTGACAAGAGAATTGGGGCGGATTCCGGGTGAGCGGGTGGGGCGGGAGAGGGCGGTCGGGTCGAGGGGAGCGATCGGTTGACGTTTGGGCGGGACGCACTCAGTTACTGATCCGCCTGTGTTCCCCGCCGGCTCACCCCAACCCGCGTTCCATGCCAAGATCCACACCATGAAAATCGTCCACGCTTCCACCGTACCGCCAGCACCGTTCCTGCGCGGCCCCCGAATCCTGATTGTTTTTCTCGCCGCCCTGCTGGGGGAGGGCGCGTTTGGCCAGTCCACCGGTGCCATCACGGGCGTCGTGACGGACATGGCCTCCCGCGGCTATCTCGTGGGCGCCGAAGTGCGGGTGCTGGGCACGGACCTGGCCACGGCCACCGCGCGGGACGGCACCTTCACCCTCGCCAATGTACCCGCCGGCAGCCAGACGCTCGAAGTGGGTTACGTCGGCCGGAAAACAAAAACTGTCCCGGTCGCCGTCCGCGCCGGGGCGGCGACGATGGCCCGGGTTGATCTCGCCGACAGTGACGTGATCATGCTCGAGGCGGTCACGGTGGAGTCGGTGCGCGAAGGTCAATCGCGGGCGATCAACCAGCAGCGCACGAGCAACACGGTGATGAACGTCATCTCCTCCGATGCGATCGGCAACCTGCCTGACAACACCGTGGGCGAGGCGCTGGCACGGCTCGCGGGCGTGAGCGTGGTGTTCGACGGCCGCTCGGCGTTTGCGTCGATTCGCGGCGCGGAGGCCAAGCTCAACTCGGTGACGCTCGACGGTTCGCACCTCAGCTCGCCGGCGAACGACGGCATTTTCAGCACCAGTGGCACCGAGACGCGGGCCGTCGATCTTAACACGATTCCGTCGGACATGATCGGCAGCATCGAGGTCATCAAGGCGTTGCCGGCGGACCGCGACGCGGATTCGTTTGGCGGACTCGTGAATCTCGTCACGCGCAGCGCGTTCGATCTTCCGGGTCGGAGCATCAACGGCCGGGCGGAGTATCGCTATAACAGTCTGCGCAAGGACGACGGCTACGCCTTCAACCTTAACTACAGCGATGTGGTGAATGCCGCCCGTACGTTCGGCATCACCGCGACGGTCTCGGCCTCGAACGAGAAGTTCGGACAAAACGACTATGAAATCGCGTATTTCGACAAGGCCCTCGCTCCGGTGAACACGATTCCAGGCATCACGAATCAGGGCATCTCCGAGTACGACCAGCGCTTCCGGCGCATCGGCAAGAAGAATCTCGGGGGCAACCTCAACTTCGATTATCGCCCGGGCGACACCTCCCAGTTTTTTCTCAAGTTGTTCCACAACGGCAGCGAGACCGACGCGACCCGCTGGCGCTTGCGGCAGCGCGGGTTTGCGACGCTGACGGCAACCTCCACGGATCTGCGCGCCACCGGGGCTGAGGCCCGGATCACGCGGCGCCTCGACCAAGCGCTCAGCGAGCGCGACAACGACCGCGCGGCGGTCGGCGGCAAGACGAAACTCCCGGCCGGCACCTTTAACTACGAGTTGAACTACGGCACGGCCAGCCTCGACGCGCGGGCGCGCCGCTACCAGTTCGAAACCGGATCGGCGGCGTTGCGCCGGACGATTGACTGGGTCGTCGATCGCAGTGATCCGATGTATCCGCGCGTGACGATGACGCAGCGCGCGACGGGGGAAAACGCCCTCTTTCGCTCGCAGGACATGAACCTCAACCAAGTGCGGTTTCATTACGTGAAAGGGAACGATGAGGACCTCGTGGCCAAGCTTGACTACGAGTTCGACCAGAAGATCGGCAACACGCCGGTGCAGTGGAGGACGGGCGTCAAGTTTCGAAGCAAGGACCGCAAACTCGACGGAGCGATTGACGACTATGCGCCGACTGGAACCGCGCCGACGCAGAACTCCTTCGGGGTGGATTTCGAGCCGCGCAATGTCTTCGCGGGCCGCGTCGCGACGCTGGGACCGTATCCGTCGCTCAACGGCGTCTTCAGCGCCGTGGCGCAGAATCCGAACGCGTTCGCGTTTGTGCCGGGCGATGAAATCACGTTGCTTGCGATCTCCCGCTACAACGCGACCGAGAACATCTCCGCCGCCTTTGGCATGGGCACGGCGCAGTTCGGAAAATTGCAGGTGGTCGGCGGTCTGCGCTACGAGAAAACCAAGGTCGACTACACCTATCGGCCGGCGCCGGCGACAACGGCGAACGGAGGTTCGTCCTACGGGAACGCTTTTCCGTCGGTGCTCCTGAACTATCGCTTCAACCGCAATCTCGTGCTCCGCGGGGCGTGGACCAACACGATGTCGCGTCCGGATTACGGGGACTTGATTCCGTACGAGTCGTCGCTTGATCCCGAGGGGCTCCTCAATCTCGACAGCGGGGCGCTGGTGCGGGTTTACCGGGGCAACCCGAAATTGAAGGCGCAGAAATCGATGAATTTTGATACGTCGCTCGAGTGGTATTTCCAGCCGACCGGCATGCTGTCGGTCGCGGTGTTCCAAAAAGACATCAAGGACTTCATCTACAAGGGGGTTTCCCGCGAGGCGCGTCCGCCAATCGTGGTGGCGCTCTACCAGAACCTGAACGGCGGGAAGCAGGACATCACCGGCACCGAGCTGACGTGGGTGCAATCGCTCTCGATGCTGCCGGGTTTGCTTAACGGCTTTGGTTTCAGCGTCAACGCGACCTTCGTGCGCGGCGACTCGGAGTTCCCGACCCTCAATGTCACGACCGGTGCGACCGGCACGCGGACGGAGAACTTCGTGCCGTCGCAGCCGAAGCGGGTCTACAATGCGCAGGTTTATTGGGAGAAGTACGGTTTCACCGCGCGGGTCGCGCTGAACTACATCGACGAATTCGTGCGCGAGGTTGGCGGGCTCGCGGGCGCGGTGACCAACAACGACGCGACGCGTTGGGATGCGCAAGTGTCGTATCGCGTGACGAAAAACTTCACGGTCTTCGTGGACGGCAAGAATCTCTCCCAGGAAAAGAAACGCTGGTATGACAACACTCCGAGCCGCCCCGAGGAACTCGAGTATTCCGGCTGGAACGGTTCCGCCGGCGTGCGGTTTCGGTTTTAGTATTACGATGAAAGAAGGCCCACTTTCGGAGGGCGCCGCTTGCTGTTACCCCTGATACGGATCTCATCATGAACCCGGGTAGCGGGAGGCCTCCCGCGGCTGCGACGAAGCCCATGTCGCGTTGGAGCATATTCCGCTGGCGCCCGCTGATCGCCTTCCTCGCGGCCGTGCTGGGAAGTACTCGCGTGCTGCCCGCGGCCGAATCCGCCCAGGCGCTCATCACCGCCGCCGGCGACGCGGCTGAGGAAAGCGAGCGGCTGGCGCACCTGCGCCGGCTCACGGAGCGCGGGGCCGCCCTGCTCGATGCGCCGACGCGGGCCGAGTTGGCGGCGCTGCTGCCGGTCGTGGCGGCGTGGGTCGAGGGGCGGGCGGACGCGGCGGGTGAAATCGCGCGCGCGGAAGGGGAGGCGCACCGCTACCTGCATCGCTTCTTCAACAACGCCACGCGTCCCTTTGAGCCGGCTTTTCCCGTGCCGCCGCGCACCGAGTCGGCGCTGTATCCGCTCTGGGCGTTTTATCGGGCGCGGTTTCTCACCTGGTTCATGTTTGAGCACTCGGAAGTGCTGGCCGTGCCGGAGAAGAAGCGGGCGTTCACCGCCGAGGCCGAGCGTTGCTTTGATCGCGCGCGAGCGGCGTTCCCGAAAAACCCGGTTTTGCGCAGCTATGGCGGTGAAAACGTGCCGGCGCCGGATTTGTCGGCGTGGGACGAGCGCGCGCCGCCGTGGGCCAATCACCAGCGCCGTGCGTTGGAACAATTGCACGCCATCATCCGCTGGTGGATCGCGGAGCGTCAGCTCGGGAACGGGGAGTTCGGTGGCAACTGGGGCGACGATGTGGAGATGTGGCGCTGGTGGGCGGCCGTCCTGATTGGCTTCGACGATCCGATCGTGACCGGGGCGCAGGAACGGCTGGCCCGCGGCAACCTGGCGCGACGCGGGATGGCTGGCGGCTATACGAGCCAGCTCACCGATGTCGAGCACACCGCCGAGGAGACCGCCGACACGCTGACGCCGATGCTGCATGCCGCGGGCGATGATCCGTCGTGGACTCCGCGGGTCCGCCGGCTGATTGAACTCGCCGACCGAGTGTGGTGGGGGGCAAACGCGCGGGGCGAACTGCAATTCAAACACATCGATTTCAACCACGAGCAACTCGGCCCGGATGCCGGGCGCGCCTACGACACGGGCTATCACGTGCGGGTCATGCAGCCGGCGCTCCTGCTCTGGCAACGCACGGGAGACGCCGCGCTTGGCGCGTCCCTCACGCGCTGGCTGCGCACGTGGGCGGTGGCTGCCCTCGGCACCGACCGGGGCAAGCCGAAGGGAATCGTGCCCGCGGCACTGGAGTGGCCGTCGGGTCGAGTTGGCAGCGTCGGGCGCGGCTGGATCGGCCCGCACCTCCGGGAGGACCCAATGCAGGTTTTGTATTCCTGGCCCGGCCAGCCGGTGTCCGCGATGACCGCGGCATTGTTGCAGGCGCACGTGCGGACGAACGAGGCCGTGTTTCTCGAGCCGCTGCTGCGCATGGCCGGTTTGCGACGCGCCCATCTCGCCGCTGGGAACCAAGACGGGCCGCTGGGCAGCGAGGCGTGGGCCGCCCACCGTCTGCCGGAGATCATCCACGACGCGCTGGGCAAGTGGCGGCAATGGTCGGGCGACACAAAGTTTGACGATCTCCTGGGAAAAGACGCCGGCGGTTATCTGCGCTACTTGATTACCCGCGACACTGTGGCGCTCACGCAGGAAATCGGCGCCACCGCGCGGTCATTGAGTGTGAACTGGCCGTTGTTCACTTCGGAAGTGCGCTACACGGATCGCGTGCTGTCGTTTCCGCAGGCGTGGCCGCGGGCCAAGGCGAGCGGATTGGGGCGGGTCGATGCCCGTCTCCTCTACTCCACGGTCACCGGCGATCCGGGTTCGGTGGAAAATTTTCCGCTGAACGGCGCGAGATGGCATACGATGCCGCGCGAAATCGCGGTGCTGGTGGCGGAGAATCGACGCGAGCGTTTTGCCGCCGAGCTGTTCCATTTCGGCGCGCAGGAGCGGATGCTGGCGGTGACGCTGCACACGCTCGAACCGGGGCGATATGGGTGGACGCTCACGTCGGACGACGGACGGGAACTGGCCGGCGGGGACCTGACGATGGCGGTGGACGCGCGTCGCATGGAGCTGACGCTGCCGGCGCGCGAGCTCTGCCGGTTGGCCGTGGTGCGGCGGTAAAATGCAGCAGTACGACGTCATTTTCCTCGGCACCGGCCACAACGCGCTCGTCGCGCAGGCGTACCTGGCGCGTTCCGGCCTGCGAACGCTGGCACTTGATCGGGCGGCGGAGCCCGGCGGCGGCCTGTGCACGATGGAAAATCCGCGGTGGCCGGGTTTCACCCACCATCCGCATTCGTTCTTCCACCGCGCGATTTCCCGGATGCCGTGGTTTCGCGACCTCGAGCTGGAGCGCCACGGCGTGCGTTATCTCCAGCCGGAACTGAACGTCGCGATGCTCCGGCGAGACGGTCGCGCCCTCGAGTGGTGGACGGAGCTCGAGCGGACCGTGGCGTCCTTTGCGGAGTTCTCGCGCCGAGACGCCGAGGCGCTGCGGCGCTGGACGGAAGAGTTCCGGCCCATCGTCGAACACATCCTGGTGCCCGAGGCGCAATCGCCGCCGTTGGAACCCAACCGTCGCCGCGAACTGCTGGCCCGGAGCAAACTTGGCCGCCGTTTGCTGGAAGTATCGGCGTGGTCGCCGTTGGAGTTTGTCACGCGCGAGTTCGAGCACGATGCGGTGCGGGCCGGACTGCTTTTTTTCAACGGCCTGCGCGAAGTCGATCTGCGGCAGCCGGGATTCGGGCACGCCATCCCGGCGTTGCTCGCGTCGCCGGCGAAGGCGCAGATGTGCGTGGGCGGGGCGGGCAACCTCGCGCGCGGCTTGGTGCGCGACATCACGGAACACGGCGGGGCGATGCGGTGTGGCGTGGAGCTGCGCCGCCTGGTGATGCGGCGGGGCCGGGTGGCGGGCGTGGAGTTGACGACGGGCGAGGTGCTGGCGGCCAGCGTGCTGGTTTCCGGCTTGAATCCGCAACAAACCTTTCTGGAGTTGCTGCCGCCCGACGTACTGCCGGCGGAAATACGGGCGCGCGCGGAGGAGTTTTCCTACAATCTGCTCGCGCCGCTGTTCGCGTTGAACGTCGCCCTCGACGAGCCGCCGCGCTGGCGCGCAGCGGAGCGCCAGCCGGAGCTGGCGCGGGCCTTCATGTTCATCGTGGGGTTGGAGCGCTTCGGCCAGTTTCACGAAATCGTCGCGGCGCACGAGCGCGGGGAAATTCCGCCCCCGGTGGCGTGGGGAGCCTGTCCGACGCTCTTTGACCCGACGCAGGCGCCGCCGGGGCGGCACACGGCGTTTCTGTGGGAGAAATTGCCGTATGCCCTGCGCGGCGCGGCGGCCAGGTGGGACGCGGAGCGCGAGGCGCACGGCGGGCGGCTGCTGGCGCATTGGACGGAGTTCGCGCCGAATCTCCGGGGCGCGGTGCTCGACACCTTCGTGCGTTCGCCGCTGGATACCGAGCGCACGCTGCCCAATATGCGCGGCGGGGATCTGCTGGTTGGATCGTTTGCCAACGGGCAGGTGGGCTGGAACCGGCCGTTTGCGGGGGCGGGCACGTATCGAACGCCAGTGCCCGGGCTATACCTCTGCGGCGGGTCGACGCATCCGGGAGGGAACGTCACCGGCCTCTGCGGCTACAACGCCGCGCGGGTGGTTGCGGTGGACGCCGGGAAGAGGATCTGGTGGAGCCCGCCCGACATCGAGGGGTTGCTGGCGCGGTTGTAGCGCGACGGACTACTTCATCGCCGCAAAGTGGCGCTTGACGGCGGCGCGCATGGCGGCGCTGGCGGCCGGGGTGTTGGTGTGTCCGGCGGCGATGTCGTGGAAGATCTCTTTCCGGGAGCGCAGTGCGTTGTAGGCGGCGAAGACGCTCGAGGGCGGGCAGGTGGTGTCGATGAAGCCGACGGTGAAAAATCCCGGCGCCTTCGTCTGGGCCGCGAAGTTCACGGCGTCGTAGTACCGGATCGCGTTTACCACCTGCGGCGATGGCGATTTCTCCGCGGTGGCGATGAACTTTGGCCAGCCCGAAACCCGGCCGGCGAGAAATCCCGTGTGATCGCACATGGCGGGAACGCCGGCCGCGAGGAAGGAGACGCGCGGGTCGAGACC
This sequence comes from Opitutaceae bacterium, assembly GCA_005792355.1. Classification (GTDB taxonomy): domain Bacteria; phylum Verrucomicrobiota; class Verrucomicrobiia; order Opitutales; family Opitutaceae; genus ER46. Next base: position 16,492 of record SXSC01000065.1, read on the forward strand.
CGCGGCGGCGATGGCCTGGGCGCCGCCCTGGCTGGAGCCGAAAACCACGAGAGTGCGGCCGTCCCATTCAGGTTGTCCGGCCAAAAAATCGATCGCGCGGACCAGACGGAGAAACATGCCGAGGAAGTAAACCGTGTCGCGCGAATCGCGGCCGGCGCTGCGGTAGTTCTTGAGGTCGCCGTTGGCCAGGGCGTCGTAATAGGACTGATCTTTTCCGTTCGGCAGACCGTGGGCATTGAGATCAAGCGCCAGGGCGCCGTCACGCGCCCAGCCGGCCGCGCCGCTCAGGCTGGCACTCCGCACGCCGGCACCGTGCACCGTGAGGATGGCCGGCAGACTGCGCACCTTGGCCGCGGCCGGCCGGGCGAAGTAGCCGGAGACCGGTGCACCCACGCAGTCGGCCTGCAAATCAAAGGCCTCCACTTTCGGAACCGGCGACTTTACGGGAGTGAGCCGGGCGTGGACCGGCACGGTGGCGAGCTGTTTTTTCTTGCCGTCCCAGAATGCGCGAAAATCAGCCGGCGGCGGCTGGCTGGGCTTGATTTCGAGCGGGGAAACCGCGGCGCCGGCGAGCGCGGTGACTTTCTTGCCGTCCACCAGATAGGTGGCCCGGCACTGCAAGAATCCGGGTTCATCGAGGCTGCCCGTGACGACAACCTTGCCCTGGTCGACCTGGGATCGACCGCTGCGCAGGGGAGGCAGACCATCCTTGGTCAGAGCCCAGTCGATTTCGCCGGAGGTCACCGGCTGGCCGTTCTGCTCGAGGCGGATGGTGAACGCAATCGTCTCGCCGCGTTGGTAAACGGCGCTGGGTCGGTCAACCGACGCCGTGAGGGGATCGGGCGGCTGCGGAACTTTGGTTTTCTTTTCGGCGGCCCACGCGGGGCCGGATACTGGAAGTGCGAGGGCGCCGATGAGGGCCGCGAGGAGGAGGACGGACAGTTTCATGGCAGTACCTCAGAATGGCGGAACGTGGTCGCGGCACGCGAGAAAACTGTGGGGAAGAGGTCGAACGGGCCGACTCCGTCGGCTGATGGTGGCGCGGTGCGATGGAGTGCGGGTGCCCTCACGCGCCGTTCGAAGGATGGCGGGGTTCCACCTTCGCCAAGCCTTCGGCGGATACGGGGGTACCCCGCCTCGATCAATTCGGTGACAAAGGGAAAAACCGAAAAGGCGAACCCGCGCGTGTGTCTCAGGCCAGAATTCCGCGCACCACGCTGGCGGGTTCGACGCCGGTGAGGCGTTGATCGAGGCCCTGCGACTTGAACGAAAACTTCAGGTGATCGATGCCCAGACAGTGCAGCAGGGTGGCGTTGAGATCGTGCAGGCTCACCGGATCGCGCACGATGTTGTAGGAGAAATCATCGGTCTCGCCGTAAACCACGCCGCCTTTCACCCCGCCGCCGGCCAGCCAGACGCTGAAACAGCGCGGATGATGATCCCGGCCGTAGTTGGTCTTGGTGAGTGTACCCTGGCTGTAGACGGTGCGGCCGAACTCCCCCGCCCAGACCACCAGCGTGTCGTCGAGCATGCCGCGCCGCTTGAGATCGCTGATTAGTGCGTAACAGCCCTGATCGGTGTCGAGGCACTGGATCTTGAGGTGTTCCGGCAGCGTGCCGTGCTGATCCCAACCGCGATGCAAAATCTGCACGACGCGCACATTGCGCTCGGCCAGCCGGCGCGCGAGGAGGCAGCTCGCGGCGAAGGAGCCGGGTTCCTTCACCCGTGGACCGTAGAGCTCGAGCGTCTCCGGCGACTCGTCGCGGAAATCCGTGAGCTCCGGCACGCTCGTCTGCATCCGGAAGGCCATTTCGTATTGCGCGATGCGCGTCATCGTCTCCGGATCGCCATGACGGGCGTGCGCCAGGTGATTGAACTGGGCGAGCGAGTCGAGCATCGCCCGTCGCGTGCCGGCGTCGACCCCGTTGGGGTTTTCCAGAAACAACACCGGATCGCCCTGGGCGCGCAACGTCACGCCGGTGTGCGACGTCGGGAGAAAACCGCTGCTCCACATCCGCGTGAAGAGCGCCTGCGCCGCGACTTTCGATGAGAATTTGGGCGTGAGCACGACGAAGGCCGGCAGATCGTTGTTTTCGCTACCCAGGCCGTAGGAGAGCCACGAGCCGAGGCTGGCCTTGCCCGGAATCTCGCTGCCCGACATCAGAAACGTGCAGGCCGGATCATGGTTGATCGCGTTGGTGTGCACGCTGCGCACGATGGCGAGATCGTCGATGACCTTGGCGGTATGCGGCAGGAGGTCGCTCACCCAGGCGCCGCTCTGGCCGTGTTGCGCGAAATTGAAAATGGACGGTGCGACGGGGAAGCGGGTCTGCCCGCTCGTCATCGTGGTGATGCGTTGTCCCTGGCGAATCGATTCGGGCAGCTCGACATCGAACTTGTCCGACAGCGCCGGTTTGTAGTCGAACGTGTCGAGCTGCGAGGGCCCGCCGTTCATGTGCAGATAGATGATGCGCTTGGCTTTGGGCGCGAAATGCGGGAAACCGCCGAGCGGCGGATGGACGCGGGCGTCGAGGGGATTCGGCGGCCGGGCCGCACCGTGCAGGCGCGGTGCGAGCCAGTTGAGCGCGACACCACCCATGGCGAGCCCGGCGCCGGAGAAGAACTGGCGGCGGGTAAGCTGGTTCAGAAAATCGTGGCAGGGGTTCAATTGCGGGTGATGGTTTCGTCGAGGTTGAGGAGGAGGTTGGCGACCATCGTCCACGCGGCGAACTCGCCGACCGGCAGCTTGGCGGAGGGTTTGGATTCACCGTTGGCAATGACCTGGCTCGCGGCTTCCGTGTTTTTTCCGAAGTGTGCGCGGTGCGTCGCGAGGGCGGCGGCGAGGAGCTGGCGCTCCTCGGCGGTGGGTGCCCGGGCCGTGGCGCAGCGGAAAGCCTCCCCCAGCCGCTGGTCGTCGCTGGCGGTGGGCTGGAGCAGTCGCTCGGCGAAGGCGCGCGCGGATTCGAATTGTTGCACGTCGTTCAGGAGCGCCAGCGCCTGGATCGGCGTGTTGGACCGGCTGCGGCCGACGCAGTAGTTTTCGCGCGACGGGGCGTCAAAGGTCACCATGGCCGGCGCCGGAGCAGTGCGTTTCCAGAAAGTGTACAGGCTTCGCCGATACAAAGCGGCGCCGTGTTCCTGCACATAGTCCTTGGTGTTGCTGCCGCCGAAGGCGACCGGCTCCCAGATGTTCACGGGCTGGTAGGGCATCACCGGCGGGCCGCCGAGCGTCGAGCCGAGGAGGCCGCCCAGCGCGAGGGCCTGGTCGCGGAGCACCTCGGCGTCGAGGCGCAGCCGGGGGCCGCGGGCAAGCAGGGCGTTCGGGGGATCGAGTTCGAGCAGCGCGGGGGTCACCCGGGAGTCCTGCCGGTAGGTGTGCGAGGTGACCAGGAGGCGCACGAGTTGTTTCACATCCCAGCCCGTGCGCTGAAACTCATCCGCGAGCCAGTCGAGCAGCTCGGGGTGGGTGGGCGGCGTGCCCTGCGCGCCAAAATCCGCCGGGGTGCGCACGAGCCCGGCGCCGAAAAGTTGCTGCCAGAAACGGTTGACGGTGACGCGGGGGGTGAGCGGATTTTTCGCGTCGACCAGCCAGCGGGCGAGATCAAGCCGCGTCGGGCGGGCGCCGGCGGGGACGAGCGGAGGCAGAAACGCCGGGGTGGCGGGCGTGACCCGTTCGCCGGGTTTGTCGTATTGGCCGCGGATCATGACATGCGCGGGCAGCGGCTCGGCGCGCTCGCGCGAGATGGGTGTCACGGGAAAATTCTGCTCGTAGTGCACCTGTTCGGAAATGAGGCGGCGGGCGGCATTGACCTCCGGTTCGAGGAGGGCGCGCCACGGGGCGTAGAGGTAGTCGCGATGGTATCGCGCCGTCAGTTGCTTTTCCTCCTCGTTCTGCTGCGTGGAGGAAAGACCCACGAGGAAATTGATGTCGTGGCGCAAAGGGACGGCGGCGAAGGCGCGGGCGCCGGTCCGCAGCGTGCGCACCCACGCATCCCGGGACAGCAAGGGATCGTCGACTCCACTCGGGCTCGTGCAGACAACGCCCGCGCGATCCCACCACGCGGCGCCGCCACGCTGCGTGATGCGCAGGCCGGTGTACGCCTTGCCTTCGATGATGCCAGATTCGCAGGCGGTGAGGTCCAGGCGGGCGTAGCTCCCGGGGGCGGGCAACGGCCTGACCAGGATGGCGGCGCGGGCGGCATCGGGTCCGAAGGCCGAGGCGTCGCCCCAGATCATGCGCCGAGTTTTTTCTTCGCTGATGAACTCGAGGCTGATGGCGCGCGGTGGATTGGAGGAGTCCGCGTGAAAGTGAACGAAGGCCTTTGCTTCCGTGCGGACGAGCAGCACCACGTCGCCGGCGGTGAAGGCGAGGGCCCGCTCGACATCGCCTTCGAGGTGCAGGGCGCGCTGACCGCCGGCCACCGGCACGTCGGGGCCGCCGCGCCATTCACCGGCGGGCGGCGGTGCGAGCACGTTGTCCGGTGTCGGCAGATCGGAGTCCTCGGCCCAGATCACCTCGTACGTGATCGGCTGTTTGGTGAGCGTCAGGGGCTCGAGTCCGCCGGTCACCAGTTGTTGGGCGCGGGCGGTGACCGCCGCCTCGAGGGGTGCGACCGCAGTCGTGATTTCGTCGATGCGTCGCTGTTTCTCCGGGTTTGGCCCGAGGATCGCAATCGGACCGGCGATGCGGATGTTGCCGTCCCAACAGCGATCGGCGAGACCCTTGAAGAACGCGCCGAGCGAGTAGTATTCTTTCTGGGTGAGGGGATCGAATTTATGGTCGTGGCAGGAGGCGCAATTGGCGGACAGACCGAGCCAGACGGCCGCGGTGGTATCGACGCGGTCGGCGGTGTTGCGCATCTCGGCTTCGGCCTCGATGGCACCGCCCTCAGACGTGGAGAGGTGATTGCGATTGTAACCGGTTGCGACGAGTTGGTCGAGTCGGGGATTCGGCACGAGATCGCCGGCGAGTTGGTCGATCGTGAATTGGTTGAAGGGCAGATTGCGATTGAACGCCTGCACGACCCAGTCGCGGTAGGGCCAGATGGTGCGCACGTTGTCGAGGTGCAGACCGTGGGTGTCGGCGTAGCGGACGGCGTCGAGCCAGTGGCGGCCGAATTGCTCGCCATAGCGCGGCGAGGCGAGGAGGCGATCGACGACGCGGGAATAAGCTCCGGGGGAAGAGTCGGCGAGGAACGCGTCGACCTCGGCGGGAGTCGGGGGGAGTCCGATGAGATCGAGGGTGAGGCGGCGAATGAGGGTTTCGGGGGATGCTGCGGGGGAGAGGGCGAGTTGGTGGTTGGCGAGTTTGGCCGAGACGAAACGGTCGATCGGGTGGGTGCTTGCGGTGGCTGGGGCCTGGGGTGGGGCTGGGCGAGTGACGGGCTCGAAGGCCCAGTGATTCTGGAAGACGGCACCCTGCTCGATCCAGCGTTTGATGAGCTCGCGCTGCGCCGGTTTGAGCGGGGCCTTGTGGGACTCGGGCGGTGGCATCATCTCGTCCTCATGGGGGCTGATGATGCGTTGCCAGAGCTCGGAGCTGGCAAGGTCGCCGGGCACGATGGCGCGGACGCCCTTGCGTTCGGCGGTGGCGCTGGCGGCGGAATCGAGGCGGAGTTCGGCTTTGCGGTGGGCGGCGTCGGTGCCGTGGCAGGCGAAGCAGTTTTGCGCGAGGATGGGGCGGATGTGCTCGTTGAAGGTGATCGGGGTGACCGCGCCGAAAGTGGTGGGGGCGGGCGCGAGCGAGAGCAGGACGACAAGACGGCGATACAACATGGGTGGGTTGACCCTCGTGGGTGCCTTGGAAGTGCAGGAAAGGAGGCCCGGGGTCAATAGGTGGTTGCGCGGGTTCCGGGGAACATGGCGCATCTGCGGGTTGACAGCTGATCGTGACGCTTCGGGGGCGCCGCTTTGTCGGCGCCGATGCGTCATCACGCAAATGCGGCTGGGACAAAGCGCAGCCCTCCGAAATCGGAAGATACGGATATCGGTCTGCACTACCGTGAAGTCGGAGATGCACCCCGAGGGACACGCGCCTTTGACCTGCCCCTTTGGAATCTACTTCGGAATCTCCCGTCTAAGGCGCGCCCGCCACCAGCGGCAATCGCTCCAGATGTTTTTTCATTTCGGCAACGACCTTGGCGTGCGCCGGATCCTTGACGAGATTTTGGTGTTCGCCGGGATCCTTGATGCTGTCGATCAACATCGCGCCCTCCCGTCCTCCGTCCCAGTCGGCGTAGTGCCAGCGCTCGGTGCGGACGGAACGGCCGAGGATCTTTTGCTGATACGAAACCGAGATCGCCGGCCGGTCCCACACCGCGGTGGGATTGCGCAGGAGCGCCGTGATGCTGACGCCCTGCTGTCCGGGAATCGCGGGCAGTCCGCAGAGGTCGACCAGCGTGGGGTACATGCTCATGCATTCGACGATGCGCGGGCTCGTCTGGCCGTTGGCGGAGACGCCCGGGGCGGAGATCAGATACGGCACCCGCAAGCCGACTTCCCAGAGCGAGCCGTGCTTCGACCATTTGCCCTTCTCCCCGAGGTGGTAGCCATGGTCTCCCCAAAAGACGACGATGGTGTTTTCGCGCAACCCGAGTTCGTCGAGGGCGGCCACGACGCGACCCACCTGGGCGTCGACAAACGAAACGCTGGCCCAGTAGGCGCGCTTCACTTCGCGGGCCTCCTTTTCCGAAGCGTCGCGACCGATGAAAAGATCGCCATTGCGCGCCGGCACGCTGCGCTCGGGAAAACCGAGCGGCGGCGTCGGTTTCGCGGCGAAGTCAGCGGGCATCGGGACCGCGTCCAGCGGGTAGAGATCAAAGAATTTTCGCGGCGCCGTGGGAGGGCTGTGGGGCTTGCTGAAACCGCATGCGACGAAAAACGGTTGGTCGTTGCCGCGTGATTTTGCGAGGTACTCGATCGCGCGCGTGGCGGATTTGTAATCGAGGTGAGTTTCGCCTTCGCCCTCGAGGACGACGATGCGGTCGGAATTACCGGGCACCTGGGTCGAGCCCTGGCGATCGGCGTTGCCGTTGGGGCGGGGTTCGCCACCCTCGTGCCAGGCGTCGGTGTCGTCATATCCGCCATGGAAAATCTTGCCGGTGCGCAGGGTCGTGTAGCCGTGTTTCTTGAAGTACATCGGGAGCGTATCCCAGTCGGGGTGACGCGAGCCGAGAAACTCGGTGTTACCGAGCACGCCGGTGGCGGTCGGGTAGCGGCCGGTGAGCAAGGAGGAGCGCGACGGGTTGCAGAGCGGAAACTGGACGTAGGCGCGATCGAAACGCACGCTGCGACGCGCCAGCGCATCGATGTTCGGTGTCTTGATCCCGGCGACACCGTAGCAGCCGAGTTCGGTGCGCAGGTCGTCGGAGAAAATCAGCAGCACGTTTGGCCGCTTCGCGGGTGCGCCGGAGGCAACCAAGTGGATTGAAGCGACCAGGAAAAGCAGGGCGGCGCACCGGACGGCACGCGGGCGGAGTCGGGAGGAGTTGGATGGGTTCATGGTGGAAGCGGCGAAGGTTGCGACTGAGGGCAGGATTCTCCGATTGCGAACGGTGGTCCAGGCTATCGCCCGAGGACCCTCTCGACCCACGCGAGTTTGTCCTGGTACTGCAGAGCATCCGGAAGCCGTTTTTCCATGACCGGGTGGGGCAGGGCGAAGAACGCGCCCTCGGCCCGCACGGCGCAGCCTCCGCCCATTTCCAAATAGCAATAACCGCAGCCGTCAAAGATCGCTTCAGGCGCGCGCCCCAGAATTTTCGCCGCAATGCGCCGGGCGACAACGGCACCCTGCTCCGCCGCGAGCACGCCCGCCTTGGGCAGCACGAGCGGCACGTCCGGCCGATAGCGGCCGGGCAGGGGGAGCGCCATCACATCGCCCACCGCGAAGACGTCGCCGGTGCCGGCGGCGGATTTCACTTCCAGAGTGAGCGGGTCGACCTGAATCCAGCCCGCGGGCCCGGTGAGTTGGGCGGCCCTCACGACCGCCGGAGCCTCGTGCGGCGGCACGGCGATCAGGAGGTCGTAGGCGGCGGAAGTTCCATCCTCAAAGTGGACCTGCCGCCCGGCGCCGTCGACCCGCACCGTCTTGTGCGAGGGGTGGTAGGTGATCCCGCGCTGCGCCAGTTCGCCCCGGATGAACTGGCCCATCTCCGGGCCGGCCGTCGCCATCGGCGCGCCTTCAACGGTGTGGAGCGAAAGCCGCACGCGTTCGCGGAGCCCGCGGCGCTGGAAGAAATCGTGCAGCAGAATGGCGGCTTCGTAGGGAGCGGGCGGACATTTAAAAGGAGCCCGCGGGATCAGGAGCACGATCTCCCCCGCGGAGAATCGCTCCAGCACCGCGTGCAAAGCCGTCGCACCCTCCGGGGTGTAAAATGTGTGCGCCGCCCCGGCCAGACCGGGGATGGCGTTCAGGTTGAGATCTGCGCCGAGGGCGAGCACGAGCTGATCCCAGGGCAGCGTTTCCTCCCCGACCGACACGGTGTGTCCCGGGAGGTCGATCCGGCGCACGTCGCCACGGATCAAACGCACGCCCGGTGCGAGCAGCTCCGGGCGGGGCCGGGAGATCCGGGCGAACGACCGTTCCCCGAGCATCATCCAGGTCTTGCCGGCGCCGACGAAGAAGTCCGGGGTCCGGTCGACGACGACGATGGCGTGTTCCGGCGGGACGAGGCTGCGCAGCGTATTGGCGGTCGCGATACCGCCGAAACCGCCGCCGAGGATGAGGGTGGTGGGCATGATCAGGGGAGGAGGCAATCCCTCGACCGGGGAGGAAACCGGGTCGAGGCACGCTTATTCTTCGTCGGCTTTTTGGTGGGTTTTGTAGAAGGCGGCGCGGACGGGCGCGGGCATCGGGGAATCGGCGCCGCGCACGCTGCGCCAGACGATTTCGTTGAGTGCGATGTCGTCGGCTTTGTCGGGCTCCGAGAAATCCATCTTTTGCGACTCGCGGCCGCCCCAGGCGAGGGCGGAATTGACGGCGTGCAGATCGACGTTGGCCGGGCGGGCGGTATAGGTCGCCGGGTCGGGTTGATCGGCAAACGCATTCCACATCGGCATTGCGGCGGCGTCGAATTGCGACATCGGCTGCAGGCCGAGAATGAGCTCGATCGTGCGCAGCATGCTGGTGGTGGAATAGAGCGTCGAGTCAACGGCGCGGCGTTTGCTCCAAGCGCTCAACACGAAGCCCGGCATCCGATGGGCGTCGACGTGATCGGGGCCGTTTTGCGCGTCGTCCTCGAGCACGAAGATGGCGGTGTCGGCCCAAAACTTGGACTTGCTCACCGCCTCGACGATGCGGCCAAGGGCGAGATCGTTGTCGGCGACCTGCGCGGTGGGCGTGGGTTTGCCGGCCTTGGTCCCTTGGGTGTGGTCGTTGCCGAGGCGCAGCACTTGCAGGCGCGGCATGCCGCCCTCCCGTTCGAATCGCCGCAGCTCGCTGATGAAACGGTCGGCGCGTTTCACGTCGGGGTAGTCGAGGTCCCACCCGCGGTAGAGCGGATCGATGTGGCCGACGAGGATGGGGAGCGACGGGGCGGATTGTTCGGGGCCCTGCTTTGGGGTGGAGCAGAACTCGCCGTAGCTGCGGTAGCTCACGCCGGCCTCGGCGGCGCGGTTCCAGAGGTAGCCGTTGACCGGGTAGGCGATGGGAAAACGGCCCTCGGCCGGGTAGTCGTATTTCTTTTTAGTGTTGTGTCCGTAGCTCAGCGGCCAGTGGCGCTCGACGAAATCGGTCGCGTACGCGCCCATCGTCCACTCGTGGCCATCGGCGCTCACTTCGCCGTCGGCGTAGAGATTGTCGAGCAGCACAAACTCGCGGGCGAGAGCGTGCGCGTTGGGCGTAATGTGCTCCGGGAACAGGCAGAGGCGCGGGTCGCCGTTGCCCTCGGGCAGATCACCCAGCACCTGGTCGTAGGTGCGATTCTCGCGGATGATGTAGATCGCGTGTTTGATCGGCGATGGGTCACCGAGCCTGGCGGGAATCGGGCTGCCAGTCGGGCGGGGGCCGCGGGGTGTGAGCGCGGCGGTGAGCGGGGAACATTCGTAGGCGACCTTCGACCACGCGCCGAATTGCGCGGCGCGTTTCGCTTTTGTGGGCAGATCAATTTGGGCGACCGTGCCCTGAAAGAGACTCCCGATGTATTCCTGCAGATTGCGCGGAACGTTCGAGCCGGGGAAGGGGCCGCGGGGATTGGCGGAGGGCACGTTGCCCTTGCCGTTGGCCACGAGGAGTGAGCGGCCGTCGCTGGTCACACGCACGCTGGTGGGAAACCAGCCGACGGGGATGAAACCGAGGGACTTCGCGCGCCCGGGCGAGGTAACGTCGAAGATGGCCACGTTGTTGTTGGTGGCGTTGGCGACGAAGAGCGTTTCCCCATCGGGCGTGAGCGCGAGGCTGTTGGGCATCGAGCCGGGCGGGGAGTTGGGGAAGAGTGAGGCCGTGAGTTTCTCGGTCGGCTTTCCGCTGGTGGTGTCGATGACGCTCACGGTGTTGTGGTTCGCCTCGGCCACGAACAGCCGGCCGTCGCGGGCCAGCAGCATTTCGCACGGATGCGGGCCGACGGGCCAACGGGTCAGCTCCGCTCCGGTCCGGGCGTCGAGCACCAGAACGGTGGCGGTGGCCCACAGGCTGACATAGATGCGGCCCTGTTTTTCATCGGGCACGCAGGTGAATGGAAACGGCGCGACCGGTTCCGCGCTCGCGGCGACCCGCGCCTCGTCGTGCTGCATTTCGGAGCCACCCTGCGGGGGCGCGAGGACGCGGGTCCAGAGGGCGCTGCCGTCGGCTGACGAAATTTTCGTGACGCGCTGACCCCACAGTTCGGCGACGTAGAGCGCGGCGCCGTCAGCGGAGACTGCGAGACCGGCGGGGATGCCGCGCTCCTTGACGGAGCGCACCTGCAGCAGGCGGTGTTCGGAAAGATAGCCGGCCTTGAAATCGAACGCATGCACCAGTTCCTCGCCCGCGCCGCTCGCGTAGAGTTTCGTCCCATCGGGGGACCAGGTGAGGCCGTAGAGCGATTCTTCAATCGCCGCCTGGGAAACGAGCCGATGCGCCTTTACGTCGAGGATGCGCAGCTCGTGCTGGCCCCAGCCGCCATGCAGCACCGCGGCGAATGCGCCGCCGGGATGCAGGGCGATATTCACCGGAAAGTCTCCGACGACCAGGTGCCGGCCGACGGGACGCAGCGACCACTGGTTCGGCAGCAGCACGGAGCCGTCGAGTTGGAGGCCAGGGAGCGTGGCGGGGGATTTCGCGGGGGCGGCGGCGCACGTGGCGAGTGCGAGGGCGGCGAGCAGCGGGAACTTCATGGGGGCGCAGCGTAGCCGAGCGCGTGCCGCCGCCAAGCTCTGAAGCGAAATAGGCTTTACCCCTCCAGCACCCGGACCCTAGCTCGCACGTGAGCGACCGGCGGTTTGAGCCGATCGGTGCCCGCCGGTTTCTCCATCTTCCAAGATCGAATCGCATCGTCATTTTCGTTTCCTATGAAAATCAGAACTTGGGCCGTCACCGCGTTGTTAACCCTCCTGCCGCTGCCGCTGCCGGCGGTCGACGAAGCGCGATTCATGGTGTCGCCGGATATTTCCGGAGATCGGATCCTCTTCACGTACGACGATGACCTTTGGATCACGACGGCGTCCGCGGCGGCGCCCGTCCGGCTTACGAGTCACCCGGGGCGAGAGTTTGCCGGAAAATTTTCCCCGGACGGAAAGTGGATTGCCTTCACCGGGAGTTATGACGGAGCCCAAGAGGTGTATCTGATTCCGGTTGGTGGCGGGCAGCCGAAGCGACTGACGTTTCAGCCGAATGGGGCGCAAGTCGTCGGGTGGACCCCCGACGGGCGGCACGTCGTCTTTCGTGGCGCCTATGGCCGGGTGCCGATTGCGCGGGATCCGAAGCTCTTCAAGGTCAGTGTGGACGGTAGTCTTCCCGAGGCCCTGCCGGTTGATCGGGGGATCAACGCCAGTTTCTCCGAGGACGGCCAGCGCATGCTGTACGTCCGGCGGGGCAACGAGAGCTACAACTGGAAGCGCTACAAAGGCGGACAGTACCCCGAGATCTGGATGGCCGACTTTCGCTCGAAGGAGTACACCCCGGTCACCGACTACGTCGGGCGCAACGCCTTTCCCATGTGGATCGGCAACAGCCTGTATTTCACGTCGGATCGCGGCGCGGACGGCATCACAAACCTCTGGACGCAGGACCTCCGGACCAAGGTCACGAAACAGATCACGAATTTTTCCGACTTTGACGTCATGTCGCCCTCGACGGACCGGCAGCGCATCGTGTTTGTGCAAGACGGCTATTTGCAGCTGCTGGATCTGCGATCGGGCGCGGTCCGGAAGCTGACGCTGCAAATCCCCACCGACCACTGGCGCCTGCAGCCGCGCTGGGTGAATCCGACAGAATACGTTCAGCAGATGGACATCAGCAACGACGGGAAACAGGTGATCCTGTCGGCGCGCGGTGAGGTGTTTCAGCTGCGACCGCGGGAGAAGGAAACCACGTGGAAGAATCTCTCCGCCACGTCCGGGAGCAGGGAGACGCATGCGGCGATCTCTCCGGATGGAAAACAGGTGGCGTTTTTTTCGGACCGAAGCGGCGAGTATCAACTCTACCGGCAAGACGTGGCCGCGGGTCCTGCGGTGGCCCTGACGGACAGCCTCAACCGGACTGCGTACCATCTGGAGTGGTCGCCGGACGGGAAGAAGATTCTCTTCGGCAACAAGGATTTTTCCCTCTTCGTGCTGGAGGTCGCCACGCGGCAGCTGACCAAGATCGACGAATCGCACCACTTGGACAACGACGAGTTCACCTGGGAGATGAGCGACTATGCCTGGTCGCCCGACAGCCGCTGGATTGCGTATTCGTTCTGCACGGAGAATCGCAACAACGTGATCTTTCTCTATGACACCCAGGAACAGACGAAAACCCAGCTCACGAACGATTTCTTCGACAACCTGAATCCCCGGTGGGATGCCGACGGTGGCTTGCTCTATTTCCTGTCGAACCGGAATTACGAGATCGGGATGGATGTCTTCGAGGACAACCACATCGTGGTGAATCCGACGCGGCTCATGGTGGTCCAGTTGCGCCAGGGCGAACGGCCGCTGTTCCTGAAGCAGGCGGAGGAGGAAGAGTCGAAGGCGCCCGAAAAAGATGAGTCCGCGGAAAAAGGCGAAGAGGAGAAAAAACCGAAAGCCGCCAAGAAACCGAATCCGGCGGTCAAGTTTCGGGTCGACGTGGAGGGGATTCAGGAGCGGATTTTTCAGGCACCGGTCTCGCCGGGAAACTATTTCCATCTCCTCGCCGGCCACGGCTGTGCCGGCTGGTCCTCGGTGGCCAGGTTCACGGAAGACGAATACGAGGAATTCTACAACGCCGGTGGCCGCACCAAGTGGCATTTCAATGTCTTCGCGTTCAAGGACGAGAAGACGGTGCAACTGGAGGACAAGATCGCCGAAGCCCGGGTTTCGGCCAACGGCGAGCACTTGATCTTCCGGCGGGAGGGCAAACTGTACACGACGACGTTCAAGAAGGCCCAGGAATCGAAAAAAGCGGGCAAGGAGGTTGACACCTCGGGCTTGGTTTGCCGCGTGGTGCCGGCGGAAGAGTGGCGGCAAATCTTCGACGACACCTGGCGCTGGTATCGGGATTTCTTTTACGACAAGGACATGCACGGCCGCGATTGGCGGGCGATGGGCGACAAGTATCGGGCGTACCTCCAGGATCTGCGGACGCGGGATCAGCTCAACTGGGTGCTGTCCGAACTCGTGGGTGAGCTGTGCGTGTCGCATACCTACATCAGCGGCGGCGATTTTGGGCCTCAGTTGCCGTCGGCGGTGCCGGTTTTCACCGGGATGTTGGGGGCCGATCTGTCGGCCGATGCGGACTCGGGGCTGTATCGGTTTCGGCGCATCTACGGGGCGACGCGGTATTTCACCGGCATCACGACGCCGCTGCAGCGGGCCGACATCGTGCTCAAGGAGGGGGACTATCTGCTGGCGATCAACGGCCAGAAGGTCCGGGCGCCCGAAAACTATTTCCGGCTGTTGCAGGTGGCGAAGGATGACTACGTCGAAGTGACCGTGGCGAGCGACGCCGCCGACGCCACGGGGCGGACCTACCGGGTTAAGCCGATTCGCTCGGAGCGCGAAGCCCGCTACGCCCGCTGGGTCACCGACAACATCGAAACGGTACTGCAGCGTTCCGGCGGTCGGGTGGGGTACATGCACATCAACGCCATGGGGGGCGACGGGGTGATGGAGTTCGACAAATTCTGGCGCGCCTTTCGCTACAAGGATGGGCTGATCATCGACGTGCGCGGCAATAGCGGCGGGTGGACGGAATATTTTCTGATCGATAAATTGGAGCGTCAACAGGTCGCGTACAACGTGCTCCAGGGCATGGCACCCTACCGGTATCCGAATCCGGCGTCGCGTGCACACATGGTGGTGGTGTCGAACGAGGACAACGGGTCCGACGGCGAGGCGTTCGTCGAGCACTTCAAGGCGCGCAAACTCGGGACCGTCGTGGGCGTGCCTTCGTGGGGAGGACTGGTCGGAATCGTCAACGGTCAACGCACGATCGACAACGGCCGGGTGCAGCAGCCGAACAACGCGTTCTACGGGCGCGACGGCAAGTGGCTGGTGGAAAATCACGGCGCGGATCCCGATATCATCCAAGTGAACGATCCCGCGGCCGTGCTGGCGGGCCGGGATCCCCAATTGGAGACTGCGGTGGACGCGGCGCTCCGGAAAATCAAGGAGCAGCCTTTTGAGTTTCCGCCGATGCCGGCGTATCCGAAAAAATAGCATGGGCTGGCGGTGCGAGCCCGACCTCGAAGCAACGACCAAACCAGCCCATGGCCTACACCTGCAAATGCGGACAAGACTTTGATCTGGTCGCGTTCCTCGATGCGTTGCCGCCTGGGCAGATGGGGAGCAGCGGGATGTTCGGCCACGCCTGCAGCCGCTGCGGTGAGCGGTTCGAAGGCCGTCTGCGCGGGGGCGGTTTCGACGTCGGTTACACGTATTGGGCGGGCAGCATGCACTTCGAAACCGTGCAGCAGGTGCGCGTGGCCGGACTCAAGTTGACCCGTTCCGAGCCGGACGATCTGAAGGTCGTCATCGGCAGCCGGCACTGGCATTTTGGCATCCGCCATCCCTCGGCCAAACGTTTCGTGATTTTCGACCAGGCCTTTGCCAATGGAAAACGGATCGGCGAATTGGATTTTGCACAATGGAACGTCAGCGTCACGGAGATCGAGCGGGAAGCCGCCCGGCTCCCGCCGGGTCCGGACGTCGTCTTGGCGGCGGGAGATTTCCTGTGCCTGGTCGGGCCGGAGCCTGCGCTGAACCGCGCCTGGCACTACCTGAACGACGGGAAATCGAAGAAGCCATAAATCAGATGACGCGGTGCAGACCGGTTGAGTGGTCGGCCCAAATGCCGCGGGGCTGTCTACTTTCAGGATTGTCCACAGGCGCTCCCGGGTTTCGTATTCGCCGCAACCCCCATGCCCACCGCCCATCGATTCGTTGCGCCCGCCTTTCCTGCCCTCACCACCGTCGCGGTGTTGCTTGCCCTGGTGCCTGCCGCCGCCCTCCGGGCCCTTGAGCAGTGGCCGCAGTTTCGCGGCCCGACTGGCGACGGTCATGCGGTCGTGAAGGATCTTCCGGTGACCTTCGGGGAAGGGGACCGCGTGAAATGGAAGACAGCGGTTCATGGGAAGGCGTGGTCGTCGCCGGTTGTGTGGGGAAATCAGGTCTGGCTGACGACGGCGACGGAGGCGGGCGATGCGTTGTCCGTCGTATGTCTGAACCGCGACACGGGAGCGATCATTCGCGATCAGGTCCTCTTCCGCGTGGCGACCCCGCAGTTCTGCCACAAGTTCAACTCGTATGCCTCGCCGACGCCGGCGATCGAGGAGGGGAGGGTGTATGTCACCTTTGGTTCGCCCGGCACGGCGTGTCTCGACACCAAGACCGGCGCGGTGCTCTGGCAGCGGACCGATTTTGTCTGCAACCACTTTCGCGGGGCCGGTTCCTCGCCGGTGATTCAGGGTGATTTGCTGTTGATGCATTTCGACGGGAGCGATTTCCAGTTTGTGGTGGCGCTCGACAAGCGAACCGGGCGCACGGTGTGGAAAACGGATCGGTCAGTCGACCACAAGGATCTCGATGCCGCGGGGAAAGTCGCCCTCGACGGCGATTTGCGGAAGGCGTTTTCCACGCCGCATGTGATCGTACAGGAGGGAAAACCCGTGATCCTCAGCAGTGGGGCGAAGGCGCACTACGCGTACGACGTGGCCACCGGCGCCGAGCTCTGGCGGCTGGAGGAACGCGGGCAGCACAGTGCCAGCACCCGTCCGGTCGTGGCCCATGGGCTGGTTTATTTTCTGACCGGTTTCTCCAAGGGCCAGTTGCTGGCGGTGAAACTTGGGGGCAGGGGCGTACTGGAAGAATCGCAGATCGTGTGGAAGGAAAAGCGCAGCGTGGCCAACAAGCCGTCGCTCCTCGTCGCGGACGATCTCATCTTCATGGTGGACGATGTTGGCATCGCCGCGTGCTACGAAGCGAAGACGGGGGCGGAAGTTTGGCGCGAGCGCGTCGCGGGCAGTTACTCGGCGTCACCCGTGCTGGCCGCGGGCCACATTTATGTGTGCAGCGAGGCGGGACATGTGACGGTGTTGGCGGCGGGGAGGAAATTCAAAAAGCTCGCGGAGAACAAATTTGAGAGTGGTTTCATGTCGTCGCCCGCGGTCGCGGGGCAGGCGCTCTACCTGCGGACGAAGACGCATATGTACCGGGTGGAATAGACCGCGCTTGAAACGCGGGGGGAGCCGCCACGATTCTAATTCTACTTTGTTACGTCTGCGAAATTCTCCGGTGAAAACTCCGGTCTTGGAGGCGGGGTGCTTTCACCCCGCGACCTCGATTCGGACCGTGGTCGAAGATCCAGAATCAAGCGTCGCAAATCCCCAACCGTCCACTCCCATGCCCAGGCCGATCCACTTCGAAATCCACGCGGACAATCCCGACCGCGCCGCCAAGTTCTACTCCACCGTCCTGGGCTGGTCGTTCACCAAGTGGGACGGCCCGATGCCCTACTGGCTCGTCACCACCGGCGCCGACGGCACGCCCGGCATCAACGGCGGCATGCACCCGCGAATGGGCCCGGCGCCGGTCGAGGGGCAGGCGGTGATCGCGTTCGTTTGCACGGTCGATGTGCCGAGTGTCGACGATCACGTGGCCAGGGCCGTCGCGGCCGGCGGCGTGGTCGCGGTGCCGAAGATGGCGATCCCCGGCATCGGCTGGCTCGCCTTCGCGAAAGACACCGAGGGCAACATCTTCGGAATGATGCAGAGTGATCCGGGCGCGAAGTAAGCAAGCACCAGGTTCGCGCCGCTCCGCTGCGACCAAGCGGGCGCCGGCAAGCGATGCCGCTGCAACGCTTCTGACACGACTTTGTCACGAGCGTATGGTAGCCGGTGGCACAATCCGCCGTCCCCATGAGCACAACCGCCAACCACCTCCGCATCGATTACGTCGAGTTTGCGACCCGCGACCTCGCCGCCACCAAGCAATTTCTTGCCGCCGCTTTCGGCTGGAAATTCACGGACTACGGTCCCGACTACGCGAGTTTCGAGGACGGCCGTCTGACCGGTGGCCTCTACACTTCGCCCAACGCGCCCACGGCGATGAATCCGATGATCGTCATCTTCGCGGCGGATCTCGAGAACGCCGAGGCGCGCGTGAAAAAGGCCGGCGGAAAGATCGTGAAACCTGCGTTCGAATTTCCCGGCGGCCGGCGGTTCCAGTTCACCGAACCGTCCGGTCTCGAACTCGCCGTGTGGAGTAACGTGCGCGCCGACGGCTCGAAGATCGCCTGATCTTGCGCGCCGCCCGGAAGAACAGTCGTCGTTGACACCGGCCCGCAAGGCCTGCGCTTTGCCTGCAATTCGCCCCTGATAAATGCGGTTCGAAGAGGGTAGAGTCGAAAAGATAGGTGGGCGGGCATTGCCGGATGCGAACGCTCTGCGGAGTCTGCTGGAGAGTGATTGCGTCGACGTGGATTGTCGGAACTGCGAGGAACGCGTTCGATCGCCGCCTCGACACTGACAATGAAACGCAGATCCAATCCGGGCTGCTGCTTTGCGTCGTAGAAACCAGCCTCGTTGTATTCGGCGAGGGCTTCGGGAGTGACCCCATCGGCTAGGCTCAAGGCCCTACCGACGCGGGTGTTTTCGGGCCATTTCGATCGTCCAAAGGACCGCATTAATTACAAGGTCGGGATCTTCGTGGTACACGGCATGAGGCGCCTTATCCGTGACGATGTGCATCCCCAAGGTGGATGTTTTGAACACTTCGGAATGAACACTCCGAGATACCTCAAAATATTGCCGGGCGCTTTCGCTCTTCGCCTCAGCATATCCTTTAACCGAGGTTATCATCACCAGCGGAATGTTTGCCATGGTGCCATAAACCGACGCGTCGCCAGTCCAATTCAATTCTACTAGCCCGAGCGCTTCTGAAGAAGGTACATCTTTCTTCTTTTTAAGACTGTCGACGCTTGATCGCTTTCGCTTCGCACGATCCTCATCGGAACGCCCGGCCCTTCGATCCAACTCAAATCCAACTCGCTCGTGCGACGGATCAATTAGCACTAGGCCAGCCATGTCCATCGGGTACCGCATCGCAAAAATTCGGGCGTATATTCCGCCGAGAGACGCTCCTACCAATACATACGGCGGTTTGTAGCCTGCGCTTTCCAATAAACGATGCAGATCATTCGTTATGGCTTCTGGCGTGCGAAGATCCTTGGCCAATTCTGAACCGCCGCGACCTGCGCGACTATAGCAGAGCACTGATGTGATTTGTGAAATGCGCGGCAACATTTCACGCCATCGCCCAATGCCGTCTCCGTCTGCTGCTCCGGATTCGAAGATTACGACCGGACTTCCCTGGCCTGCGCGTAGAACTTGAAGCTTATGGTCTCCTACCGCGACCATTTCCAGGTCAGATGTGATTAACTCTCCGTTATCGCTGATGCCCCGCCGCACGCGAAATTCACCAAGTTCCTGCCGGGAAATGGAACCATCACCGTTGCGGTCGATCTGTACGAATCCTTGTAGATTTGCGGTGTCCGCCTCGTCGCGAGAAATCTTTCCATCGCGATTTTTGTCCAGTCGCGCGAAACCCTCGTCGAGGGTCGGTCTTTTTGCCGTCGCTGGGCCGTCGGCGGCTCCAGCGCGCATGACCGTCAGGCAAACCAATAGCAAAGCGACACGCAATTCGGGGTGCTCATAGAGGAACTGGAAGTTCCGTGTTTAGCCTCTTATTCCAGACTGTCGAGCCATGTCGCATCTTTCCATCGCTGGCTGGCGTTACTGATAGGAACGCTGGATTTCACGGGGTCGCATCGGGGAGGGGTTTAAGGGGTTGTCGAATTTGCGTTGGCAAATACAGCGCGTGCGCTCAAATTGTCCGCATGAGTCCGAGCTTTGAAACTTTGGTTGAGGAAGTGCGAAACCGTTCCATCGAGGAAAAAGAGGAACTCAAGTTTTTGCTCGACCGCGCGCTCATCGAGGAGCGGCGCAGCGAACTCCAGGCCAACCATCGTCGCAGCCTCAACGAGGTGAAGGGTGGCAAGCTCAAGTTTTCCAGTTCCATCGGCGAATTGAAGAAATCACTGGCCGCGTGATGACACAGGTCGCCTTCAGTTCCTCGTTTAAGCGCGCGTTCAAGAAACGAATCGAGGGAAGGAAGGATTTGGAACAGAAGTTCTGGCGGCGGGCGGAGATCTTCACCGTCAACCCGCAAGATCCCCGGCTCCGAACCCACAAGTTGTCTGGCGAGTTGCGTGAGCAGTGGAGTTTCACCGTCGAGTACGACGTGCGAGTGGTGTTCTCGTTCTTGCCGAATAACCGCGCGGTGTTCGAGGACATTGGCAGTCACGACGAAGTTTATTAAACGGGCGGAAGGCTGCCGTCGCGGCGCGCGGCGACGGAGGAGCGTTACGAAGAAGTTCGCGGCGTGCGCGAAGGCACCATCGATTTTGGCCAGCGGCTATTTCTTCTTTTCGCTGCTGGCTCTCACCGGAAATCGTGCGAGGCCTGGGCCGGCAGCGCGACCTCGGCCAGGGCTTCGATTTTTTCCGCCTTCACGTGGATGACGCCGTGCTGGTTCTGCAGTTTGCCGGTGATGCGCAGGGCGGGTTCCTGCGTGATGACGAGGCGGCGGGCTTCGAAGAGCTGCGGGACCACGATGACGTTGGCGATGCCGGTTTCGTCCTCGAGGCTGATGAACATGAATCCCTTTGCCGTGCCCGGCCGCTGGCGGCAGATCACCGAGCCGGCGATCGTCAGGCGCTCGCCGTCGCGGGCGAGCGTCAGATCGGCGGCGCGCCAGGCGTCGGGGAGCCGGTCGCGGACGAGTGCCATCGGATGCGCGCCGGTGGTCAGATCGAGTCCGGTGAAATCCGCGCGGAGACGCTCGGTGAGGGTCATGGGCGCGAGGGGAGAGGGGGGATTTTCGATTTTGGAATTTTGATTTTCGATTGAGGGCGGAGAGGGCGGGAGGTTTTCTGGAGGCGAGGTGCCGCCCGCGTCCACCGAAGGCTCGGCGAAGGAGGAACCCCGGGCCGAGTGGATCTGCGGGGTGGGGGCACCCCGCCTCCATTCGGAAATCTCGCGAGTTTCCCCGTACTCGCGGAACAAGGCCTCGTCCTCCGACCAGGCGGCTTCGACCTGCCAGAGCGCGGCACGGCGGTGCGGGGCGAAGGCGTTGAGCGCGCCCACGGCGGCCAGCGCGCGGCGCTCGGTCGGATTGAACTGCGTGCGGCGCAGAAAATCGTCGAGCGAGATGAACGCCTCCCGGGCGCGCGTCGCCAGCATCGCCCGCGCGGTCGCCTCATGCAGGCCTTTCACGTAACACAGCCCGATTCGGATCGTGTCGTCGCTCTCGACGGTGCAGTTCCAGTCGGAGGCGGCGACGCACACGGGTTTCGCCTTGAGCCCGTGACGGCGGGCGTCCTGCAGGAGGGTCGCGGGCGAGTAGAAACCCATCGGCTGGTGGTTGAGCAGGCTCACGGTGAACTCGGCCGGCCGGTGGACCTTCAGCCACGTGCTCGCATAGGCGAGGAGGGCGAAGCTGAGCGCGTGTGATTCCGGAAAACCATAGGCGGCGAACGAGAGCGCGGATTCGCTGACTTTCTTCACAACGCTCTCGTTGCGGCCATGGGCGCGCAGCGCGGTGCAGAGCCGGGCGAGGGCGCGCTGCAGCCGCTCGGTGCCCTTGGTGAAACCCATCGCGCGGCGCAGTTCTTCGGCTTCGCCACCGGTGAAATTGGCGAGCTTCATCGCCAGCTCCAGCATCTGCTCTTGAAACAGGATTACGCCCAGCGTGCGGCGGAGAATCGGGCGCACGATGTCGTCGACGCTCGGATCGATGTATTCCGGTTGCTCCAGTCCGTTGCGGCGGCGGATGAGCGGGTGGGCGAGGTTGCCGACGATTGGGCCCGGGCGGACGATCGCGACCTGCATGGCCACGTCGTAGAAGCACGCGGGGCGCATCCGCGGCAGCGACGCCATTTGCGCGCGACTCTCGATCTGAAACACTCCGACTGTGTCGGCCCGCTGCATCGCGGCAAAGGTCGCGGGGTCATCCTGCGGGATGGTGTAGAGTTCGACCGGGTGGCCGCGGGCGGCGCAGAGCGCGAACGTGTCCTGCAAAGCGGCCATCATGCCGAGGCCGAGGAAGTCGACCTTCACGATGCCCAGATCCTCGCAGTCGTCCTTGTCCCATTGCACGACGACGCGGCCGGGCATGGTGGCGTTTTCGAGCGGGACCACGCGGTCGAGCTGGCCCTGGCAGATCACCATGCCGCCGCTGTGCTGGCCGAGGTGGCGCGGGAGTCCGTGAATCTGCAGATAGAGCGAATGCAGCGCGGCGGCCCGCGGGTGTTGGGGGGCGATGCCCGACATCGCGAGCTGTTGCTGCAACTCGAGGGTTTCCGGAAAATCGCCGTTGGCATAGAGACCGGAAAAACGTTCAAGCGCGTCGTCGCCGAAACCGAGAACCTTGCCGACCTCGCGCACCGCGCTGCGTCCGCGATAGGTGATGACATTGGCGGTCATGGCGGCGCCGCGCGGCGCGTAGGTGGCGTAGACTTTTTGGATGATGCGTTCGCGCAATTCGCCACTCGGCAGATCGAGATCGATGTCGGGCCACGAGGGATGTCCATCGCGACCGACGCGGCCCTCGCTCAGAAAACGCTCGAACAGGAGTTCGTGTTTGATGGGATCAACAGCGGTGATGCCGAGCGCGTAGCAGACCGCGCTGTTGGCGGCGCTGCCGCGACCCTGGACGAGAATGTCGTTTTCGCGGGCGAATTTGCAGACATCCCAGACGATCAGGAAATAGCCGCAGAAGCCGAGTTTGGCGAGGAGCGCGAGTTCCTTGTCGAGCTGCGTGGTGATGCGCGCGGTGAGCGTGCCGTAGCGGCCGCGCGCCCCGGCGTAGGTGAGCTCGCGCAGCAGCGACTCCATCGAGTGTCCGGGTGGCGTGGGGAAGTCGGGGAAACGGTAGCCGAGGTGCTGCAGGGTGAACTCAAGCCGCTGTTCCAACCGGACGGATTCGGCGACAGCCTCCGGCAGGTCGCAGAAGAGTTCCAGCATCTCGCGGGCGGATTTGACGTGACGCTGGGAGTTGAGGGCGAGGGCGCGGCCGGCGGCATCGAGGGTGGTGTGGAGGCGCAGGCAGGTGAAGACATCGGCGACGGCGCGTTGGGCGGGGCGGGCGTAATTCACGCCGCCGGTGGCGAGGAGTGGCAGTCCGTGCGCGTCGGCGAGATCGCGGAGGAAGGCGATTTCGCGCTCCTCGCCGCGGAGACGATGGCGCTGAACTTCAACGTAGAGCCGGTCGCGGCCGAAGATCGCGGTGAGATTTTGCAGGGCGGCGCCGGCGGCGGCAGGTCCGGCGGTGAGCCAGGCGCGGCGGACGGGGCCTTCCTCGTCGCCGGTGAGGGCGATGAGACCTGCGGAGTAGCGGGCGAGCTCCGGCCAGGTGGCGAAGCACGGGCGCTTGCGATCGCGGGGATCGGGGGCGGTGGGCTTGGCGCTCCGCGCCGAGCCTGACCGCGCGCGGAGCGCACGGTCCACCCCGGCGGAATCGCGTTCGGTGAGCTTCGCCTCGGTGATCAGTTGGCAGAGATTCTGGTAGCCGGTGCGCGTGGCGGCGAGGAGCGGGACGACGCTGCCGTCCTCCATCGTGATTTCGGCCCCGACGCGCGCGCGCAGTCCCGCCTCGCGTGCGGCGCCGAAAAAGCGCGGCGCACCGCAGAGGACGTCGCGGTCGAGGAGCGCCATCGCGGGCAGCCCGTGTGCGAGCGCGGCCGCCACGAGCGCCTCGGGATCAGCGGCGCCGCGCAGGAAACTGAAGGCGCTGCGCGCGTGGAGTTCGACGTAGCTCATGAGACGACGGGACTACGGACCACGGACGACGGACAACGGGACTACAGGACGACGGACCACGGACGACAGACGGCGGACGACAGGACAACGGGACACGACGGGACGACGGACCACGGACGACGGGTTCATGGTCTCGTAGTCCTGCAGTCCAGTGGTCCAGTAGCCCAGTGGTCCCTTTAGTCATACTCCCCCTCGATGAACCAGGCTTCGCCGAGGCGGAGCAGGCGGTAGAGGCCGCCGCCGTCGGCGAGGGCGATGTCCCACTCGGTGCGTGCCCACGCGCGATCGGTCTGCCACCAGTCGCCGCTGCCGCACCATGGGCCGCGCACCTGGGTGATCGCGCCGTGAAAGTGTTCGGTCCACACATAGGTGGGCTGCCGCTCCGTCGGGGTGAACTCGAGGTTTGCGGGAAGCGGCGGCCGGAAACGCCGCAGCGGCAGACCACACGGCGGATGCACCGGCGGCGCAGCGGCGGGTGGGACGACGGCGGGTGGCGGGGCGAGTTTTATGGCGTCGGGGCGGTGGGTGTCCTGGGGTTGCGGGGTGCCGACGCGATCGGCGCCGACGAGGGCGGAGACGCGGGCGAGCGTTTCCGCGAAACCGTGCGGGTCGCGGAGGCCGGTGTCGAAGAGACCCTGCTGGCGCACGAGCGGGCGGACGGGAGTGGCGTGCAGTTGCAGGCCGATGATCGGCGAGTCGGTGTGCAGCGACTCGAGGTGGGTGTGGAGGGTGCGGAAGAGGATTCCGGCGTCGGCGGTGGGTTCGGGCAGGCGGAAAGTGCGCGCGCAGGGTGGGCCGCGGTCGAGGTCGAGGGTGAGGGCCAGTTCGGCGGCGACGACCTGGGCGGTGCGCAGCTCGAGGGCGAGGCGGTCGAGAAAACGGCGCAAAATGAAGAGGAGCGGCTCGAGCGTTTCGACGGCTTCCTCAAATTTCATCGCCGCGGAAAATTCCCGGGTGGGGGTGACGAGGTAGAGCGGCCGGGGCTCGCCGCCGGTGGCGCGCCGCCAGAGCGCGAGCCCGGCGGTGCCGAAACGGCGCACGATTTCGTCGCGCGGCAGGGCGGTGAAGTCGCCGAGCGTGCGCAGGCCCCAGCTGGCGAAGACGGCCGCGAGTTCGGGCGAGGGATCGGCGGTGGCCAGCGGGAGCGGGGCGAGGAAGGATTTTTCCTCTTCGCGGGTGAGGAGGAGGATGTCCAATCGTTCTCGCTCCTCGTTCTCGTTATTCGTTCTCGTCTCCGGGAGAGGTGCGAAATCGGCCCATTCCTGTTCCTCGTGCTCGTGCCTCGTGCTCGCGGTTGAGAGAGAACGAGAACGATTACGAGAAAGAGAAGGAGGAGGATCCGGCGGGGCGGGTTCGCAGAGGAGGGGCTCGGCGGTGGCGGGGTTTTCTTCGGAAAGAGAACGAGAAAGATTACGTGAACGGTTGAATTGCGCGTGGCGCGCGGCATACAGCGCGAGCAGGGGGGTGCGCGCGATCCCGGCGGTGGCGGGAAGGGCGAGGGTCGTGAGCTGAGCGATCGCGGCCTGCGCCGCGGGCAGGTGGCGGGCCGGTTCGGTGCCCTTGAGATCGATGGTACAGACGCCGGGCGCGGTATCTTCGATTGCGGGTGCGAGGGTGAAGCTCACGGCGAGGAGCGCGGCGCGGGCGTCGGCTTCGGCGGCGGGTTGCGGCGTGCGGATGAGGAGGGTGGGGCAGCGGGCGACGGCGTGGGGCGCGGTCATGCCGGGTTCGACGCCGGCGGCGTGCGCCGCGCCGTTGACGGCGAGCACGAGCGATTTCTTCCCGGTGCTGGCGAACAGCGCGGCGGGATGCGCGGCCGAGCCGGGCTCGGTGCGGAGCACGGCCTGCAGGGCGAAATCGGCGAGATGAAGGACGGCGAACATGGAGCAGGACGTTTCGGAGATCTTGAAATCGGGCATCGGGCATCGGGAAATTTGCAATGCCCGGTAACGTCGGCCGAATGGGTTTACCGTTCCGGGATGCGTCGGTTTGAAAATTCCGAGATTTTAGATGCCCGATTTCACGATTTCCGAAAACCTTCGGTTGCGGTTGCCGCGGTGCGAAAAATGCAGGCTAACTGGCGGCGGCGGCGGGTTGCTGCCGCTGGCGTTGGAGCAGGGGCGTGAGTGCGGCGGTGAGGGCCGGGCGCTCGCGGTCGAGCGCGGCGACGATGTGGAGCGTGGCGAGTGCGAAGCGGACCTGGGCGCTGGGCACGGTGGCGCGCGGAGTTATGACGACGAATGCGAGTTCGGCGGATTCGACGGCGCGTTGCAGGCGGTACCATTGCGTCGAGGGGATGCGGCGCAGATCGGCGGCGGGGGCGCGGCGGAGATCGAGGATGACGAGTCCGAGATTGGCGTCGCGCGCGAGGAGATCGGCGGCGTGGAGCGCGCCCGCCGTCGCGGAAGCTTTGGCGGACAGAATGATCGTGGTGGCACCGCGGACCCAGACCAGATGAGCGAGCAGATCGTCGGCGAACGAGGAGGGATCAAACGAGTCGGTGCTGTCGATCAACGCGACCCGCGTGCGGGTGACGCGGGTGACGGCGAGCAGCTGGCCAATGAGGAGTTGCCCGCCGCAGCTCGGTGCGGCGCAGACGATCTCGGTGATGGCGCCGAGGGGGAGGCCGCCGATGGCGTCATCGAGCGAAGGGATGCCTGTGGGCAGCACGCTCGACGCCGTGCGGGGCACGGAGGGGAAGCGTGCGGCGAGCAGGTGTCGGAGCGCCGTGAGCTTTTCGGGCGCGGAGGGCATGGGAAAGGGAAGTCGGAGGACGGATGTCAGAGGCCGGAGGCCGGATGTCAGAGGTCGGAAGCCAGAGGACGGAAGCTGGAGGACGGAGGTCGGATGACAGAGGACGGCGGGGAAAAGGCAGTTGAACCACTAATGAACACTAATGGACACTGATGTCAGGGGACGGGGTGCTAGAGTCCTTGAACGCCCAAACTTGGTGTGAACATGTCAAGTTTCCGGGAAGTCCCGTGGTCTCTTGGTCTTAGCCGGAGCCTCGTTGGTTTGGAGCTGGCCTCTGACCTCTGGCTTCCGTCCTCCGGCTTCCTGCTTCAGGTAAACGCGCGCAGGAGGCCGACCATCACGCCCTGGATGATGAGTTCGGTGGCGGGCACGAGATCGGGGTAACGCGGATTCTCGGCGCGGAGAAACGGTTGGCCGCGCTGCACGAGGAAGCGTTTCAGGGTGGACTCGCCGTCGATGAGGGCGGCCACGATATCGTGAGGGCGCGGTTCGCGTTGGGCGAGGAAGACAATGTCGCGGTCGAGGATGCTGGCGTTGATCATCGAGTCGCCGCGGACGCGCAGGGCGAAGAGTTTCGCGTTGGGGCGGACGCCGAGCGAGGTGGTGTCGACCGAGATGTAGCTGTCGGGTTCCTGCACGGCCTCGACGGGCAGGCCGGCGGGGATGGTGCCGTAGAGGGGGATCTCGGCGAGGGCGCCGCGGCGCGGGTGGGATTGCGGGAGGAGGCCGCGGGCCTTGCCCTCGAGGCGGCGGAGCGCGCCTTTTTCGATGAGGGCGTCGACATGGCGTTTGATGCCGAAGGGGCTCGCGAGCCCGAAGTGCGCCTGGATCTCGCGCAGGGAGGGTGACACTCCCTGCTGCCGGTGGTGCGCGTGGATGTACTCGAGGACCTGTTGCTGGCGATCGGTGAGAGGTTCGCTCATAGTGTTCAGGTGAACACATCCGCCGGGAAAAGCAACTCCGCGTTTATCAGCGGGGGAAACGCCGGTCGAAATCGTCGTGCGTGCCGATCCAGAACCAAAGCCAGTCGTCGCCGTAGCGTCGGGCTGCAGCGCGATAATTGCGCGTGACCCGCACTGACCCGAAACGCACATCGCTTTTCAATCGCTCAAGCTGCAGACCCGGGTGGGCGGGATTTGCGGCAAACCTCCGATGGGCCTCGCGGGCGGCGGCACGGATTTCAGGAGGCAAGTCGTGATAGAGCTGCCAAAACTCCGGCGTGCCACGCGAGGTTACTTTTGCTCACGAAGCGAGTCTTCGTTTACCACCGCAAAACTATCCGGTGCCTGTGCGTATTTGGCATCGAGCCGGTCGGGCAGCGACGAAAGCGCTTCGGCTCAGGAGTCAATCATGGCCCCGTGTGCGCGTCATCGCTCTGGCCGAGAGCGGCTCGACCTCGGCTTCGAGCCGGCGGCCGAGTGCAGTGCGGGTTTGTTCCAGATCATAGGCTTGCTGGAGATTCAGCCAGAAGCGTTCGCCGGTGCCGAAGAAACGCCCGAGGCGGAGCGCCGTGTCGGCGGTGATCGCACGGCGTCCTTTCGTGATCTCGGTGAGCCGCGAGGCAGGGATGCCGGTGCGCTGGCTCACTTGATAGCAGGTCAGGTCGTGAGGCTTGATCCACTCCTCGAGCAGAATCTCCCCGGGCGTGATGTTGGAGACGACGGGCAGCTTGGCTTTCATGGCAGATGGGCTTTGAGAGAGACGAGAGCAGCTTAATGGTAATCCACGATTTCGACTTCGTGGGCGTCTTCGCCTTCCCAGCGAAAACAGAGGCGCCATTGGTCGTTGATGCGTATGCTGTGCTGGCCGCGACGGCTGCCTCTGAGGGCTTCCAAACGGTTGCCGGGTGGAAGGCGCATGATGTCGAGGCGGTCGGCGGCATCGAGTTGGAGAAGCTTTCGGCGGGCAGTGCGTTGGATGTCGGGTGGCAGATGGCGCGAAGCCGTGCCGGCAAAGAGCTTTTCGGTCTCGGTGTCGGCGAAGCTTCTGATCACGGAATGTAGCGTAGGCCGGGCGATGGCGGTCGCAAGCCGAATAGTTACGCGTAACGTAATGGTTGAGAACGGGCGAAATGCCGCGCGCGGAGCGCACGCCCACCTCGGAAATGAAACCACCTACCCCGGCTTCTTCCGCCGGCTCTTCGGCTCGATGTTCAGGTAGGTTTTGTTGAGCATCTGGCTCTCGTAGAGTTCAAGCAACCGCACGCCCTCGCGCGGCTTGACCTGATCCTTGCGGGTGGCGGCGTCGATCTGCGCCTTCATTTTCCGGCAGAGATCCTCCTGCTGGTATTGCACGCCCTCGATCACGTCGGCGATGCGGCTGCCGCTGAGCGCCTCCTCGATGTAAAAACCGTTGGGCTCGTCGTTCTCGAGGAAGACGTGCACCTCGTTCACCCGGCCGAAGAGGTTGTGCAGGTCACCCATGATGTCCTGGTACGCGCCGGTGAGGAAGATGCCCAGATAGTACGGCTTGTTGTTCAGCGGATGGACGGTGAGGTAGGACTTCGTGTCCTGCAGATCGATGAAGCGGTCGATCTTGCCGTCGGAGTCGCAGGTGATGTCGACGAGGATGGCGTTGACGGTGGGCTTCTCGTTCAGGCGGTGGAGCGGGGCGACGGGGAAGAGCTGGTCGAGCGCCCAGTGATCCAGGAGCGATTGGAAAACGGAGAAATTGCAGACGTACTGGTCGGCCAGCAGGGTGTCCAAGTCGTGCAATTCCTCGGGTTGGTACCCGGTCTTGCGGCCCTCCTTGGCGATCTGTTCGCAGATTTGCCAGAAGAGCGATTCGGCGGCGGCGCGGTTTTCGAGGTCGAGGTAGCCGAGGTTAAAGAGGGAGAAGGCCTCGTCCTTCTTCTGCAGGGCGTCGTGGAACCGTTCGAGACGGCCGAGCTTGGTCTTGTTCCGGAGCATCACCTCGAGATCCTCGACGACCTTGTGTTTTTCCTCCGGCCGGTGTTCGTGGCCGAGGGATTCGCGCTTGTTGATGCGTTCGAAGACCTCGACGACGAGGAGGGAGTGCGGGGCGACGATGGCGCGGCCGGACTCGCTCACGATATCGGGCGCGGCGACGCCGGAGGCGTGGCAGATTTCGCGGATGTTGAAGACGACGTCGCGGGCGTACTCCTCCATCGAGTAGTTCATGGACGACTCGAAATTGGTACGGGAGCCGTCGTAGTCGATGCCGAGCCCGCCGCCGACGTCGAGGTAGCCCATGGGGAAACCCATTTTGGCGAGCTGGCAGTAGAAGCGCGTGGCCTCGACGACGGCGTTTTTGATCGTGAGGATATTCGGCACCTGGGAGCCGATGTGGAAGTGCACGAGCCGCAGGGCCGAGGTGAGCTTGGCGGCGCGGAGTTTTTCGCAGGCGAAGAGGATTTCCGCGGTGTTGAGGCCGAATTTGGCGTTGTCGCCGGTGGACATCGCCCATTTGCCCTCGCCGCGGGTCTGGAGCTTGGCGCGGAAGCCGATCATGGGCTTCACGCCGGTTTCAGCGGATAGGCGGATGATATCGTCCAGTTCGGCCAGTTGTTCGACCACGATGATGATCTTCTTGCCCAGCTTGCGGCCGAGGAGGGCGAGGCGGATGTAGTCGTGGTCCTTGTAGCCGTTGCAGATGATGAGGCGTTGCGCTCCCTCATGCATGGCGAGGGCGATCATGAGTTCGGGCTTGGAGCCCGCTTCGAGACCGAAGTTGTAGTCCTTGCCGGCGGCGACGATTTCGTCGACCACCTCGCGCAGTTGGTTCACCTTGATGGGGAAGACTCCGCGGTAGGCGCCCTTGTAGCCCTCCTCCTTGATGGCCTTGGCGAAGAGCTCGTTAAGCTGGACGACGCGGTGGCGCAGCAAGTCTTGGAACCGGATGACCATCGGGGCCTTGAGCCCCATGCCGAGCGCCTCCTGGACAACGTCGAGCACCCGGATGCCGCGGCCGTCGACGAGCGGCTGCACATTCACAAACCCGTCATTGTCGACGGAGATATGGCCGGAGCCCCAGCGTTTGAAACCGTAGTGTTCTTCGGACTTTGCAGCCGACCAGGCGGAGGAGAAATTGCTTTTCAACGCGTTGCGGGATGCGGGGGGAGTTATAGCTTGCTTTTGCCGGAGGCGAATCAGTTAGATGCATGTTTTCTTTTTTCAAATCACTCAACACGCAATGTCGAAAATGTCCCCGTTGTTTTCCGCCCTTGAAATTCTCGCCCAAAGCCCGGCGCCCGGCCAGCCCCAGGGGCCGGCGGCGTGGGTGCAGATACTCCCGATGGTGCTGCTCTTTGGCGCGATGTATTTCTTCATGATCGCCCCGCAGCGGAAGAAGCAGAAGGAACATGAGAAGATGCTCACGGCGCTGCAGTCGGGCGACGAGGTGGTGACGAGCGGCGGCATCTACGGCGTCATCACCAACGTCAAGGAAGACCGTTTCGTCGTCCGCGTGGCCGACAATACCAAAATCGAAATCGGCAAGAGCTTCGTCCAGACCGTCCTGAAGAAGGCGGCAACCGAGAAGAAGTAACTGCTTCCGCCGACGGCGGAACGCGTTTTTAGGTCTTTGCGCGGCAAAGACCTGTCCCTTTCAACCCAAACGATCCATGCTCAAACGCAACCTCTGGAAGCTCGTGCTTTGCCTCACCATCGTGGTGTGGGCCGGCGCGCAGCTCTTCCCCCTCAAAGACGATCCGTTCGTCGGATTTATCCGTGCCCACGCCTCGGCCAAGCAGGCTGATTTCGCGAAATTGGTGGATGAAGCCGCGGCGCGCAAAAAGAACCTGTCGGCCCCGAGTGAATTCGTCGCGCTGAAACAGATTGGCAAGGAGCGACGCCTCGATCTGTCGCAGTACTTTCCCCACATCCGGCTCGAGGAATCGTTGCGCAACATCGAAAAACGCAACGACATCCTTCTGACCGAGCTCCTGCGCCTTTCCAAGGGCCGGCTGCAGCTCGGCCTCGATCTCAAGGGCGGCGTCGCCTTCACGCTTGAGGCGGCGGAGACACCCGGCGAGGCGATTGACGACTACCAGCGCAAGGAGAAGCTCCAAAAGGCCATCGAGATCATCGGCGCCCGGGTCAACGGGCTCGGGGTGGCCGAGCCCATCATCCGCCCGATTGGCGAGAATCGCATCGAGATTCAGCTCCCCGGCGTCAGCACCAAGGACAACCCGGAGGTCGTCAACCAGGTGAAGGCGCCCGCGCGCCTCGACTTCCGCCTCGTCCATGCCTCGGCCTCTCCGGGCCCCAACGTGGAAACCCCCGCTGGCTACGAAATCAAGACGCTCGATTGGGAAGGCCGGAAGGGCGAGACGGGCACGGAGGAGCTCTTCGTGAAGCGCATCCCGGAAATGACCGGCGAGATGGTTTCCAATTCTTTCGCGCGACCGGACATGTACGGGAAGCCCGAGGTCATTTTGGAGTTCACGAGCGATGGCAAGAAGCGCTTCGCGGAGGTGACGCGCGTCATCGCCGAGATCAGCCAGCGCGGCGGCCCGCTGGGCCGGCTCGCGATCGTACTCGACGGCAAGCTTTACTCGGCGCCGACGGTAAGAGAGGAGATCAACAGCACCTCCGCTCAAATCACGGGAAGCTTTTCCGATCGCGAGGCGATCAATCTCGCCAACGTCCTCAACAATCCGCTCGACGTCGAATTGCGCGTGATGGAGCAATACGAAGTCGGGCCGACTCTCGCGGCCGACGCGATTATCAGCGCCCGGAACGCGTTTATCGTCAGCACGGCGCTGACGATTGGTTTCATGCTCGTGTTCTACACCCTCGGCGGCGTGGTGGCCGCGATTGGCATGGGCGTCAACGTGCTGATCACGCTGGGTGTGATGGCCAGCATCGGAGCGACGCTCACGATGCCCGGCATCGCGGGTATCGTACTCACCCTCGCGATGTCGGTGGACTCAAACATCCTGATTTTCGAGCGCATGCGCGAGGAGTTGAAGCTGGGCAAGACGCTCGGCACGGCGCTCGAAGCGGGCTTCGACAAGGCGTGGTCGGCCATTCTCGATTCCAATGTGACCACCTTGCTGGTGGCCGTGGTCATGATCGTGCTGGGCACCGGCCCGGTGAAGGGTTTCGGCGTGACGCTCACGATCGGCATCTTTACGACGATGTTTGCGGCGGTCGTCATCAGCAAACTGATCCTCGAGTGGCTGATTCACGGCGAGGTGACGAAGAAGTTGCCGATGTTCTCCGTCCTGCAAAACACGAGCTACGATTTCCTGAGTTTTACGAAGGCGGCCGTAATCGGTACCGTCGTCGTGCTGGTGGTCGGCATTGGCGCCCTCGTCTACAAGGGACACGAGATTTACGGCATCGATTTCGCCGGCGGCGACATGGCGACGCTGAATTTTTCGAAAAAGGCCGATCTCGCGAGTCTCCGCAGTGCCGCGGCCAAGGCGGGTTTCAAGGAGGTCAACTTTTCCTACCAACAACCCTTGGGTACGGAACGGGAGGTGCTGCGGGTGACCACGCCCTTTGACCAGGGCCAGAAGGTGGTGCAGGCGCTTCAACAGGCGCAGCCGGATGCAAAATTTGAGGTCGCGGGCACGACGCGGATCGGAGCCTCGGTGGGCAAGGAGATCCAGTGGAACGCGCTCAAGTCGGTGCTCGCCGCGCTCGTGCTCATCCTGGTCTACGTGGCGTTTCGTTTCGAGATGGGATATGGCATCGGTGCGGTCGTGGCGACCGTGCATGACCTGGTGCTCACGGTGGGCGTCTTTGTGCTGTTCGACCGGCAATTCAACGCCTCGATGGTGGCGGCCATTTTGCTCATCGCCGGCTACTCGATCAACGACACCATCGTCGTGTTCGACCGCATCCGCGAGGAGTTGAAACTGAACCCGATCGGCACCCTCCGCGAAGTCATCAATCGGGCGCTCAATCTGACCCTCTCGCGCACGATCATCACGGGCGGCACGACATTTCTGACCGCGATCACGCTGATCCTCACCACCACTGGCGACGTGAACGACATCGCGTTTACGCTGCTCATCGGTGTGCTCACGGGTACGTTCTCCTCGCTGTTCATCGCGACGCCGGTTTTCTACTGGTGGCACAAGGGCGATCGGAAGCACGTCGAGGCGCACCACGATATCGCGCCGAAGTACGAGTGGCAGGGCTCCAGCAAGGCCTCGGAATAAGCAGGTAAGGCGCGTTATCCCTGACGTGCCGCTACTGTGGGAGGGGCTTCGCGCCCGGGCGTTTCGCGGGGTGAACCCGCTCCTACAGTTCAAAGCGGCGGCATGAGGATCAGCCGCCCGGCCTTTCCAAGCCATGCGCTGGAACCATACGCTCCTCCCGGTCGCGGAGGTGGAGGCACTGAGCAAGCGAGCCGGCGTGAGCCGGGTGCTGGCGGAGTTGCTGTTGCGCGCGGGCCTGGGTGACGGCGACGCGGCGGCGGCGTTTCTGCAACCGGCGCTCGCCGGGCTGAACGACCCGTTTTTGCTGCACAATCTCGAGGCGGCGGCGACGCGCCTGCGCCAGGCGATCGCCAATCGCGAGCAGGTGGCCGTGCTCGGCGATTACGATGTCGACGGGGTGAGCAGCACCGCGCTGCTGGTGATGGTGCTCCGGCGCTTCGGGTTGAACCCGCGCTTTGTCGTGCCGCGGCGCTCCGAGGATGGCTATGGGCTGTCGCGCAGCGCGATCGACCGGGCGCTGGAGGCCGGCCGCCCGGACCTGTTCATCGCGCTCGACTGCGGTACCAATTCACATGCCGAGGCCGCATACCTGCGCGGCCAGGGCATCGATGTGATGGTGATTGATCATCATCGTTCGACCGAAAAGGCGCTTGATCAATGTCTGTTGATCAACCCGCACGTCCACGCGAACACGACCGGAAGCGACGGCGCGTGGCGCAACCTTTGCACGGTCGGCCTGGTGTTCAAGCTCTGCCATGGGCTGTTGAAACAACTCCGGGTCGAGAATCACCCGGTCGCGTTTCGGATCAAATTGCGCGACCATCTGGATTTGGTGGCGATGGGCACGATTGCCGATCTGGTGCCGTTGCGGGGGGAGAATCGCATCCTCGCGCGGCACGGTCTGCGCATTTTGCAGGAAACGCAGCGGCCCGGCCTGCGCGCCCTGATGGACGTGGCGGGGGTCAAGCCGGCGCAGGGGATTACCCCGACGGATATTTCGTTTCGCATCGGGCCGCGGATCAATGCGAGCGGCCGCCTGGCCGACGCGGCGCTCTCGGTCGAGTTGTTGCTTAGCGATGACGAGAAATTCTGCCGGGAGACGGCGCAGCAGCTGGACACCTTTAATCGCGAACGGCAGGAAATCGAGCGGGTGATCACCGAGCAGGCGGAGCGCAGCATCGAGCAGCAGTTCAGCGCCCTCGCGGGCGTGGTGTTGTTTGCCGAGAACTGGCATCCCGGGGTGGTGGGCGTGGTGGCGGGGCGGGTCACCCGCAAGTATAACCGGCCCTGTGTCGTGCTCGGCAACGAAGGCGACATGGCGAAGGGCTCCGGCCGCAGTGTCGATGGTATCAACCTGGTCGAGGTGTTGGGGACGTGCTGCGAGCACCTGACGAGTTGGGGCGGGCACCCGATGGCGGTCGGGGTGGCGCTGCCGAAAGTGCACCTGGCGACGTTTCGCGCCGGTTTCGCCGAGGCGGTGCGGGTGCACGCGGGCGGGGAGATCGCCGAGGCGCGGCTCGAAATCGCCGTCTGGCTCACGCCCGAGCAGGTCACGGAGCGGCTGATGGAGGAATTGGAGACGCTGCATCCGTTTGGTCAGGGCAATCCGGAACCAATTTTCGGAGTGTGCGGAGTGGTTCTCCGTTCGCCGACGGAGGTTTTCAAGGAGCAGCATTTTCGCTTTCAAATTGAGGACGGGCGGGGGCGCCGGCTGCACGGCGTCGCGTGGAAACTCGCGCATCGCCGCCCGCCGCCGGGAGTGCCGCTGGACCTCGCGGTCGAGCTGAAGTGGAATCACTTCAACCACCGGAAACTGCTGCAACTTGGCCTGATCGACTGGCGGAAGTCGGTTCCGGGCCAGCAACCCTGGGCACCGGCGGCGGGGAATTGAACCGCCGGCGGGTCCATTCCCCGTGGTTTGCCTCGGGTTGGCCCAGCGAAGGGCGAGTGTTCACTTCCGGGAAGTTCCCGCTTGCGCTCGCGGGAGAATCCTTGCTTCTTCTCGCGCTCATTCTCGCACCTGTAGCTCAACTGGATAGAGCGCCAGACTACGAATCTGGAGGTTAGGGGTTCGACTCCCTTCAGGTGCGCCATCTCCGGAGGAGAAGGTGAAAAAGGGGGCGAAAAGGGGACAAAGTTGGCCGAAAATGGCACGAAAAAGACCGCAGTGATCGGGCTGGCCTTGGTACTGGCGTCGCGATTCTTTTTCGCCGTGGTCAGGGGCTCTCAGCGATAGTAACCGGACGTTTCGCGAACAGCCATTTTTTTTCGTTCAGTTGAACGTTGTCCTTTTCCTCGAATTCAGCCGATGGCGCTCGCCATTCGTAAGATGCCCATTTGTCGCCAACGAGGCGATTTGCCTGCGCGAACAAGAAAAACGGCGTGCTCTTGGGAACCTGAATACGGAACTTGCCGTCCGCGTCGGTCGTCGTTTTTGAAATGGGAAACGGCAAGTCGACAACGAGCGCGTTGGTCTCTTGCCATTTGTTCAAAACGCTCAACGGAAAGGCGTAAACGGCCACGCTGGAAAATTTGTAGGAGCTGGCGCCGCGAGTAGTCACGAAAACTTGGCCGGCGTATGTGTCGGAAGCTGTTGTGACACGACTGCTGACGGTGCGTGGTCCCCCGGGTCGCTTCTTCTCGGCTTCAAATCGTACTTCGTCTGGCAGAAATTCGTAGCGCAACACCACAGTTCCGGCTGTGTGGCGTATTACGACGTCGGATACGTTAAACTTAGTGATTGTGACGTTCTTGAAGACGCGGCCATCCGAGATGGCAAGAGCGGGAATTGGCTTGGTTAGGTCGATAGTGTCAGCACCAAACAGCGAGGCAGCGGCGAGCAAGATTGATGTAAGGAAAAAAAATTTCATTTGGACTCCTGTGAATTGGAACTGCCTTTGCGTCCGCGAGCCTCGCGCTGCTGGATGACAAGGCAAGCCCGCGTCTACCTCCTGATGGCGTCCGTCCGATGGCCTGAAACGGGCAGGAAACGCCACGAAAAAGCCCGCCGTGTCGGGCGAAGTCTTGGTGCTGGCGGAATTACGCTACCGCTTTCCTCTCTCAAACGAGAATCTCCAACCAGGTGTTGATTCTTGCTGAAGGTGTGAACACGGAATACAGATTTGCTCGTGAAATTCAATTACCGCGCTCTCGGGGTGGTGGTGCTCATGGCAGCGGTGCTCATAGGTATAGTCGTGATCTGGTTGGCGATACCGCGAGAAAGTAGTGCCGAAGATAAAGCTAAAGGGCAGTTGCGGCAGCAGCAGACCGAGGTCCGTATTGCACAGAGAATTGCAACCGAAGCAGCGGTGAAGCAAAAAAAGGAGGCCGAATCCGAGTCGGCAAACTCGCCTCCACGAGTGAGAGTGAGCAATAGCACTATGGCGGTTCGAATTGAGAATACAGGCACGCAGAACTGGAACCAAATGGTTGTTTACGTTAACGACACTCCACCGTTCACGTTCAAAGTAACTGTTGCGGCCCCGGCGGTTGGTGCGGCCGTGAATATCCCGTTGGCGAGTTTTGCGAAAAAGGACGGCACCCGCTTTAACCCCACTGCGACCAAGGTTACACAAATCTGGGTCGGCGGCGGCGGGCGCGATTTTCAGTCTTTCAACGCTAGCCCGCTAAGTCGCTGACTCAAGCCGGTCGCGCAGGACTGGGCTTACGGGGCCGACGTATCGGCGAGTCCCCGCAGCGCGACTTGCCTTCGATGACTTCGATCAAGACGCGGCGGTGGTATTCGTCGGGCAGAACGCTGACCAGATGATGACGCAACGCCGTAACTAGCCGACCATCGGGCGTTCGGTCGCCGCCGCCATCGCGTCACTAAGCCGTATCTCGCAGTCCGAGGTGGAGCCCGTTGTCCCCAACGGGCTGACTTGAGAGCGTACGACTCAAAACCCGATGAGGACATCGGGTTCCACCTTTCAGTGGTTTCGTCTTCAGAGGTAAAACGCCCATCGACTGAATGAACACCGCTAAGCCGTATCCATTCAGCCCCAGCCGCAAAAGCGA
Source organism: Opitutaceae bacterium (assembly GCA_005792355.1). Lineage (GTDB taxonomy): Bacteria > Verrucomicrobiota > Verrucomicrobiia > Opitutales > Opitutaceae > ER46. The sequence continues at coordinate 53,866 of SXSC01000065.1, forward strand.
CTCTTGCCCGTGACGGGAAGAAACAGGCTGTAGGAGCGGGTTTATCCCGCGATCCTTCGTTCGGACTGACTTCTGTTCGGCATAAAGCCGCTCCTCCAAACGGTCCACGGACGCTGTTTCCTTGGAGTCGAGTTGCTGCCGCGAATGATATCGCCTAAACCATTTGGTGACTGGGAGGGCGCGTCCCCGGTGAGCCGTGCCGACGGCAGGCATGCCAACGCTCGTAACGGCTCGGAGGGGACGCCTCGCCCCACCCCCAGAACTGAATCGTCACGGAGCGAGGGTGCTCGAGACCAGTTTTCTCAAACGGCGTCTCGAGACGCGCAAATGCAAGGTGCGATGAAAGAAGTGCCGATTGGCCGGGTCGTGAATGAAGTCCTCTTCCTCCCCGGCATATTCCTCAATTCGGGCGATCCGACCAACCCCGCGAATGAACTGCCGGTCGGCCGCAAAATAATCCGGATTGAGATTGAGCAGGGGACGAAGAAAGCCCGCCACCGGACGCAACGTAAGCTTGAGCACTGTCGCCTCGAAATCGGCCGGATGGACTTCGTGCTGCGCGCAAAATTTCTCTGCAAAGGTCATGATACCAACGGAGTGATCGATGGCGAAACTCGCTTTCCCCTGCTTTCGACTCAAGGAGATTCAACGTAACATTTCATCTGGCGCCCATCGGCGGTTCGCAGGAATCGCGCGGGATCTGGTGCCACGCCCTCCTCTTTAGGTATCGGGACGCCGCGCTTTGACCGACTGGCCGATCGCGCGCCTCCAAACCTGGCGCAACAGCGGTTTCACGCTCGACGCGGGCGAGGCCCCCGCCGCCGCACGTCGCGCCGGCCGGCTCCGGGCAGGGCGAACTGTTCGGCGACCACTCTCCGCAGGCTTCCATTTGTCCCAATTCGTTGGCAAAGATACCGCGTGTCTGGTCTGTCGGTTTCTTCCGCGGGCCATCCCCTACATGCCTGATTCCTCCAAAGCCATTTTTCTGAGCTACGCCCGCGATGACGCGGCGGCGGCACGGCGCATTGCCGAGGCGCTGCGCGCTTCGGGCGTGGAAGTGTGGTTCGATGAAAACGAACTGCGCGGTGGCGATTCTTGGGATGCAAAGATCCGCCGCCAGATCGACTCCTGCGCGTTGTTCATGCCGATGGTTTCGTCGCACACGCAAGAGCGCAGCAAGGGTTACTTCCGCCTCGAATGGAAACTCGCCGTCGACCAGACGCACCTTCTCGCCGCCGGCGTGCCCTTCATCACCCCGGTGGTCATCGATGCGACGACCGAAGCCACCGCGATTGTCCCGCCCGAATTCATGCGCGTGCAGTGGACGCGGCTGGCCGACGCGTTGCCGACGACCGATTTCGTCGCCCAAGTGAAACGCCTGCTCGATGCACCGGTGGCCCCGGCTTCGGGCGCAGTTGCTCGCCGTCCCGAGGGGCAAGTGGTTGCCGCTGGCAACAAGTGGCACGAGCTGAGCCTTGTTTCGGCAAGCGGTTTTCTCTGGGCTCTCTGTGTCTCTGTGGTGCAAATCTGGCTGCGCGCGTAGCGCGCCATTTTTTCCGAGCGCAGCCTCGGAAAAAGCCGCGCTGCTTTCCGTCCGCATCGTGCATTTCTGCAACGATTTTGATCGTTCCCCGAGGAGCGGCGGTTTCCCAACCGCCGAAGAACCGTTGGCCGACCGTATTTGGGCGGTTGGGAAACCGCCCCTCCTTCGGATGCGGTAGTTTTACTTTGTTACGTCAGCGAAATTTCCCTGGGCTAGATCCGATCCCCCGGGAAATCGATTTTCCTTGAGATTGATCGCCCGGGCCGAGGCGGACACCCCGACTGCCTGGCAGCACCATTCCGCTTTATGATTTTTTCTTGTTCTTGGCCTGACCGGTCTGGGCGCGGGTGGCGGCATCCGCGGCGGCGGGAGAAATTTTTTCGGGAAAACGACCCTGGTCGTCCGTGCGCACGATCCATGATTCCAGCTCGGCGCGGAGGCGCAGCAGCGCGGCGGCGTGCCCGGGCTGGGTGGAGCCGGTGAGATTCAGGATCTCGTGCGGATCGGCGACCAGGTCGTACAATTGCTCCTCGGGCTGGCGGGGCTGGCTGAGGAAGGCTTGCGTCGGGGTGAGCTTGCCCTCCGCGAAAAGTTTCGGCACGAGCGTCCACGCGGGGTATTGACGGGCCTTGTACGCGTTGGGCGAGAAGAACGGCACCTCGGGCGTGAAGGTGCGGATGTAGCGGTAGCGGTCGTCGCGCACCGTGCGCAGACGCATGGCGGTCTCGTCGCAGCGGTCGCGCGCGCCGAAGACGTATTGTTTCGCCGCGGCCACCTGCGCGCCGAGGAAGGGCACGCCTTGCATTTTGGCGGGCAGCGGCACGCCCGCGAGGCTGAGCAACGTCGCCGGCAGGTCGATCGCTTCGAGCAGCCGGCGGTCCACGGTGCCGGCGCGATAGTGGGCCGGGGCCGGGAGGCCTTTCGGCCAGCGCACAATCAGCGGCACCCGCAGGCCTTCCTCGTAGCAGAATTGCTTGCCGCGGATGTGGGCCTCGCCGTTGTCGCCCATGACGATCACCACGGTGTTGTCGGCCAGGCCCTCCCGCTCGAGCTGGCCGAGGAGCTTTTGGATCTTGCCGTCGACGCGACGGGCGGAGTCGAGGTAGTCGGCGTAGTCCTTCCGGATGACAGGATGATCGGGATAGTACGGCGGCAGCACGACCTTTGCCGGATCGGTGAGGCCCTCCGCGTTGAATTCGCGGTGGGTCTCCTGAAAGTTCACCTGGGCGTAGAATGGCTGGTGGGAGGCGAGATCGGCCCAGCGGTCGCTCTGGTACAGCGGCGTTTCGGCCGGGATGAAGTTCCAGTCGGTCTTGCCGGAGGCGCGGAGGCCCAGTTCGGCGGGGAATTCCCGGAGGTTGGCCGTGTAATAGCCGGCGGAACGGAGCCATTCGGGAAGGGTGCGCACTCCGTCGGGGAGTGGTTGCTTGTTGGGAGTGCGGTGCTGGTGAGCGCCGAGGGTGGTCTGATACATCCCGGTGTTGAAGGCAGAGCGGGAGGCCGAGCACACCGGGGCGGTGGTGTAGAAGCGCTGGTAGCGCACACCGCTGGCGGCGAGGCGGTCGAGATTCGGCGTGGAGGCGGCCGGCTGTTCGCCGTAGCAACTGTAGGCGGAGGGTCCCGTGTCCTCGATGATGAGCCAGAGGAAGTTGGGGCGCGCCGGAGCGGCGGCAAAGACCGCGACGGCGGTGACCAGAAATGCGAGGAGCAGGGTGAAGCGGGATTTCATGAGGACGGGCGGTTGGAGAAAGATCGGGGAACGAGGAAGGCGAAGGAGGCTGAGGGCAACTCTTTGGTCGCGACGATTTCAGTGTCGTTCTCGTTCCTCGTCCTCCTTATCGTTCTCTCAATTCCGCGAGAACGAGGAACGATTACGAGAACGAGGAACGATGAAAAGCGGATGGCACCTTTGTCTGCAGTTGCCGCGTTTGGTAACTTCCAAGCTAGTGTGCCGACCGCAAAGTAGCGTGACAAGTAGCGGCGAGCGCCAGCGAGTGGAGCGCACCGGTGGTCCACTCGCTGGCGCTCGCAGCTACACGTCACGAAAGTTATTGGTCGCGCCACTAGCGCGCCGCCTTCTGCTTGACCTTCTTTTTGGTCGCGGCGGGTTCGTCGCCCGCATCGGCGGTGCCCGCGCCATTGTGCGGTGCATTGTGGGTGGGAAGCCACTTGGCGAGCTCGACCTTGGTGCGGGCGAACTCCGGTTGCGCGGCGAGGCCCAAGCATGATAGGGAACGGGAAAAGGCGGGAAACGGGGACATCACGGGGAAAAAGACGAACGAGGCGGGGCGTTGGATACAGACGGACGGCTGAGGCGGGACCAATTCTGGATGGAGACTGACTCTATCCGTGCCGATCCGTGGCATCCGTGGTGAGGATTGACGGCCCTCCTTGGGATGCGACTCCTGGGAAATACCATGGCCAGGGGGACAAATGCGGCTCAGCCTTCCCGGACATGAACGACCACCCTTCCGTTTCGAATCCCTCGCGGCGCGCCTTGTTGCAGACGACCGGCCTCGGCCTGCTCGGCGCGGTCCTGTCCGGCACGTCCGCCTCATCCGCCGCCGAAACGCCGAGGGCCCCGGCGGCGAAATCCGGCGCCACCGCTCGTCCCGCGAATGCGCTCGTGCCCCTCAATCGTTTCGGCCGGATGGTGCAGGAGTATTATGTCGGACGTCTGCGCGAGGCGGAGCGAACCGCGGACGCCCGTCGCGCGAAAATTCGCACGAAGGCCGACGCGGAAAATTATGTGCGCGAGGTGCGCGGCAAGATTCAGTCCATCTTCGGACCATGGCCGGAAAAAACCCCGTTGCACGCGCGCAGCACCGGCGTGGTCGAGCGCGATACCTACCGGATCGAAAAGGTCATCTTCGAGAGCCGTCCCGGGTTTCCGGTTACGGCCAATCTTTACCTGCCGAAAGGCCGCCCCACGCCGGCGCCCGGTGTCGTCGGCAGTTGTGGCCACTCCGCCAACGGCAAGGCCGCCGACGCCTACCAGTCTTTCGCGCAAGGCCTGGCGCGCCAGGGTTACGTCGTGCTGATCTTCGATCCGATCGGACAGGGCGAGCGGATGCAATACGTGACGCCCGACCTCAAGCCCCGGATGGGGACGGGCGTCCGGGAACACCTGCACGCCGGCAATCAGCAGTTTCTCGTGGGCGAATTTTTCGGGGCCTGGCGCGCCTGGGACGGCATCCGCGCGCTCGATTATCTCCTCACGCGGCCGGAAGTCGACCCGCGGCAGGTGGGCATCACCGGCAACTCGGGCGGCGGCACGATGACGACCTGGCTTTGCGGCGTGGAGTCGCGCTGGACGATGGCCGCGCCGAGCTGTTTCGTGACGACGTTTCGCCGGAATCTGGAGAACGAACTGCCGGCCGACACCGAGCAGTGCCCGCCGCGGGCGCTCGCGCTTGGGCTCGATCACGCGGATTTTATCGCCGCACTGGCGCCGAAACCCGTGATCCTGATCGATCAGGAGAATGACTATTTCGACGTCCGCGGGCTCGAGGAGAGCCTGGAGCGGTTGCGGCCGATTTACCGGTTGCTCGGCGCGGAACAGAACGTCGAGATTTTCATCGGGCCGGACTACCACGGGTACTCCAAGCCGGCCCGCGAGGCGATGTATCGAAAGTTCAATGGCGTCACGAAGATTTCCAGCGCGGCGGCGGAGCCCGCCATTGTGATTGAGCGGGACGAGACGCTCTGGTGTACGCCGCAGGGGCAGGTTGCGTCGGAAAAGTCGCGCACCGTTTTCGGGTTCACGCGCGAATCTTCCCTGGCGTGGCGGCAACGGCGCGGCGAGGTGGGCGGCGCGGCGCTGACCAAGGCCCTGGCGGAAACGCTCAAGCTGCCCCGCCGCGAAGGTTCTCCGGAATATCGGATCCTGCGTCCCGGCAACTCCCGCGGCTATCCGAAGCGTTATGCCGGCACCTACGCAGTCGAGACCGAGCCGAACAGCTTCGCGCTCGTTTACCGGCTCGACGACCAGCCGCTGATGTCGCGCCTGCCCCGCGGACCGCGACGCGCGCTGCTGTACGTGGCGCATCTCTCTGCGGACGCCGAGTTGCGCGAGGAGCCGCTGCTGGCGGAGTTGATGCACGCCGAACCGGACTCGGCCGTGTTCGCGTGTGATGTGCGCGGCGTGGGTGAATCAATGCCGAGCACCACCGCCACCGCGGCGTGGGAGCCGTATGGCCCGGATTATTTTTACGCGATCCACGGCCTCATGCTCGATTACCCGTATGTGGGGCAGAAGACGCACGACGTGCTGCGGGTGATCGACTGGCTGAAATCCGGCGGGCACAGCGAGGTCCACCTGGTGGGGAGAGGCTGGGGCGCGTTCCCCGCGACGTTCGCCGCCGTGCTCGCGGCGGAGGTGAAGCAGGTCACGTTGAAGCACGCGCTCACGAGCTATAGCGAGGTGGCCGAGAGCGAGGACTACCACTGGCCGCTGTCGACCCTGGTGCCGGGCGTGCTGCGCGCGTTTGATCTGCCGGACTGCTATCGGGCGCTAGCCGCCAAGCGGCTCCGGCAGATCGAGCCATGGAACGCCACCGCGGGGGCGGGCTGATATTCAAGTCCTTTCGATCCCGTTTGCGACGATTTCGGAAATTCGTCGGCTGCGGTCGCCGCGTTGAGCTAAGATTGACCCACTTCGATCCTGTTGAGACGATTTTTTATCACAGAGATCACGGAGGGAAAAGAGAGGCCACAGAGCAGAAAAGCGGGCGTTCATTTCCGGTGTATTCTCTGTGACCTCCTGCCGGGCCTCGGTGACCTCTGTGACCAGCGGTTCGATTCCTTCGGCTGCGGTATCCACGTTGGGAATTATTCAAGCGACGCGCGATTCAGCAGCGGCCGACCTGACTCGACCACATACGTCGCGCGCGTCTGCAAGGGGGCGCCGCGGCGCGTGACGAAAGGCACGGTCCGAAAATCCGTGCGCCACTGCTGCGACCTGACCTCGCACCGGACGTAGCCGCGCTCGTTGTTGTGATATTTCACGAAAGGATTTTCGGCGAGCAGCGCGCCGAGGTAGGCGGGCTGGTCCTCGCCATCGTTATTCGACGAGATCGACGTGCCGACAAACTCCGTCGCGACGCTGGGCGCATCGGGCCGGTCGGGATCGGCCGCCAGTTCGTTCGCCCAATTGTGATGAACGTCGCCGGTGAGGACAACCGGGTTGGCGATCCGGCGATCGCGCAGGTGGCGCAGCAGGCGGCGGCGCTCGAATTCGTAACCGGCCCACTTGTCCATGCTCAGTCCCACTACAGGGCCGGGTGTGCGATCGACCGGTGCGACCATCACCTGTTGCGCGAGCACGTTCCACGCGGCCGACGAGCGCTGCAGGCCATCGAACAACCACGCCCGCTGCGTGTCGCCCATGATGGTGCCGCGCGGGTCGAGCAGCACGGGGTGCGGCGGCTTGGTTCCGTCGCCCTGCGGCTGGTCGGTGCGGTATTGGCGGGTGTCGAGCACGTGAAACGAGGCGAGCCGGCCGAATTCGAGGCGGCGGTAGAGCAGCATGTCGGGCCCGGAGGGGAGCGCGCTCCGGCGCAGGGGCATGTGCTCGAAATACGCCTGATAGCCCGCGGCCCGGCGGACCAGGAATTTCTCCGGTGGATTTTCCTCGGGATGATCGTGGATCGCCCCCGCGTAGTTGTTGCTCACCTCATGATCGTCCCACGTGACAATCCACGGGGCCATCGCGTGGGCGGCCTGCAGCGCCGGATCGGATTTGTAGAGCGCGTAGCGGTTCCGATAGTCGTCGAGCGAAAAAATCTCCGGCATGCCGTGGGGCCGGACCGCGCCATTGGCGTCCCCCTTTTCGTAGATGTAGTCGCCAAGATGCACAACCAGATCGAGGTCCTCGCGGGCCATGTGCTCATAGGCGGTATAGTAGCCCATCTCGTATTTCTGGCAGGAGGCGAAAGCGAAGCGCAGCCGCTCCGGGGTCGCACCCGCCGGAGGCATCGTGCGGGTGCGGCCCTTGGCGCTGACCTCGCCGCCCGCCTTGAATTGATACCAGTACCAGCGATCGGGGCGCAGGCCCTCGACTTCCACATGCACGGCATGCGCCCACGCGGGCCGGGCGGTCGCGGTGCCGCGTTGCACGACACGCGTCATGGCTTCGTCCTCCGCCACCTGCCACGCCACCTCGACCGGTTCGGGCGGCATGCCACCGCCGTTTTCCAACGGTCGCGGCGCGAGGCGCGTCCACAAGACGACGCCATCGGGCGCCGGATCGCCGGACGCAACGCCAAGGGAAAATGGATACGCGGAAAATTTCGGCGCCGCGGCGACCGCCCCGCGGGCGTGGGTCGAGAGCAACGCGGCGGCGGCGAACGAGGCGGAGCCGGCGAGAAAGGTGCGGCGGTTCAGCTGCGGCCCACCGGGCAGGGGAAAGAGGGGAGGTGTCATGGCGAAGGTTGGTTTTCGTTGTTTCGCGGAGAAATGAAATAGCCCGCTATCGCGAACGGTGATCCGGAAAATCGCGCTGGTAACGCCGCACCAGCGCGGGCGCATCGTTGGGCACGAGGCAGATTTTCCCGCGGATGTGCTTCGTTTCGCCCGGTTGCAGGCCGCCGAGGCGGAAGTCGGAGTGCAGGCAGCGCGCCACGCCCTGGAAAAGCTCCTGGTACGGCTCCCATGCCGTGGCCCACATGAGTTTGCCATCCCCGCTCGTGCAGCCGATCAGGCCGTTGTCCGGCACGAGCGGTGAGAGCGGACGCGGGTTCACGTCCGTGCGCGGGACGTGAGCGGGACACCACACCTGGCCGGGGATGTAGCGGGCCGTGGTGGCCCAGTTGCGCGTGGGCATCCGGGTGAGTCTGCCGTCGAGGAAGATGAAACACTGCGGCAGGTAATCGGTCGCGTTGGCGGCGGTCTTCTCGTCGTGCCCGGTGAAACGACTCAGGCGCACGCAAGGTTGCGTCCAGTGCGCTTCCGAGCGATGCGCGCCAGGATTGCGCGCGACGAGTTGGAAGTTCACTTCGTCGGCGTGGGCGGTGATGGTGTGTTCGACGATCACGCCGCCGGCCAGCGTGTCGCACAGGCGCAGGACACGGCGGTCGGCGCTGAGGGCAAGAAGCTCGCTGTGGTGGGCGATGACAGTGTGCCTCCAGTCGGCGTCCGTGGAACCCGCCCGGCAGTAGGCTTCGAGGTAGTTGATCCGGAAGGAGCCGCCGGGAAGCTGCGGGCCGTGGACGACCAGCCAGTGTCCCTCGCGTTCGAGCGTGAGGTTGGCGGACGATGCCGAGTGGAGCGTGGCGCCGCCGCCCGCCAGAACCAGGGTAAGACCGAGGAGAAGCGGACGGTGCATGGGTGATTGGTGGCGGGAAGACGCGCGCCGCACAATTCGCCTAGCGCGTGGGGCGCGCGTCGGCCGGGAGCTTGTCCAGATATTTTCCGTCCTGGAAATCGATGATCGTGCCGCCCGGCTGGTAGGCGATCGGCTTCGGGTCGAGCCATTCGACCAGCGCGTTTTTCAGCGCAAAGGCGAAGAATTGGTTTCCGGCCGGAGAATAATGCCCGTTGTAGAGGCGCTTGATATAGGCGGCGGCCGGGATGCGGAATTGCGCGAAGTCCGCGACGTGCGCGTCCAGCGCATCGAGCGTCGGCGTGCCGCGGTCTTTCAACCATTGGAGCAGGGCGACATTGGCTGCGAGCTTCGGCCCACCTTCGCACGCGCGCAGCACCTCGCGCGTGCTATAGCTCAGGACGACCATCAGGCGGCGGCCTTGTTGCGTGGCGAACGCGTGCAGTTTTTCCATCACGTGCAGCGTGCTGGCCCGCGCGACAATGTCGCGCAGTTCGGCTGCGGAATTGCGGCGGCTCGTCGCGTCGGTGAAGTCGAATTTCACCTTCGCCCAATCGGCGAGCCGGCGGATGCGGTCCTGAGGCACATCGGGCACGCCTTCCAGCATCGCGGTCATCTGGATGTTTTCGTGATTGGCCAAGAGTGCGCGCGTGCGCTCGAACGAGAGCAGGTCGCGCAACGCCGTGGGCGTGGGGCACGGACTGGCGGCTTCCTCCCACTGGCCGGAATCGAGGTTGACCCGCAGGTGCGTCCACGGGTTGCCGTGATACATTTCGCTGGAGCGCTCGGAATTGATGATGAAGCTGCGCCACGGCATCACCGTCCGCCGGTGATCGTCATCCCAGATGTTGAAGATCAGATAAGGTGCCCGGACCGCCGTCTGCTCCATCCGCCGCAGGCGCGCGAAAGCCTGAAACACGCCGTAGCCGCCGACGCCGAAATTCCGGATCGGTTCGCCCAGGTGGGCCGCGAGATTTTCCTGCCACGTCTCGCCGTCGCTGACCTGGTGGCAATGCGTGAAGCTGTTGCCATACGTGTTCACGCGGCACGGACGATCGGCATAGTTGATGAGCTTGCGTTCGCCAGCGGCCCCGTAGCGGTAGACCGAGTGGGAACCGTCGACGCCGTCGCGCTGGATGCTGTCGCTCGGCACATAGCCGAGTTCCGGATCGAATTTCGCCCATTGATTGTGCGGTGGCGGCCGCAGGAAGGCATCGAGATGCGCCGCAGAATGCACGCGTTGATGGCGCTCGGCGAGCCACGCGTCGTAACGGAGCGCCGGCCCGGCGAACGACTTGGTCTGTGCGGGAGCGTCGGCGGCTGACAACCGGTGGGAAAGCAGCGCGGTGGCTCCAAGGGTGGCGGATTCGAGGAATTTTCGGCGTTTCATATGAAAATCTGCTCCGGACGAACCGTTAGCGTCCATGAGGGTTGGGTTTTTGGGTGGCCGGTTTTTTCATTAGCCACACTTCGCTGATGTCACAGCCCTTGCCGTTGCCACCCAGGCCGGGCTCCCGGTTCCAAGTCAAGGTCAGCACTCCGTCCCGGATGGCGGCTTGGGGCACGTCAAAGGTGACAGGTTCGACCGGGAACGGTCGATCGATGTAGGGGTGGATTTCGAGATTGTCGCCGGCCCGCAGGCGGATTTTTCCCAAGGTGGGCGAGACCAAAAGCGACGGTGGGGGAAACCGGGGATAGACGACCCGCACCTGATAAGCTGCCTGGGGATCGAGATTCGGGTAACGGAGGGTAATGCTGAGGTCGTTCAGGCCCCAGATGTAGTCGACCCAGGAAGTGCGGAGCGGCAGCGGGGGGCCATCGGCGGGAAAGTGACCGTTGAGCGGCGTGTGGATGAAGGCTGGATCCCGCTCGTGACCCAAGCCGGCAACGAGGTGGGGCTGGGCGGCGGGATTGCCCAGGTCGTCATAGAAGCCACCCGGACCGGGATCCGTCCAGTTGACGATCCGGTCGAGGGCGGCCAGGCGATCCGCTTCGTTGTCACGCTTCCTGATTTGATCGAACTGGGCCTGCAACCAGACGCGGTTGTTCAGGGGATAATCCAAGGTGTCGAGATTGGCCCCGCGGCGCTGACTCACGGCGCGATAGAGCGGAACGCTGGGCTTGTAATTGATGCTCTGAAAAAGAGCCTCGGCCATTTGGAAGACGCGCACGCGGAGCGCGGCGGCCGTGGGATCGGCAAAGGGGCGCTCCAAGACAACGGTCGCGCGCCGCATCGCCTCTTCGCTGCCAATTTGTTTGGCTGCGCTCAGAACATCCATCGCTTGCCGCTCCAGTTCGCGCTCGTAAAGAAGCCGGGCACGGACGTGGGCATCGAAATACGCGCGATAGAGCGCCAATTGCAGGCGCCAGTTGCGCAAGTCAGCCGGGGTGGCGCGGCGCTCCAGCTCCCGGAACCGCTCCAGCGTGGCGTCGACCCCGGAGTTTTTCGCGAGGGGACCGCGCCAGTTGTCCTCCAGGGCGCTCAGCCCATCGGCGAACCGGTCCGTGAGGCGTTCGCTGAGAAATACACGGGCGTAATCGCGGAGGATCTCGGGCACCGAGGCGTCGGGATTCCAGCTCAGCGCCGACCAGACGGCCTTGTTCACATCGTCGTTGATCCCTTCCGAATAGGTGATCGCGCCGATGGTGTGCGGTTGCAGCAGTCGGACGAGCCGGGCCATGTCGTGCGGACGCGGACAGATGGGTTCGCGCCCCTGCGTCAGGGCAAAAGCGGGATCCCAGTCTGCCACCGGATACTGGCATTCCTTGGTGTGCGTGATGTCCGGGTAATAACGGATCGGGTATTGTGCATCAACGCGCCGGCGAAACTCGGCCGGGTCCAGGTGAATCCACGGAGCGAAGGCGACGCCCTTGAGCCAGGCTGGTCTCATCTCACGGAGGTAACGAAAGAAATACTCCATGTTCTCATGGTTGAAACCCTGGGGCGACAGCCACATGGTCGCCTGGGGGTGAAAGCTTCGGAGATTCGCGGTTTGTTTTTCCAAGAGCGGAAACATGAGCGCGGGCGGCGTATGGCCGGGATCGCCGCCGGGCACCAGCAGCGCGTCAATCCGCGGCAGGGCGCGGAACACTCCGGCCCATTCCTCCAGCGCGAACGCGACCGTGGCCGGATCGCCGTAGTCGGCGTCCAAAGCAGGAAACCAAATCCAGACGTCCAGCCCGTAGTCCGCCGCGATCCGGGACATGCCGGCCATCATCTCGAGCTGCGGCCGGGGGAAATGCGGGCTGTCCGCAGAATCGTCGGTGCGCGGCGGCAGCAACTCGATCGTATTGCAGCCGAAAATAATCAGGTCGCGAATATAGCGCTCCCATTGCGGGAGGTCCCAGCCCGAGTAGGAATTAACCTTGGGCCGATAGCCCAGCTGATGCCCGCGGAGGGCGTAGCGAGGGGTGGTGGTGATGTTCAGTGGTCCGGCGAGGCCCGCGCGGGCCGGGCCCAGCCGCAAGGTGCGCAGCACGTGGCCAACGCCAAAGAGCACCCCGCGAGCGTCGCGCCCGGCGATGACCAGCAACGGGCGACCCGGGCCCTCCACCGTGGCGATCTGAAAACCCTCGGCCCCCACCTGGGTCTCGTCGAGCGAAACCTCCCCGGCGCGCGACCCAAGCAGCGTGCGAACCTCGGCGAAACGACCGAGCACAATCACAGGGCCGGTGGGCGGGGGAGCGGACGCGACCGACCACGTCACGTGCGTGCGCGCCGCGACCTCCTCGACCAAGAGAGCCAGGGCTTTTTTTTCCGGTCCCGTCGTGATGGTGGGCGCGACGACGGTGGCGTGCGTGAAGTCGATCCCGAGGGCGGGCAGGCCTTCATTTCGCGCGGCCGCAAAGGCCGCGAGCGAGGGCGAGTCGGCCGCTCGGGCGGAAAATGAAAGAGCCAGACCCACGCCTGCCAGGACGACCACCGCGTGGGAAAACGGGACGGATATTAGCTGCATGGTCGAGGACGAAGAGGCGAGACGATGGAGTGAATGGGGTCGAATGCGCGGGCGAAATTCAGACAGTGGCGGCGCCGTTTTCGTCCGCGCGCCGGTCATCGCCCAGACGTGCGCGCAGGGCGTTGATTTCCGTGGCGATCATGTTGCGGGTCGCGGTCAGATCGGAGCTGTGGATCATGAAATTCGCCCCCGCTGCGCACCACGCCACCTCGCGGTCGACTGACATCCATGAATGGATGCCGGCTCCGACGCCGGCGGCACGGGCCCGGCGAAAGATGCCGAGCATGGCCGCCTCGACCGCGGGGTGATCATAGTCCTCCGGGAAACCCAGGCTGCAGGAGAGATCGTGCGGCCCGATCAAGACCGCGTCGAGACCTGGCACGGCGAGGATTTCGTCCAGTTTTGCGAGCGCGGGCGCACTCTCGATATTGACGATGACCGAACGCCCGGCGTTGTGCTTTTGCACATAAGCCTCGAGGGCGGGGGGGAAGGGCGTGTGTCCGGCAAGTTCCGCAGCGAGTTTTTGCCCCTTGATCGGCCGGCGCTTCACCGCGCCGACCAGGTCGCGGACCTGGGCCGCCGATTCGACATAGGGCGCAATGACCGCCGCAGCCCCGAAGTCCACAGCCTGGCAAGCCGCGATCGGGTCAGGCGCGGCGATTCGCACGACGGGCGGCAGTCCGGCGGCCCCGTAGGCCTGGCACATCCACCCGAGGGTCTCCCGGTCGATCGGGATGTGCTCGGTGTCGATGAAGACGAAATCAATCGGCAGACCCGCCAGGAGCGGGACCCAGCGCGAGGATGTGGATGCCACCAGCGTGCCGTAGATGCGGCGGCCGGTGCGCAGAGCGACAGAGAATTCGGTGAATGTCATTGGGAACGGAAGGAGCATCCTTACTGCTGCTCCACGACGATGATGTCGTGGATCTCGACTTTCGGGACTGACAGTTTCAGCTGGCCGTCCCGGTAGTCAAACGCCAGCGGCCGGGCCCCGGGTTCGAGCGTCACCTTCGCGGGCTGGCGGTCGAGGCGGATAGCGACGCCAAGCGGACCGACGGGCGGGATGGCATCGAGGAGGGATTGCGTCTGGTGCGGGCCGGCGGTGTTGACGAGATTGACGAGAAGCTTGCCGTGATTGCGCGCGACCACGACATCCACGTCGCGGGATCCTTTCACTTCCACCATCGGTCGCGGGAACAGTTCGCGCGCCAGATCGCTCAGGAAACGCCGCAACGGCTCCGGGCGTCCGTCCAGATAGGCCTGGCCGAAGCTGAAGCTGGTGGCGGCGATCCTGCCGCGGCCCAACGCGGCGATGAACGCGGCTGGTTGCGAGATCCCATCTGCGGAAATCTGTCCGAATTCTCTGGTGCCTTTTTCGAGCGCAACCTTCTGCAGCGCGCCTTTGAAGTCCGCTGTGGCATCCCCGTGCGCGAGCTGCATCGGCGCATCAAGCTTCGCCTCTCCTGCGAGTCTCACCCCGAGTTCGCGTTCGAACAGCCGCGCGGCCGTCGGCCCGATGAGCAGCAGGTTGCCGCCGGCTTTGACATAGGCGACGAGGCGGTCGCGGAAATCCACCTCGAGATACTCGCACTCCGGCACGACGATGAGCGGGTAGTCGCGCAGCCGGCCGGCGAGTGAATGTTCGCCGAGCACTTCGACCGACCACTGGCCTTCCAGCAGTGCCTGGAGCGGGCCATTGATCTGCTTTAGATCTTTTCGAAAAAGTCCTCGGTTCATCCGGCGATACTGGTCGGTGGTCGAGAGCAGTAGACCCACTTGCGGCACGGCCTCCGCGCGATGACAGATCGCCTGCCGCGCGCGGCAGAATTTCGCCACC
>SXSC01000066.1 GCA_005792355.1 Opitutaceae bacterium
GCTTGAACAATAAAGTCCGAGTGGTGACCAGACGCTCATATGGTTTCCGAACCTATAGGGCAATGGAGGTGGCCCTATATCATAACCTTGGCCATTTGCCCGAACCGGAATGCGCCCATGAATTCTGCTGACCAAGCACATTTTCGCTGAGCCGGTCTCCGCCGGGAACCGCAGCGTCACCGTCGTCCCCTGCCCGAGCGCACTTTGGACGGTCGCTTCTCCGCCATGCAGCCGCATGATTGACCGCACGATCGCGAGGCCGAGCCCGGCGCCTTTCGCGGTGAGGTCGCGCGACTTATCCACTTGGAAAAATCGTTCGAAAACCCGGGACAGCAACTCCTGCGGAATCCCGGCACCGTTGTCCCGCACGGCGATTTCCGCCCCGCCGTCCGGAAGCGGGCGCGCGGCGATGGTCACCCGTCCGCCCGCGGCGGTGTGTTTCAGCGCGTTGGCGAGCAGGTTGCTGACGGCGCGACGCACCAGCATCGGGTCGCCGTTCACCGGTGTTTCGCCGTCACACACCACCTCGATCCTGGCGTCGGCCGCCACCGCCTCGTAAAACTCCTTCACCGCCACCATTTCGCGCCCGACGAAAAACTCCACCCGCTCCAGCGCGATGCTCGCATCGTCGATCCGCGCGATGAACAACAGGCTGTCGATCATCCGCGACAGCCGCTCCAACTCCTCCAGGCTCGAGCCCAGCACCGCTTGGTATTCTTGCGGAGTGCGCGCATGCCCGAGCGCGACCTCGGCTTCACCGCGCAGGTTGTTGATCGGGTTGCGCAGCGCATGCGCGATGTCGGCGGAAAAGTCCGAGAGCCGCTGAAAGGAACTCTCCAGGCGGCCCAGCATTTCGTCGAAGGCGCCGGCGAGCGACGTCAACTCCAAGGGCCAGTCCTGAGCGGTCACCCGCTCCTGCAACCGGCTGGCCGAAATTCGATGGGTCGCCTCCGCGAGGTGGGTCAGCGGGCGAATTCCCCGGCGCGCGATGCTCCATCCCGCCAGGGACATCAGGGCCACCGCTCCCAACAGGACGGAAAGCAGAACTTTATGGTAGCCTTCAATCAACTCCAGCGTGGGGGAAAGATCCAACGCGACCTGCAGGCAGCGCTTCCCGCCGCCACCGGTCTCGGCTTCAACCGCCGCGACGAGATATCTGGCGTGCTGACTGAGCATCGTGTATCCCCCGGCGAGTTGGGTCGCCCCCGCCGGTGCCGGCGGAGGAAAAACGGAGGTGGGCAACAACTCCTTCATTCCAGAGGTTTCGATCAGCGTGCGCCCCTCCCCGTCCAGGACCCGCAGGTAGTACTTTAACGATTGGTTTTCCGCCGCCTCGTGTTCGACTTCGTTGATGATGAACCCAGGGTTGTCGTGGTGCTCGCGCAGCAGCATCTGCAGCACCTGCGCCTTGCTCAGCACCTGCGCCCTGTCGCGCGCATCCAGACCACGCTCGAGCATCCAGTGCAGGAAGAAAACCGCCGCGGATAAGATCAGGGCGGTGGAGACAACGTAGTGCCTCGTCAGGCGCGCCGTCAGCGACCAAGGCGCGCCTTTCTTCCTGAAATCAGCGCTCTTCGAGAACATAACCGACACCGCGGACAGTATGGAGCAACTTGCGCGGAAACGGGTCGTCAACCTTTGCCCGTAGCCGGCGGATCGCGACGTCCACGACATTGGTGTCACTGTCAAAATTCATCTCCCACACCTGCTCTGCGATCAGCGTCCGGGATAGCACCTCCCCGTGGCGTTTGGCCAGCAGTGCCAGCAACGCGAATTCCTTGGGCGTAAGATCAATGCGCTGTCCGGCCCGCGCCGCCCGGTGCCGCGGCAGGTCGAGATCCAGATCGGCCAACTGCAGGACCTCCGGCTGGCGCCCGGGGCCGCGCCGCAAGATCGAGCGCACCCGCGCCAGCAACTCCGAAAACGCGAAGGGTTTCACGAGGTAGTCGTCCGCCCCCATCTCCAGGCCCTTCACCCGATCGGTCACCGTATCACGGGCGGTGAGGAAGAGGACGGGTGTCGGCCGCCCGGCGGCGCGCAGCGCCGCCAGAATCGACCAGCCGTCGCAACCCGGCAGCATGACATCCAGCACGATGAGATCGTAGGACTCCGTCAACGCCAGGTGCAACCCGTCGTCGCCCCGCTGGGCCGCGTCGACGACGAATCCCGTTTCCGACAGTCCCTTGTGAAGGTAGTCGGCGGTCTTGCGTTCGTCTTCGACAACCAGAATCCGCATGCCTGTGATCATAACGAGAAGCCTGAAATTGATGCCATCCGCAACGCTCCGCCCGGTTTGAGATTTCCGCCGCATTTCTTGCGACGGGGCCCTGTTGCCGGCCAGTGGCAAAAAACCAGCGCGGTGACGAAACCGCGCTGGTGACCAAGCAACCCATTCTACTGACTCAGAATCCCCAGCTCAATTGGGAATAGATCCGGGCGTCGGCGTATTTCGTGGTTCCGGAGGTGACGATCGATCCACCCTGGTACGTGTTGCGCACCGAATACTCAACCTGCCAGCGCGCGGCGCTCTTCATGGAGGCGTAGATCATCATGTTGAATCCGACCAGAATCTGCGACGTTTCATTGCGGCTGAGGTCCTTGTTGGGATCGAGCCGGTCGTAGCGCACATAGGTGCCGTACTTGTCGTTGAAGTTGTAATCGAGCAGGGCGTAATATCCCGTGTTCTTCGCCTTGGACTTCGCCGCATTCACGGTCTCCTCACCCATGAAATAGGTGCCGACGACGCGCCACTTGTCGCGGATAAACCGACCGAGCAGGCCCGTGCGATAAAAGTCATTCTTAAAGAGCAGCGCGGTGCTGAAATCCTGTTTCACGGTGTAATTCGAAAACTTGCCGTCGTAGTGGAACACCCCCACGCCGGACTCGTTTTCGTCGAAGGTCATCAGGCCCGAAACGAAAATGTCCTTGTGGTTGTCGGCGTCGATCGAGTTGGTGGTCGACGTGTCCGACCCGTTGACCAGGCCGGCGGCCAATTCGAAGTGTTTGCCGACGAGGGTCAGATCGAGGCCCTGCTGCCGGCTGAAGGGGCGGTAGGTGTTGAGATTCCCCGCCAGGGCGTCGTTGAGGACGACCGGGCGTTGCTCCGCGCTGCGCGCTCCGACGCCGAAGACATGGAGGATGGCCGGCAGGATCTCGCCGGCGCGGGCCGCCAGGAACATGCCGTCCTGCAGCGGGTGGTTGTATTGCAGAAATGCCTCGGCGAGCTTCTTGCGGGCGGCATCGCCCTGCGCGATGTTGGCTCCCGAAGTGGCACCGGTGTTTTCGCTCAGGTAGATTTCGGTGAAATACGAGAAACGGTCGTGCAGCGCGCCGCCACTGTAGAGGGCGAAGGAGTGCTGCTCGAGATTTGTGCTGGGCCGCTGCGTGTTGGCGTTGCCGGTCTTGGCATCGTCGAGCCGGTCGTTGAAGAAACGGCCCTTCCAGATCAAACTGAAATAATTGTCCCAAGTCTGGCCCTTCGCATTGTATTTGAACGGCTCGTTGCGATGACCGTTCTTCAGGAAATCAAGCCCCACGCTGGTCAGTTGGTACGTCGGCGTCGCATGGCAGCTCGAGCAGGCGGTCGCCTCCGAGCGCGACCACGCTGGAATAGCAAAAAGTTGCGCGGGGGCAAGGAGGCCGAGCGCAGCAAGCAGGGTTGAACATTGGTTTTTCATGGAGCGACTTTGGTTGAGAGTTGGACGATTCGGTTTCGTAACCGTGGCACTATGCGCTCTCCGATCGCTCGGCGCCGTGACCGCCAGATTACATTTTCGTCATCCGACGCGTGCCACGGTACCGCAGTAACGGCGCCGACACAGCGGTGCCCTCCGCAACGTCTGCTTCGTCCCCCCGAGGCATTCGACTCGCCGTCTCCCCCAAAAAAAAGACCGCGGACTCACGTCCGCGGCCTTTGACTGAAGTGTGATTGCGCGCGCGGTCAGCTGGCGGTCGCTTCCGCGGGCTTGGCCTCTTCCATCGGGAGTTCCGCGCCGAACGGCAACGTGATCTTGAGGTGCTTATAGGTCGGCAGACCCGTGCCAGCCGGGATCAAGTGACCCATGATGACGTTCTCCTTGAAGCCTTTCAACAGGTCGACCTTGCCCAAGGTAGACGCATCGGTGAGGACGCGCGTGGTCTCCTGGA
>SXSC01000067.1 GCA_005792355.1 Opitutaceae bacterium
CTGCCCAATGGGAGGGCCTCCCACCAAGGAGCCTCCACCTCTCCGTCGAGAGCGCCCTCAGTTCCTCCGCATTCCTACCAAATCAACAAGACGGATTCTAGTTGGCGCTGATGACGGATTCTAGTTGGCGCTGGACAAGTGCGTCTGATCGAATTGGCCGGACGTCCAGCCAGCCTGCGAGTGCTCATCGACACCTATCACATGGTGACCGAACTTCGCGATTTTGCCGCCGCAATTCGCGAAACGGGTGACCTCCTGTGGGGCTTGCACGCCTGCGAAAACGACCGCGGTGTGCCGGGCGGTGGCCTGGTGCGGTGGCCCGAGGTCTTCGCCGCGATGAAGGAAACTCCGGCTGATTACGTGGCTTTCGAGGGCTACAACACCGCGCTCGGCGACTTCGGAAAACGCCGCGGCATGTTCCAAGACGTCTGCCCCGACGGCGACGCTTTCGTTCGTGAGGGCCTCGCCTTCATCCACCCCCTGTTGCGCCCATGAAGCGTATCGGCCAGTTGAGCGAAACTAGTGCATTTGAGGTGGGACCAACTCAGGAAAAATCGATGCCTCGGCCAACCAACTCTTCCTCCATCACACTCCAGATCGAATCGGCCGTAGTCCGCCGATACGAGTCGGCGGTCCGGCAATTGAGACGGAAACCCGGCATCACGCCACCCTCGGTCCAAGACTTGATCCACCGGGAGCTCAGCCACCGGACCGCGGCCGGTATCGTTGACGACTTCCTCCAGAGCGACTGGCCAGCCAACAAACGCCGCACGGGCGTCGTTCGAAGCAAGAGCCCGCGTTAGGGGAGTATCAGAGGACCGGCTTTTGCACTCAATTGTCCGGTCGAGCAATCGAACTCAGCTTGACTGTTCGCGCTTTGCGAATAGCGTATTCATGTGATTACCAAGCCACAAGACATTGTAGTAGCGCTTAAACTCACTCTCGGGGACGGCTTCGGCAGTTATGCCGAGTTGGGGCAGGCATTGGGCATGAGTGCGTCGGAAGTCCATGCGGGAGTACGCCGTCTGGTCGAAGCGCGGTTGCTTGATCCTGAGACCAAGCGCGTCAGGGGCGAAGCACTCCGCAACTTCCTCGTTCACGGCGTGCCCTACGCTTTTCCCGCCAGTCCCAAGGAAGTCACTCGCGGCATGCCAACCGCCTGGGCCGCACCGGCGATGGCTGGCAAGTTTAGCACCTCCGACCAGTTGCCACCCGTTTGGCCGGATCCCAACGGCAAGGTGCAGGGCGCGGCCGTGCAGCCGCTTTATCCGAGCGTCCCTGGCGCCGCAGGTCGCGACCCGGCGCTTTACGATCTTCTGGCGCTGGTGGACGCGCTGCGGATCGGTCGGGCGAGAGAGCGCGGCATTGCGGAGAAGGAGATCACTGAAAGCCTGAGCACCAATGTCCCAGCCTAATCTCGGCGCCCTCCGCGCTGTGGCCGAGCGGCTCGATGGTCTCGGAATGGAGTACGCGTTTCTCGGCGGTTCCATTGTCACCCTGTTGCTGGATCATCCTGAACTGTCCCCCGCGCGCCCAACCGATGACGTGGATGTCATTATCGAGGTGGCGACGACGCTGCGCTACTCTGACGTCGAGACCAAGCTGCGCGACCTGAGATTCGATCACGACATGCGCGAGGGTGCTCCCAGGTGCCGCTGGGTACTCGGCAATCTGACGGTCGACATCATGCCGACGGACGGAGCGTTTCTCGGTCTTAACACCGCGTGGTTCAAGGAAGCCCTGGCGACCGTGATGGTGCGCGAATTCGCGCACACGCGCTTGCGCCTGATTTCTCCTGTCGCGTTTCTCGCCACCAAGTTCGTGGCATTTTCCGACCGCGGGGATGGCGACTATTACGCCAGCCACGATCTCGAAGACTTCATCACGGTAATCGACGGCCGCGAGAACATCGTTGCGGAGGTCAATCACACTACTCCAACCCCGCTGCGCAGCTACGTAATCGAATCTGCGCGCCGGCTCATGGCCGTGCCTCTCTTCAATGAGGCACTGCCCGGGCATCTGCCCCCGGACCGCGCCAGCCAGCAGCGCCTGCCAGCGCTGCGGAGAAAGCTCCAGGCGATCGCGGCGCTCCAGTGACGTAATGCAAAGCGATGATTGTATTCGCCTGATGGATTCAGGACCCCGAGTCGACCGCCGCGGAGATTTGCCACGGATTTGCCAGCCGCGTGCTTTTCGCTTGTCCCCACTGCATCCGGTTGCATCTTCCTGCCTGTTCTAAACCACTTACAATCAACCTAAACGCCGTTGTCTTCGGCTTTTCGGTTGTCGGGTCCCAGGCGATTCGAATCCCTCCCTCTCCGCCATTCAGCTATCGGCGCGCGGCCGCTGGAGCAGCCCTTACCCCGGCGAAACCCAACCGCGCGCAGCGTGGAGGTTTCCCGCGATCCTTCCGGCGGGCCGATCTGTCGGGTCACGTCGAGTTTGGCGCTACGGGAACAGCCCGCGGCTCTGCTTGGCTTCGGCCACGCGTTGGATGCCGAGCGTGAGGGCGGCGAGGCGCCGGCTGAATTTGAATTTCCGCTTCTGGGCGTCGACCGAGTCCTTCGCCTTGTCCAGCATCGCAAAGAGCTTCTGCATGACCTCGTCGCGACCCCAGTAGAAATTGGAGAGGTTCTGCAGCCACTCGAAATACGAAACGATGACGCCGCCGGAGTTGCAGAGCACGTCGGGGATGAGCTCGATGTCGCCGCGTTCCTCGATGATCTTGTCGGCGGCATTGGTCGTCGGGCCGTTGGCCCCTTCGGCGAGCACGCGACATTTTAACCGGGGCGCATTTTTTTCGGTGATGACGCGCTCCAGGGCGCAGGGCGCGAGCACCGTGCATTTCAATTCGAGCAATTCCTCGTTGGAAATCGGGTCGCCGCCGTCGAAATCGCGCAGCGTCTTCTGGTAGCGAACATAGGTGAGCGCCTTGGTCAGATCGATGCCCCTGGCATTGTAGACTCCGCCGGTGAAATCGGAGATGGCGATGATTTTGGCCCCGTAGCTCTGCAGTGCGCGGGCGGTCTCACCGCCCACATTGCCGAATCCTTGGATCGCAACGGTGGCCTTGCTGACCGGCACCTTCAAATCCTCGAGGTATTTGCGGGCGAGATACGCGACGCCCGCGCCGGTCGCCTCGCGGCGACCTTGTGAACCGCCCAACGCGATGGGTTTGCCGGTGACCACGGCGCTCGCCACATGGCCGACGTGGTTGGAGTAGGTGTCCATCATCCACGCCATGATTTTCTCGTTGGTGCCGACATCGGGCGCGGGGACGTCGATGTGCGGTCCAACGAAGTTCACCATTTCCTGCATGTAACGACGGGAAAGATGCTCGAGCTCCGGCTCGGTCAGCAGGTTGGGATCGACGATGACCCCGCCCTTGGCTCCACCGTAGGGGAGGCCGACGAGGGAGGTTTTCCAGCTCATCCACATCGCGAGCGCGGCGACCTCGCCGAGTGTCACATGCTGGTGAAAGCGGATGCCGCCCTTGGACGGGCCGGTGGAGAGGTTGTGCTGAACGCGATAGCCCTCGAAGACGGTGATGCTGCCATCCTGGCGTTTGACCGGCAGGGAGACGGCGAGGCAGCGGCGCGGGTACTTGGTGCGATCGCGGATGGCATCCGGCAGATTGATGGCGTCGGCGGCCTTGTCGAACTGGCGGCAGGCCATGCGGAAGACGTCGGAGTCGTAGAGAGTTGAAACGATGGCTTTGGACATGGGCACACGGTTGGTGTTGGGCGGAAGACTTGCCGTGCGCCGGGCGGTTGGCAAACCGCTTCGGGCTGGCCAAAGACAAAACCGCCAGGCGATTTTGTCGCCGGCTGGGGTCGTGGAAACAAATGCGGCGACGCGTGGAACATGCGCGATTGATCTCGTTCGCTGATCGCGGGCACACTTGCCCCGTATGCAGGCCATGTTTCTCAAGCTCGCCTCCTGGCTCGCGCAAAAACTGGTGGGCGCCCTCCTCCTCGTGTTCGTCGCGCTGGCGGGCTATGGGGTGTGGCTGTTCCTGCAGGAGGAAGGCCTGCTGGAGCAAGGGCGCCGCGCAAAATTGCAGCACGCGATTGCGGATCGCGAACGACTCCTGGTGGCGCAGGCAGCCATCGAACGCCGGATCGCCGGGATGCGGGCCGAGGTGGCGGTTCAGGAGGAGCGGCTCAAACAGGCGGAAAAGATCATCTCCTCGCTGCGCAGCCTCGAGAGCTGGTGGGATCGGCTTTGGAACAATCCGTCCCAGCAGGCGGCCAATGCCGAGCAGACGCGCCGTCTCGAGACCCTTAAGCTGGAGTCGACGGGCAAACTCGCCGACCTCCACCGGGCCGTGACGCAGGTCGTCTGGGAAAAGGATGGTTTGGAAATGGCGTTGCGCCGGGCCAACCACGAGGTTGGCCGGCTCGAGGAGAGTCGATCGCGCGCGCGGCATTACGCCATGCTCGCCTGGGAAAGGCTCCGGTGGTATTTACTCTTCGCGCTGCTGGCTTTTTTTTTCGGGCCGACGTTGTGGGCGCTGGCGCTTTACTACGGCTTCGCCTCACTCCTGTCGCGCGGCCAGCCCATCCGGCTGGGGCCCGAGCCGGAAGCGTGGCCCGAAGTGGGGGAGAGCCAGGTGTCGATCGAGACGATCCTGCGCCCGGGCGACGTCCTGCGCATCAAGGAGAAATTCCTCCAGGCCTCGGATGAGGGCATCGGGAAACACACCCGCTTCGTGCTCGATTGGGGTATCCCGTTCACGAGCATGGCGTGCGGTCTGATCGAACTCGTCGAGTTGCACCAGGCGCGGCCGGAGGGTGAGTATCACGTGACTTTTTCCAGCAGCGACGACCCGCACGCCGAACTTGCGATCACCACGGTGCCGGCGGGCGCTTCGCTCGTCCTGCGGCCGAGATTTCTCGCCGGGGTGATCCAGCGCGAGGGCGAGCGGCTGGTGATCCGGCGACACTGGCGGATTTTCCGCTGGCAGGCGTGGGTGAGCGGGCAATTCCGGTTTTTCGAATTCCTCGGACCCTGCCGGCTGGTGATCACCGGCAGCCGCGGCGTGCGCGCGGAGCGACTCGCGGATCGCGCGGGCCAGGCGGCTCCGGCCCGGCGGACCAATCAGGATGCGACGATTGGATTCACGCCGAACCTCGCCTACCGGCCGGTGCGGGCGGAGACGTTTTGGAGTTACTATCGCGGCATGAACCCGCTGTTCGATGACGTTTTCTCCGGCCGGGGGCTGTTTGTGGTGCAGGAGACGTCGAGCGAGGGACCGGCGGCGAAAGCCGGCGCGTTCTGGTCGGGCATCTGGAACGGCGTGTTGAAAGTTTTCGGATTGTAGCCCGGGATGCCGGAAGACGCTCCATGCTTTTCAAACTCAGTTCCGACTACCAACCCACCGGCGACCAGCCGCAGGCGATCGCGAAGCTCGTGGACTCGCTGCGCGCGGGTAACAAGTTCCAGACACTGCTGGGCGTCACGGGCTCCGGCAAGACGTTCACGATGGCCAATGTCATCGCCCAACTGGAGCGACCAACCCTCATCATCTCGCACAACAAGACGCTCGCCGCCCAGCTGGATTCGGAGTTCAAGAACTTCTTTCCGGAGAGCGCGGTCGAGTCCTTCGTCAGCTATTACTACTCTTACCAA
>SXSC01000068.1 GCA_005792355.1 Opitutaceae bacterium
GCCGGCAAGAGCACGCTGATGAAAATCCTCAGCGGGGCTCACGCGGCTGACGCGGGTGCGATGGAACTGGGCGGGCGACCCTATCTGCCCGCGGACCCGCACGATGCCCGGCTGAAGGGCGTGGCGATGATTTACCAGGAATTGAACCTCTCGCTGCACCTCTCGGCGCAGGAAAATATTCTGCTCGGCGCGGAGTCGGCCCGTGGCGGCTGGATCGATCGGAAATCCTCCCGCGCCCGCGCCCACGCCGCGCTCGAGCTGCTGGGCCATGAAACGCTCGAGCTGGAAAAACCGGCCGGTCGCTTCAGCATTGCCGAGCAGCAGGTGATCGAAATCGCCCGGGCGCTGCTCACCCAGCCGAAGGTGCTCATCATGGACGAGCCGACCAGCAGCCTGACGCAGGCCGACACGGAACGGCTGTTCACCACAATCCTGCGGCTGCGCGCGCAGGGCGTGAGCATCATCTACATCAGCCATTTTCTCGAGGAGTGCCGGCGGATCGCCGATCGTTACACGGTGTTGAAGGACGGTGAAACCGTCGGCTCCGGCGAAATGCAAACGGCGACGCTCGATCGCCTTGTCACGCTCATGACCGGCCGCGAAGTGCAAGACCTCTACCCCCGCACGGCGCACGCCCCGGGCGCGGTGGTGCTCGAAGTGAAAGCGGCCGCCAGCGCCCCGCGGCTCAAGCGCGCAAGCCTGCAGGTGCGGGCGGGGGAAATTTTCGGCCTGGCCGGGCTCATCGGCGCCGGCCGCACGGACCTGCTTCGCACCATCTTCGCTTTGGAGGAGATCGAGGCGGGGGAAGTCTGCGTGGTCGGGGCGGCGGCGGAGGCCGCGACGCCCCGGGAGCGCTGGGCGCAGGGCATCGGCTTCCTCAGCGAAAACCGCAAGGAGGAAGGGCTGATGCTGACGCAGTCGGTCGCGGACAACATCACGCTGACCAAGCAGGAAGCCTTTGGACGATTCGGGTGGGTCAACGGCCGGCGCCAGCGCGAGACCGCCCGGCACTGGATCGAGGAGCTGCGGGTGAAGTGTCGCGACGGCACGCAAAACGTCGGCGAACTGTCCGGCGGCAACCAGCCGAAGATCGCGATCGCCCGGCTGCTCGAACACCCGGCGCGGATTTTTCTCCTCGATGAGCCCACGCGGGGCATCGATGTCGGCAGCAAGGCCCAGATTTACGAGTTGATCGGGCGGCTCGCCGCCGGCGGCAAGGCCGTCGTGGTGGTCAGCAGCTATCTGCCGGAATTGCTCGGCCTGTGCGACACCATCGGCGTGATGTGTCGCGGCGAACTCACGGCTGTCCGCCCGCGGGCGGAATGGACCGAGGCTGAAATCATGCGGGTCGCCACCGGCAGCGTCTGACGATTTTCCGATGAATGACTCGGTGAAAAGAATCCTCGCGAAGGCCGGCCCGTTTCTGGGTCTCATCCTGGTCATCGCCCTCTTTGCGCTGCCGACCGAGTCGCGGGATTCGTTTCTCAGCTATCACAATTCCAAGATCATCCTGACGCAGACGGTCATCGTGGCGATTGGGGCGCTGGGGATGACGATGATTATCGTGAGCGGCGGCATCGATCTCTCGGTGGGCTCAAGCATCGCGCTGACCAGCGTGGTCGGCGCGTTGCTGCTGCAGAAAGGCTGGGGCGCCGCACCCGCGGCCGTCGTGATGATTTTGTCCGGGGGGATGGTCGGGCTGCTCAACGGCGCGGCGATCGCCGGTCTGCGCATGACGCCGTTCATCATCACGCTGGGCACACTGGGGGTCGCGCGCGGGTCCGCCAAATGGCTGGGCGACAACCAGACCGTCAACTACGACAGCTCGCCCATCAATGGCTGGATGACCACGGTCGACCCGCACAGCTACGCGCTGCCCGCGGGGGTCTGGGTGGCGATGGCGCTCGCGGTGCTGACTTCCCTGGTGCTGCGGAACACCGTCTTTGGCCGGCATGTGTTCGCGATCGGTTCGAACGAACAGACCGCGCGGCTTTGTGGCATTCCGACGAAGCGCCTCAAAATCGCGATTTACGCGCTGGCCGGCTGTTTTTTCGGGCTGGCGGGACTGTTTCAGCTCGCGCGGCTGCGGCAGGGTGACCCGACCGTCGCGATCGGCCTCGAACTCGACATCATCGCCTCCGTCATCATCGGAGGGGCGAGCCTCAACGGCGGCGTCGGCACAATCCTCGGCTCGATGATTGGCGCGCTGATCATGGCGGTGCTGCGCAACGGTTCGCAGCAGATGGGCTGGCCGACGTATTTTCAGGAAATCATCATCGGCCTCGTCATCATCGTGGCCGTGTTTCTGGATCGCCTGCGCCAGGGCCGGCAGAATTGAAGGCTGGTCCATGAAGTTGAACCACGGATGAACCCGGATTTTCGGAGTAGAGGGGGCCGAGGTGATGGGCTTGGCCGAAACGGTTCAATGAGAGGTGGGGCCCGATGTCGTCATCGGGTTTTGCGCCGTGCGCTTGCAAGACCAGCCCGATGAGGACCTCGGGCTCCACCTCGACTGCCTGGAGCCGGCCAGGCTCGAACCCAAAGCTCTTGCCGCGAAGGGAACGAAGACAACGAAGGGCCCGGAGATGAGGATTTCTTCTTTCGCTTTGTTTCCTTCTGTTCAAGTTCCGTGGTGTCCCGGTAGATTGTCGCGGTTGCACCTCATCGGCACATCCGCCTTTTCCACTGTCGCTCCTCGCAGCGGGCTCCGTCCGGTCCAGAAAAATCCAACCTCCTCCCGGCCATGCAACAGGTAATGCTGCAATATGGCCGGTCCGGACTCACGCTGGACGTGCCCGCCGAGAACGTGACAGTCGTCGAACCGCAGTTTATTCCTGGCCTGCCGGACGAGGCGAAGGCTTTCCGAGAGGCGATGCGGGCGCCATTTGGGTGTCGGCCGTTGCGCGAGACCGTCCGAGCGGGCGATCGGGTGGCGGTCGTGATTCCCGATCACACCCGGCCTTTGCCGCGGGAGCGCTTGTTGCCCTGGTTGTTTTCCGAACTGGCGCAGGTGGCGGCGGAGAATTTCACGATAATCAACGGCACCGGTTCGCACCGGGCGAACACGTCCGACGAATTGCGGCAGATGATCGGCGATGACGTCTTCGCGCGATATCGCGTGGTCAACCACGACTCACGGGACCCCGCGACCTTGGCGCGGGCGGGCACCACGGTGGACGGTCGCCCGGTGTGGATGAACCGCGCGTACGTCGAGGCCGATCGCCGCATTGTGCTGGGTTTCATCGAGCCGCATTTCATGGCGGGGTTCTCCGGTGGCTACAAAGGCGTGTTCCCGGCGATCGCCGATCTCGAGGCGATCAAACATTACCATCGGGCGCAGGTGATCGGCGATCCCCGCAGCACGTGGGGCCTGCTCGCGGGCAACCCGACGCAGGCGCAAATTCGCGCCAACGGGGCGTTGCTGCCCGTGGACTTCCTGATCAACGTCACGCAAAACCGCCGCCGCGAGATCACCGGATATTTTTGCGGCGAAGTCCTGGCCGCGCACGAGGCCGGTTGCGCGTTCGCGAAGCGGACGTCGATGGTGGCCTGTCCGCATGCCTTCCCGATTGTCGTAACGTCGAACAGCGGTTTCCCGCTCGACCAAAACCTGTACCAAACCGTGAAGGGCATGTCGGCGGCGGCGCAGATCGTGTCGGACGGCGGTTTGATTCTGGCGGCGGCGGAGTGTGGCGACGGGTTCCCCGACCATGGCAGTTTCAAGAATTTCCTGTTCAACCATCCGTCGGCACAGGCGATGCTCGACACCATCGGTTCCGCGCCGGAGCCGATCGAAGACCAGTGGCAGGTGCAGTTGCTGGCCCTGATCCTCGTCCGGGCGCGGGTCGGGGTGTTTTCGTCGATGGCACCCGCGGATCTCCGCCGGGCCCATCTTGAGCCGGTCCCCGACCTCGCCGCGCGCATCACCGCGGAGTTGGATCGGGTGGGGCGCGACGCCCCAATCGCCATCCTGCCGGAAGGACCGATGACAATTCCGTATCTCGCGTAACTCGTGGATGCGATGCGTCCGGCAGAATTGTATCGTGCCCCACGCCTGACCTTGCCTTCTCTGTCTCCGCCTCACAGCTTCGATTTCGTTCCGATCGACCAGCCTTTCCCCGCCACTCTTCATGAAATCCTGGACCATTGCCCAGCGCCTCTACGCGTTCTTCGGTGTCGTCATGTTCGCCCTCGCGGGCGGCTTCCGCCTGTTCTTCTACGCGGATCACCTCGAGGATCTTGCGGTCGAGCAACGCGATCAGATCGAAACCGCCACGGCGGTGATTCGGTTCGACGCCCTGCAGATCAGCGACGCCTTGCGGGGCGTGCTGCTGGACCCGACCAGCCAGGCTGAACGGCAGCGGCGGATCGCGGCCGATGCCCACCTGGCCAAGGCGATTGAGTCGCTGAAAGCGCCCTTTAGTGAGCGCCCCGACCTGATGCGGGCGGCCGAGGCCATCCGGGAAAACGACAACGCCCGGCTCGACAAGATTGAGATTCAGATCATGGACCTCGCCGGCAAGGACCCCACCGCGGCCAATGCGCTTTACACCGGGCAGTATCTCCCACTCCGGCGCGCGCAGGACAAGCTGCTGGAAGAATTTCGCGTCCAGACTGACCGCGATGTGACCGATCGGCTCGCGGATGCCCGCTTCAAGCGCGTGGTCGCGCTCGCGGTGTTCGCGGCGATTTTTGGCATCACTGTCATTGCGGTGCTGTTCTTTGCGCGGGCGCTCAGCCGCCCGGTGCAGCAGCTCACCACGGTGGTCAGCGTGCTCGCCGAGGGCGATCTTTCAGTCGTGCTGCCCAAGGCGTATGGCCGCGACGAGATCAGCCAGCTGATTCATTCGCTGGAGCGGCTGGTCGGCTCATTGCGCGCCTGTAGCAATGGGGCCAACCGGGTCGCGGCGGGCGACTTGACGACTGAGTTCCGGCCGCAGTCGGAGCGCGATGTCATGGGCACGGCGCTCGCCGAGATGGGGCGCAAGCTCGCGGCGCTCGTCAGCGATGTGCAGCGTTCGAGCGTGATCGTTTCCTCCGTCATCACGGAGGTCGCCGCCACGGCCAAGAAGCAGCAATCCACCGCCAACGAAGTGGCCGCCACCACCACCGAGATCGGTGCGACCTCGAAGGAAATCACTGCGACCGCGCGTGACCTCGCGCAATCGGTCTCGCACGTCAGCGAGGGCGCGCAACACTCGGCCACCCTGGCGGACAGCGGGCGCGAGGCGCTCGGCCGGATGGATGATACGATGCGACGGGTGACCGAGGCCGCCAGTTCGATCAACTCCCGCCTCACGGTGCTGAACGACAAGGCCGCCAACATCGGCTCGGTCGTCACCACCATCGCCAAGGTGGCCGACCAAACCAACCTCCTCTCGCTCAATGCCGCCATCGAGGCCGAGAAGGCCGGCGAGTACGGGCGCGGGTTTGCGGTTGTCGCCACCGAAATCCGCCGCCTGGCCGACCAGACGGCCGCCGCCACCGTCGACATTGAACAGCTGGTGAAGGAGATTCAGACGGCGGTCACCGCCGGTGTCATGGGGATGGACAAATTTTCCGAGGAGGTGCGCCGGGGGGTCACCGATGTCGAAAAGGTTGCCAGCCAGCTCGCCCAGATCATCCAGAATGTGCAGGCGATCACGCCGCGGATTGGGGCGGTGAGCGAGGGCATGCAGGTGCAGTCTTCGGGCGCCGAACAAATCAGCCAGGCGCTCACGCAACTGGGTGATGCGGCGCGCCAGACCGCCGAGTCACTGCATCAGAGCAACGAAACGGTGCGGCGCCTCGACGAGGCGGCCCGCGGCCTGCGTTCCGGCGTGGAACGGTTCAAAGTGCGCAACTGAGCCGGTCCGGCGCGGCGATCCCATCAGCTATGCTGTTTCTCCTGTTCCAGTTGGACGCCGACCGCTACGCCCTGCCGGCGCGTGACGTGACGGAGGTGCTGCCGTTGCTTTCGGTGAAGACGCTGCCCGGCGCGCCCGTGGGTGTGGTTGGTCTGATCAACTACCGGGGCGTGGCGGTTCCGGCCCTCGATCTGGCATTGCTGGCGCTGGGCCGGCCGGCGGCCCGGCGCGTGAGCACGCGGATTCTCATTGTGAACTACCCGCATCCGGATGGGCGCGAGCGACTGCTCGGGGTGATCGTGGAGCGGGCCACCGAGATGATTGCCAAGGAGCCCGGCGAGTTTCGGTCGATTGGCATTACGAGCCCCTCGGCGCGCTACCTCGGACCCGTGGCGCAGGATTCGCGCGGCATGATCCAGCGCGTCGAGATCGGGGCGCTGCTCACGGACGAACTCCGCTTCGCGTTGTATCCGGAAGGAGCCGACGCGCCAGCCGCGATCGCGATCGCCTCATGAATGTCGCCGCGGTTGAAACTTGGTTGCAGGCGTTCGCCGGATTGGAGGCGGCGTCGATTGGGGCGGACGCGGTGCGGCGGGCGGCGCGGGAACGCATCAAGACCACCGGCTGCGCGACGGTGGAGGCATACCTCGCCATTCTCGAGGAATCGGCGGAGGAACGCCACGCGCTCATCGATCGCGTGGTGGTGCCGGAGACCTGGTTCTTTCGCGATCGGCCGGCCATCGATGCCCTGGCGCGGCACGTGGTGGAAGTCTGGGGCCGGGCGAATCCCAAGACCATTTTTCGCGTGCTCAGCGTGCCGTGTTCGACGGGGGAGGAACCGTATTCGCTGGCGATGGCGTGTGCGCTCGCCGGCTGGCCGCTGGACCTGCTGCACATCGACGCGGTGGACATCAGCCGTCAGAATTTGGAGCGCGCGACCCGGGGCGTGTACGGCCGCAACTCGTTTCGGGGTGATGATCTCAAGTTTCGCGCGACCTTTCTCGAACCGGTTGGCGACGATACCTGGCAGGTGGCGAAGCGGGTGCGCGCCCCGGTGCATTTCGAGGCGGGCAACCTGCTGGCCGAAGAGTTTTCCAAGGGTCGGAAGCAGTACCATGCAATCTTTTGCCGCAATCTGCTGATCTATTTCGATCGTCCGACGCAGACGCGGGCCGTCCAGTCGCTCGACCGCTTGCTGGCGCCGGCCGGCTGGTTCGCGGTGGGCCCCGCCGAGCCCGTTTTGTTGCTGGAGCACGGCTATGAACTGTTGAAAGTGAAGGCCGGGTTTCTGCTGCAGCGGGCCGCACCCGCCGAGGCACCGCCGCCGATGCCGAAACGGCCGGCGCCCGCGCCGGCTTCGGGCGTGCCGTGGCGGGAGATTGCCCGGCCCGCCGCCCCCGCGGCACCGGCACCGGTCGCCACTGGAGCCGCCGAGGAATTGCAGGCGATTCAAAAACTGGCGGATGGAGGGCGTTTCCGCGATGCCCGGACGAGGGGTGAGGCGCTGATCGCGCGGCAAGGCGCGACGGCCCCGGTGCTCTTTATTCTGGGAGTGGTGGCGGAGGCCTCGGGCGACACGGCGCAGGCTGAGGCCTTGTATCGCAAGACGATTTATCTCGATCCGGGTCATACGGAGGCGCTCGCCCACCTCGCGACGAGGGCGGAACTCAACGGCGATCTTCGCGGCGCGCGCACCCTGCGGGAGCGCGCGCAACGGGCGCTGAGCAAGGAGGCGCGATGAGTTCGCCCGGCACGATTGACTGCTGGAAACGGATCGGGGTCTGGGGCGACCGTTCGTGCCCGGAATTGACGGAGTATCTCCACTGCCGCAACTGTCCGGTCTATGCCGCCGGCGCCGCCCGGCTGCTCGATTCGGCCGTGTCCGAATCCTATCTCGCCGCCCATGCCACCCACTACGCCAAGGCCAAGCGTGACTCGCGCCACGGGACGCGCTCCGCGGTGATTTTCCGGATCGTGCGCGAGTGGTTTGCCCTGTCCACCACGGTCTTTCGGGAAGTCGCCCCGCTGCGGCCGGTGCATTCGCTGCCCCATCGCCGCGACCGGATCGTCACGGGACTCGCCAACATCCGCGGCGAACTGCTGGTGTGCGTTTCCCTGACCGCGACGCTCGGCCTGGCGGGCGAGGTTGGCAGTGGGCAGACGGCGCGGCTGGCCGTCGTGAGTCGCGAGGGCGATCGATTTGTTTTCGTGGCGGATGAAGTTGCCGGAATTTACCGCTACGAGGATACCGACCTGGGAACCGTGCCGGCCACCCTCGCGCATGCCCACGCCACCTACACGCGTGGGATGCTCACGTGGAGCGAGCGGCCGGTGGGGGTCATCGACGACCAGTTGCTCTTCTTCACCCTCAACCGGAGCCTCGCATGAGCGGAAAACTGGCCGACATGTCGATGGTCGAGCTGTTCCGCATGGAGGCGGACAGCCAGCTGGGAGTGTTGACGCAGGGTTTGCTCTCGCTCGAGCAGGGTGACAAAGCGGCGCTCGAGTCGATGATGCGCGCGGCGCATTCCCTCAAGGGCGCGGGCCGCATCGTGGGGATCAATGCGGCGGTGGCCGTGGCCCACGTGATGGAGGATTGTTTCGTGGCCGCGCAGCGCTCCCAGATTACGCTGGGGGGGACTCAGGTCGACGTCTTGCTCACTGGCGTGGACATGCTCATGCGCATCGCGCAGTCGAAGGATTCCGAACTCCCCGCGTGGGAGGGAGAGCGGATGTCGGAAATCGATGACGTGGTCCGCTCGCTCAAGACCATGTTGATTTCGGGGCGTCCGGCCAACGGGACAACGGCTCCGATGGTTGTACCGGCACCCGTGCCGGCCGTCGAAATCGCCCCCGCACCGGTCGTCGCGCCGGTGCGCCTTCCCGAGCCGGCGCCGGCTCCCGTCGCGAGTGAACCGCCCCCGCAGTCGCCTCCTCCGGTGGCGCCGGTGAGCTCCGCCCCGCCAGTGCCAGTGATCGCTGCGCCGGTTGCCGTGATCGCCGCGGCGGTGCCGGCACCTGCGGTGGTTCCAGTTTTGAGAGCGGCGGCCGAAACAGCCAAGGCCGAGCGGGCTGATTCACGGGCGTTGCGGGTCACTGCGGAAAATCTCAACCGGTTGCTCGGGCTGGCGGGCGAGTCGCTGGTGGAATCGCGCTGGCTGCGGCCGTTTGGCGTGTCGGTTTCCCGGCTCAAGCGCCTGCACCACGATCTCAACGGGACGATTGAGCAGTTGCGCGATCGAATTGGGGCGGGCGCTTCCGGCGACCAGCTCAAGGAATCGCTGCATGAAGCGCAGCGGCGGCTGGCGCTCTGCCGGGAATATCTCGGTCGGCGGCTGGACGAACTCGACACCTACGATCGTCGTTCGACCAACCTGGCGCAGCGGCTCTACGGCGAGGCGCTCGCCGTGCGCATGCGGCCGTTTGGCGATGGCGTGACGGGATTCCCGCGAATGGTGCGCGACATCGCGCGCGGGCTGGGCAAGGAGATCCGGCTCGTGATCGCCGGTGAGGATACGCAGGTCGACCGCGACGTGCTCGAGAAACTGGAGGCCCCGCTGGGGCACCTGCTGCGCAACGCGGTCGATCATGGCATCGAGGCGGCGGCGGTGCGGCTCGCCGCCGGCAAACCGGCCATCGGCACCATCACGCTCGAGGCGCGGCACCGGGCCGGCGTCCTCCTGGTGTCGGTGAGCGACGACGGCCGCGGGGCCGATCCGGAGGCGGTCCGGGCGGCGGTGGTGCGCAAGAAACTCGTGGCGGTGGAAATGGCGCCGCGCCTGAGCGAGTCCGAGTTGCTGGAGTTCCTGTTTTTGCCGGGCTTCACGATGAAGGAAACCGTGACCGAGATCTCGGGCTGCGGCGTCGGTCTCGATGTGGTGCAGAGCATGGTGAAGGCTGTGCGCGGCACGGTGCGCGCGGCCTCGACGCCCGGCCGGGGCATGAAGTTCCAGCTCCAGCTTCCGCTCACGCTCTCGGTGGTGCGCGCCCTGTTGGTCGATGTGGCGGGTGAACCGTATGCGATTCCGCTGGGGTTTATCACGCGTACCCTGCGCCTGCCGGAGAGCGAGATCGCCTCGACCGAGGGGCGCCAGCATTTTTCGTTCGAAGGCCGGCGGGTCGGGCTCCTGTCCGCGCACCAGGTGCTCGGACGGGCCGGTGCGCCCCGCGGAGCCTCGTTGCCCGTCGTGGTGCTGGGCGACGCCGACCGGCGCTACGGCGTCGTGGTCGACGCCTTCATCGGCGAGCGGGAACTCGTGGTGCAGCCGCTCGATCCGCGACTCGGCAAGGTGCAGGACATCGCGGCCGGATCCTTGATGGAGGACGGGGCGCCCGTGCTGATCGTCGATGTCGACGATTTGGTGCGCTCGGTGGAAAAGGCCGCCGCGGCTGGCACGCTCGGGGCGGTGCATGCGGCGGCCGCCGAGGCCAAGGTCGGAAGCAGGCGCGTGCTGGTGGTCGACGATTCACTCACGGTGCGTGAACTCGAGCGCAAGCTCCTGGAGTCGCGCGGATATGCGGTCGAGATCGCCGTCGATGGCATGGATGGCTGGAACGCGGTCCGCACGGGTGTGTTCGATCTCGTGATCAGCGACGTCGACATGCCGCGCCTCGACGGGATCGAGCGAGCGATGGAAGTCCGGGTGGACGCAGGTCACCGGCTTGCCATCGAGGTCGACCGTGCGCCGCAAGAACACGAAGTCGGCGGCGAGTTCGTCCCACGCTGCCGCCGGCGCTACGCAGGTGAGCACGAGGAAGCGGCCCTGGTGCGCGATCAC
>SXSC01000069.1 GCA_005792355.1 Opitutaceae bacterium
ATTGCGATCGTCTCGCAAGACCCCGTCCTCTTCAACGACACGATTTACCATAATCTCCTCATCGCCCGTCCTGAATCCACGCGGGCCGATATCGAATCCGCCGCCCGCGCCGCCTACGCCCACGATTTTGTCGCAGGATTTCCTGCCGGCTACGACACCGTCGTCGGGGAGCGCGGTGCGCGTCTCTCCGGCGGCCAGAAGCAACGCATCGCCCTCGCCCGCGCCTTCCTCCGCAACGCCCCCATTCTCATCCTCGACGAAGCCACGAGTGCCCTCGACAGCGAGAGCGAGGCCTCCATCCAAGCGGCACTCCAGAAACTCGTGATTGGAAAAACTGTCTTCATCATCGCCCATCGTTTCTCGACCATCCGCGACGCCACCAAGATCCTCGTCTTCGATCACGGCCAGATCGTCGCCCGCGGCACCCACGCCGAACTCGTTGCCGGCAACGAACTCTACCGTTCACTCTACGAACGCCAGCAGGGAGGCGCGGTGCTTCCCTGACCACCGTAGCCTTGGCAATGGTGGACGCCCGCGACATGAGAATCCGCCTCGCAGGTCAGTCCGTTGCCCACGGATTCGAAGCGTTCAGGGATTGACTGATGGGCCCCCCTGGGCGCCTCGAATCCATGGGCAAATATCGTTCCACTTCGTGCACCTTCGCGACGATTTCGTTCCGTGATTTTGGAGGCGGGGTGCCCCCACCCCGCGGTAAAGCACGTACTCTTTCAGCAACGTGCGGGGTGGGGGCACCCCGCCTCCATTGTAGGAGACTCTTCGGCTTGGGCCTGATTCCTTTGGTTGCGGCCCCGAGCCGCGATGTGAATCCTTCAAGTTAGAGCACCGCACCACCTCTGATGTCCGTCTCCCCGCGCATTCTCCTCATCCGCCGCCGTTACCTGGGTGACATCGTGCTCCTTGGCAGTGTGACGCGTAACCTCCGGCTGCACTGGCCGGACGCGCACCTCACCGCCCTGACCGAGGCCGCCTTCGCCGGCGTGATTCCGCTCAACCCCGACCTCAACGCCGCGCTCACGTTTCCGCGCCGGGCCGGTGAGTGGCCCGGCTTTGTCCACACGCTGCGCCGCGGGCGATTTACGCACGTGCTCGATTTCGACAACACGGAAAAGACCGCCCTCGTGACCCGGCTCACCGGCGCCATTGTCCGCGCCACGTTTGACCGCGAACGGATCGTCCATCGCTTCGGCCGGCTGTACACCCACGCCGCGAAGGTCACCAACGCGTTTTACGACTCGAATCACGTCACCGAGACCTATCTCGCCCTTCCCGCCGCCGTCGGCGTGCCCATTGTCTCGCGCGATGTCCGGCTCGTGCCCGGCGCGTCCGATGTCGCCGTCGCCCAAAATCTCACCGGCGGCCCGAAATCGAAAATCAAGAATCGAAAATCGAGAATCCTCCTGCATCCCGGCTCACGGAGTTTGCACCGCATTTGGCCGGCCGAACGCTTCGCCGCGGTTTGCGACCGCCTGCAGGACGCCTTCGGCGTGCAGGTCTTCCTGACCGCCGGTCCCCACGAGCAGCACCTCGTCGACAATATCCGCCGCCAGGCGAAGACCCATGTCGTCGCGCTGAACTCCGCCGCCCACGTCGGCGCGCTCGCCGCCCTCCTCGCGCAATGCGACCTGTTTCTCTGCCACGACAGCGGCCCGATGCACCTCGCCGCCGCCGTCGGCACACCGGTTGTCGCCCTCTTCGGTTCGCAGAATGCCACGCTCTGGCGTCCGTTGGGAGAGCAACACACCGTCCTCCAGACGCCCCTTCCCTGCGTCTGCCTCGGCGCCGCTGCTCCGGCCCCCTGCATCCCCGGCGACTCCTACCGCAGCTACTGCGTCCGGCAGCTCACCGTCGACCAGGTCTGCTCCGCCGTCGTCTCCGCCCTGCGGTTCGTGTAACCTCGGAATTTGCACTGAACCGCGGTCATCTCGCCAGTCGTCCCCAACCTCGCGGACGTTGGCGCACTCTCCGGACTGCCCGCTGGTATCGTCAGCGGCGACCTCGTCGACGGTGCAGGAGCGCGCGCGTGGAATGCGTCTCGAAATTTCCAGCCGGCCCGTTTCCGGCCAACGGACGCTTGTGTTGTGGCGCCTCCCGGCTCCAGCTTCTCCCCCAACCAACATGAGCCCCCAAGGAATCGCCAAATTGATCGGAGTCGGCCTGTTGATCTTCTGCGGCGTCATCATGGCCTCGTCCGGGACCTTCGTCGTCAAGCCCGGCTACCGCGGCGTGGAGGTGACGATGGGGCGCGTCTCCCCGACCTACAAGCCCGAGGGCTTCGGCCTCAGAGCGCCGTTTATCACGACCATCACGCAAATCTCCATCCGCCAGCAAACCGCCGAGGACAAGGCCGAGTGCTACTCCGCCGACCTCCAGCAAATCACCGTCGATCTCAAGGTGCTATTCCGCGTGCCGGAGTCCTCGGTCGTGAAGCTCTTCCAGGAATTCTACGGCGACCCGTTCCAGAGTCTCGTCGCCCCGCGCGTGCAGGAGGCGCTGAAGGAGGTCGCGGCGTTGCAGAGCGCCGAACAGATCGTGAAGAATCGCGAGGCGATCAAAACGCGCTCGCTCGAGATCGCCCGCCGCAAGGTCGGCCCGCTGCTCGTCATCGAAGACATCGTGATCCAAAACATCGCGCTCACCAAGGAGCTCGAGCACGCCATCGAGGCCAAGATGGTGCAGGAGCAGGAGGCCTCGAAATCCAAATACCTCCAGCAACGCGTGCAGATCGAGGCCGACACCGCCGTCATCCGCGCCAAGGGCGAGGCCGAGTCGATCATGATCCGCGGCGATGCCCTGAAGCAGAACCCCGCCTTCGTCGATCTGCAGATCGTGGACAAGTGGGACGGCATCGCGCCCATCGTCATCGGCGGCGGCGACAAGGTGATGATGTCGCTCCAGGATCTCGAACGCCTCAAGTCCCAGAAATCCCATGCCCCCGCCACCCCGACCCAACCGGAAAAGCCCAACGCCCCGGCCCGCCGTTGACGCCATGAATACGAATCCCCTTCCCCGGACAATCGGAGCAGCCGTGGTGGCCTTCCTGTTGCTCATCCTCGCCACCGCCACCAGCTACGTCATCGAGCCCGGCACGCGCGGCCTCAAGGTCACACTCGGCAAGACCGACGATCAATTCCTGCCCGAGGGCTTCGGCTTCAAGGCGCCGTTCGTCACCAGCATCGTGGTGATCAATATCCGCCAGCGGACCCAGCCGGTGCGCGCGGACTGTTTTTCCTCCGATCTCCAGCAGGTGAGAATCGACCTCCGCGTGCTCTACCGTGTGCCGGAGGCCGCGGTGGTGCAGATCTACCGCGAGTTTGCCGGCGATCCCTTCGACAGCCTGATCGCCCCGCGCGTGCAGGAAGCGATCAAGGAGGTGACCGCGCTCCTCACCGCCGAACAAATCGTGAAGAGCCGCGAAGAAATCAAAAAGAACGCCCTGGCCGCCGCGTCCAAAAAAATTGGGTCGCTCCTCATCGTCGAGGACATCGTCGTGCGCGACATCAACCTTTCAAACGAGCTCGAAAAAGCGATTGAAGGAAAAATGGTCGCGGAACAGCAGGCCAACCAGGCGCGTTTCACGCAGATTCAAACCCAGGTCGAAGCCGAAACCGCCGTCATCAGCGCCAAGGGCGAGGCCGAAGCCATCCGCGTGCGCGGCGAAGCGCTGCGCCAGAGTCCCGCCTTCCTCCGCTGGAAAATCGTCGAGCGCTGGAACGGCCGCTCACCCATGGTCGTCCCCTCCGGCCCGGAAAATTCCGGCGCCGCCCTGCTCCTGCCGATCGGTCCATCCGAACGCCCGGCCATCCCATGACTCCGCGACGGCGCGCCTGCTACCAATTCGCCGCGCTGGCCGCCGTGGCGGTTTTGCTCATCCTCCTTTTCAAACCCGTCGCCGCCTTTGCGGAAATGGCCGCTCGGGAACTCCGCTATCTGTGGTGGCTCGTTCTACTGGTCGTACTCGCCGGCTGGCTGATCTGGGGCGGCAGCCGCCGGCCCAAAGACTGACGCGACGCCAGCCCGGTTCTTGGCCAACTCCGGTCGAGCGGACCGATCACTCCCGCAACTCGTCGCCGCTCATTCCGCCGCGTCACCACGCCCACTCGCGGGGTGCAGCTCACAGCAATTCGCGAAGCGTTCCGACGGGGTCAGGTTGCCTTTTGTTGATCGGACCACCGGACGGAGTCCGGGTGTTGCCCGTTGCAACGGCGGGAGGGGACCGACCGAACGCGGATTTGCAGCGGGATGTCGGCCCGAGATTCGGGTGGGTCGCAAGCGGGAGATGGCGTCGAAACCCGACTGCGGCTCAAGACGACACTGGAGGAGGCGTGCGGCCGTCACGGCTGCCCCGTGCAGGCGAAGGCGGTGAGCGAAACCACCTTCAGTCTACATCCGAAACGCGATGATCGTCCCCGCCACGCCGATGATTTCGGCGAAACGCCCCGCCTTCGTCTCCTCGAAGATTGCCCGCGTCACCCCATCGGCGCGGCTGCCGAAATCGTGAAACGCCATCATCCCGCCGCGTTTCACAAACGGCGCCCAGGCCCGGATGTCGGCCTGGCAGGCTTCGTAGGAATGATCGCCGTCGATGAAGATGAAATCGATCGCGCCCACCTTGGCCGCGAGCGCCTTCGCCGCCGCCAGCGAGTCGCTCACGACCGGTTCGGTGCGCGCCGTGAAGCCGAGCGCCGCAAAATTGGCGCGAAAGATATCCAGCGTGCTGTTTGCACCCAGCGACCGAAAGTGGCGGCCGTACCACGCCGCGTCCTCGCCGCACGTCGACAGCCCCTGGAAATTATCGACCGCAAAAATCTTCGCGCGATCGCCCCTGAGCCCACCGGCGATGAAACAGGTCGAAGCGCCCATCCACGATCCCACTTCGACGACCTGCGCGTCGGCGGGCAGGTCGCACGCCAATTGGAACAGGTAGCCGCGCTCCGGATAGCTGCCCATGTCGTCCTGCTTGAAATGCCGCGCAATCCGCCGGAACTCATCCCAGTTCAGGTCGGGCCGGCGTTTCCGCGCCCCGTGCAGGTAGCGCCCGCATTTCTGGGCGAAACGCACGTCGCGGACGAGGGGCCAATGCTTGAACGCCATGGGTTTTCGCTGGGCGAAAACCTCAAATAGGGAAGCAAATAATTCTTCGGCTTGAATCCGCGGGTCGCGCCGAAATCCTGCTGGGATGGTCGATTCCGCATCGCATCCGCGCCCAGAATCCTCAGATTTTCACCCAGTGAAAATTTCCGTCGCGATTCCGACCTACAATCGCGCGGACTTCCTGCGCCAGACCCTCGCGGGCCTCACCGCGCAGCAATTCCCACGCGACCACTTCGAGGTGCTCGTAATCGACAACAACTCGCGCGACCACACGCGCGAGGTCGTCGCGGAGTTCGCCTCCGCCCAGCCCGCCCCGCGCCACCTCATCGAAACCAAACAGGGCCTCGACCATGCCCGGAATCGCGCCATCGCCGAAGCCCGCGGGGAGATCATTGTCTTCGGCGACGACGACATCCTGGTGCAGCCCGACTGGCTCGCGCAAATGGTGGTGCCGCTGCTCGCCGATGCCGGCGCCCGGCGCATCGGCGCGGTGGGCGGGGAGGTGATTCCCGTTTTCCCCGACGGCCTGCCCGACTGGGTGCGCGAATGGCACGCTCCGCTGGCCTTTCGCTCGGACGCCGGGCCGCTTCTGCCGCAGCACTCACCGATGGGTGCCAATCTCGCGTTCCCCACGTGGGTCTTCGCGCAGCTCGGTCCCTTCCACACCGCGCTCGATCGGGCCGCCGGCAATTACTTTTCGGGAGGCGACAGCGAGATGATCCGTCGCGTGCGGTCCGCCGGACTTGAGGTTTGGTTTTCGCCCGCCGCCGCGGTGCAGCACCAGATGCCAGCCAGCCGCACGACCCTTCGCTACGCCGCCCGCCACGCCTTTGACTCCGCTCGTTCCCGCGTGATCGACCGCGCCGGCCAGCCCGGTGCCGCCGGCTATTTCGCCGGGAGACTCCTGGCTAATTTGGCGAAAGCACTCGGTTTCGCCATCCTTTCATTGCTCAACACCATCGCGTTCCGCTCCGGCGAAGGGAAAAAAGCCCTCGTGCGCGCCTGGCGCTCCTGCGGCTATCTTTACCAAATCCCGCGGTCGCTGCTCGGGAAGGTGTAGGAGCGGCTTTACGCCGCGACCCGGACCGGCTATGGGTCGCGGCATGAAGCCGCTCCAACAGTCTGATTCGCATCCGGCGCTTCCGCTCTCCGTCGTCATCGTCGCGAAAAACGAGGCGCACACGCTGCCGCGCTGCCTGGCGAGCGTGCAAGGCTGGGTCGCTGAAATCGTCGTCGCACTCAACGACACGACCGATGCCAGCGAGGCCCTCGCCCGCGCGGCGGGCGCACAGGTGCACCACGTACCGTGGCAGGGCTACCGCGACACGAAGAATGCCGCGCTCAGCCTCGCCTCGCACAATTGGGTGCTCTCGCTCGATGCGGACGAGGAGGTATCGCCCGCCCTGCGCGCGGACATCGCAGCCTTTTTCGGCGACGCCGATCAATACTCCGGCGCACGCTTCCCCCGCAAAGTGTGGTTCATCGACCGTTGGATTACCCACGGCGATTGGTACCCCGATCGCTGCCTGCGCCTGTTCCGACGCGACCGGGCGCGCTGGGGCGGTGACGCCTTTGTGCATGAGAAAATCGCCTGCGATGGGCCGGTGGCCACCCTGCGCGGAGACTTGCACCACTATTCGTTTCCGACGCTTTCGTCGCACGTGGCGAAGATCAACCCGTTCGCCGATCTCTTCGTGCGGCAGCACCAGGCGCGCGGCTCCCGGTTTTCCCTCCTGGCTGCGGTCTTTCGGCCGGGCTGGCGGTTTTTCCGCGCCTACGTTTTGCGCCGGGGTTTTCTCGACGGCTTTCCCGGGTTCTACATTGCATGGGCGACCGCGTTCGGCGCGCTGGTCCGGTACAGTCGGCTCTATGAAACGGAAAGGACCGCGGCCCCTAGAGACCAGCCCGGACTTTTCTAACGCGGTCCGAGACCGCAACAGAAGGAATCAAACCGTTTGTCACAGAGGTCACTGAGGCCCGGCAGGAGGTCGCAGAGAATACCACCGGAAAAGAACGCCCGCGCTTCCGCTCTGTGGCCTCTCTTTTCCCTCCGTGATCTCTGTGACAAAAAATCGTCTCAACAAGGATCGAAATGGATCAAGAGTAGCCCACCGCGACTCAGGGCCGCAACCAGCCTCCGGCTGGCAAGCCAAAGATCCCGCCAAGACATTTAACCGCAGATATCGCAGATGAACGGACAATGGCCGGGCTGTATCCGTGTTCATCCCGCCTCCGGCGGGCAAGCTGTGCAACTTGTGCGCCGAAGGCGCATCCGTGGTCAAAAACTCAGCGGCCGGCGGCGGGAGTGCAGCGACGGCATCGGATTGGAATCTCGGCGATCCTCGCGTTCTCCCGTTCGACTCGGCTCAGGGCCTGAGCCTGTCGAATGGCTGCGGTCAAATGGTTTGGGTCAAAATCGTCGCGGGGCGCGACGCAACAGACAGATAGCAGCGCGGACTTTTTCCCGGACTGCGCCCGAAAAAAGAGGCTCCGCAGCCGCGAGGCTCACGCACTGAAAATTTTTCTGTCCTGAATCTTTTTGTCTTCCCCGCCTTTTGATCCGGACACTCTCGACAGAAAGATTTTGGGCAGAAAATTCCCAACCCCCGCGCCGCACCTGGATTTTGAAATGCGGAGCTCGCTTTACTTTCTGGTGCGATTTCCAAGACCAACATGTTGGTCTCGATGTTCGGAAAGTCAGACAGTTTGAAGTCCCTTGGTCTTTTTGTCCCTTGGTCTTTTGGTCCCTTGGTCTACTATCCCACCGTCATGACTGAAAAAAAAGAGCCCCACCGCTTCAGCAAAATCGCCGAGGAACTTGTTTGCGATTTACGCGGCGTTCCGTCGGACGAACCCAAACGATCCAAGAAACGCCCCACTCAGTCCCTCGCCACCGTCGTCGAGCAACTGCTCGAAAAACACCACCTCGGCCGTGAGTCGGCGGAGCACACGATTCGCGACCAGTGGAAGGCCATCGTCGGCGACGCCAACGCTGGCTACTCCCATCCCGCCACCATCGAGCGCAACCTGCTGATTGTGCTCGCAGGACACGCCGTGGTGCGCAACGAGCTTTTTCTGCACCGCTCCGAAATCGCCGAACGCATCCGCAAGCTCCCCGGTTGCGGTCACGTCAAGGGAATCAACCTGCGCGCGGGCTGAATCACCCGAATTCTTGCCCGAAAATTTGCACTTGCGGCACGCCCCGGATTTCCGGAGGCTGTGTCCTTGCGTCAGTGGATACCCGCCGGTTGCGGGTGCCCACCACACTGGTCTGGCACTCTGCCAGATGAGAACGGTGACGCCGGCCCACCCCGATTTCCATTCGGGCGAGGCGGGTGGCACGGAGCCCGCAAGGACTCCCTACAGTCGTGAAACCAGATCCAAAACCATGTCCACCACAGTCGTAAAACCTGAAATCATAGCAGAATACAAAACTCACGATAAGGATACCGGCTCGTCCGAAGTCCAGGT
Source organism: Opitutaceae bacterium (assembly GCA_005792355.1). Classification (GTDB taxonomy): domain Bacteria; phylum Verrucomicrobiota; class Verrucomicrobiia; order Opitutales; family Opitutaceae; genus ER46. The sequence continues at coordinate 8,584 of SXSC01000069.1, forward strand.
CGCGCTCTTGACCGCTCGCATCAATCATTTGACCGAGCACTTGCGCACGCACCGGAAAGACTTCCACTCGCGCCGCGGGCTCCTGCAGATGGCCTCCCGCCGTCGCAAGCTCCTCGACTATTTGAAGCGGCACAATCTGCCCAAATACAACGAGCTGCTGCAGAAGCTAAACCTTCGCAAATAACGCTTTCGTCAAACGGGCGACCCGATCCGCGGGTCGCCCGTTGTCGTTTACGACACTCAAAACCAGGCCGGGACATTTCCGTTTGTCGCCACGTTGGCCGCCTTCAGGCAGGCCGCTCGAGGCGCAGGCGCCAAACGGAAATCTCTCGCGTCTGAGCGAGCAGACTTAAGCGGGTAACGGTTACCCAAACCACCCGCGTGCGGCTTCCATGCCGCCGCTGCCCCCAAATCCAGGGGGCCAGACGGGCAGACTTCAGTCGCGTGATTCTGCCCCCGCCCGTCCTCTCATCCGCAGTCACGCATCCGATCGAAAAGATAGCTCATGAACCAGAAACACAATGTCACCGTGCCCGGCCTCGGGCTCACGTTCTCCACCGGCTCCATCGCCCAGCTCGCGGGCGGCGCCGTCAACGTTAATGTCGGCGAGACCAACGTCTTCGTCACCGCCTGCGCCGCGCAGACCATGCGCCCCGGGCAGGACTTCTTCCCGCTCACCTGCGACTACCGCGACAAGTACGCCGCGGCCGGCCGCTTCCCCGGCGGTTACTTCAAGCGCGAGGGGCGCCCCACCGAGCGCGAGATTCTCATCTCCCGCCTCTGCGACCGTCCCTGCCGGCCGCTTTTCCCCGAGGGCTTTCTCAATGAAGTCCAGATCATCGGCCAGCTCTTCTCGGCCGACCTCATCCACGATTCCGACATCGCCATGGTCAACGGTGCCAGCGCCGCCCTCGCGATCTCCGACATCCCGTGGAACGGGCCCATCGGCTGCGTCCGCGTCGCGTTGATCGACGACAAATTCGTCGCCAACCCGAACATCGAGCAGATGTTCTCGTCGTCGCTCGACCTCATCTACGTCGGCAACGAGAAGGACATGCTGATGATCGAGGGTTCGGCGGACCAGATTTCCGAGGAGCGTTTCATCGAGGCCCTCGCGTTCGGCCACCAGTCCATCCAGCCGATTATCGCCGCGATCAAGGAACTCGTCACCCTCGCCGGCAAGCCGAAGGCCACCTTCAAACTCATCGGAGCCACGCCCGAGGCCCGCGCCATCATCGAGCGGGTTGTCCCGGCCGACCGCGTCTCCGCCGCCATCTTCGGCTTCGAGAAGAACGTCCGCACCACCAACGTCAAAAAGCTCAAGGAGGAGGCCAAGGCCGCCCTCCTCGCCGAGCTCGGCGAAGGCAAGTTCACCGATGTCGACCTTAACGTCGTGTTCGAGGATCTGCAATACAAGGCCTACCGCGCCACCGTCCTCGCCCGCGGCGTTCGTTCCGATCATCGCGACGCCAAGTCCCTCCGCCCCCTCCTGGCCCAGGTCGGCGTGCTGCCCCGCGTGCATGGTTCCGCCATGTTCCAGCGCGGCGACACCCAGAACATCGCCATTGTGACCCTCGGGCCGACGAAGGAAGCCCAGGACATGGACGGCCTCACCGGCGGTGCCACCTCGAAGAGCTTCATCCTTCACTACAATTTCCCGCCGTTCTCCGTCGGCGAGGCGGGCCGTTTCATCGGCCCCGGCCGCCGCGAAATCGGCCACGGCGCACTCGCCGAGCGTTCGCTCGTGCCGGTGCTTCCGCCGGAAGACGCGTTCCCCTATTCCATCCGCGTCGTCTCCGAGATCATGGCCTCCAACGGCTCGACCTCGATGGCCTCGATCGGCGGCGGCGGTCTCGCGCGGATGGACGCCGGCGTGCCGATCATCGCTCCCGTGGCCGGCATCTCCTGCGGCCTCATGACCGAGATGGCGGCCGACGGCTCCATCACCAAGTGGACCACGATCACCGACATCCTCGGCGAGGAAGATCACGTCGGCGACCTGGATTTCAAGATCGCGGGCACCACCAAGGGCATCACCGGCTTCCAGCTCGACCTCAAGATCAACGGCCTGCCGTTCGAAATCGCGAAAGCCGCGGTCTTCCAGGCCCGTGACGCCCGTATCGAGATCCTCCGCGTCATGC
>SXSC01000070.1 GCA_005792355.1 Opitutaceae bacterium
ACGACTCACGATTCCAAGGCAGCGCCACCGGTTCGCTGGTGGTGGCAAAGTCTAGCCAGACGATTACATTCGATCCGTTGCCGTCGAAGCCGCTCGATTCGGGCAACTTCCAGCTGACGGCCACGGCCAGCTCGGGCTTGGGAGTCACCTTCACGCTGTCGAATCCCAGTGGCGGTACGGTAGCGTCGGTCAGCGGCACTACGGTCACACTCGTAAATACTGGCACGATTACGGTCACCGCGGCGCAGGCGGGAAATGATAACTACAACGCAGCCACGTCGGTTGACCAAGTACTGACGGTGCTCAACCAGAGCCAGTCGGTGGCTTTTGATCAGGCCCAATTGCCCGCCAAGACTTTTGGCAATCCGGACTTCACGATCTCGGCGACAAGCAATCGTGGGCTGCTGGTTGGTTTTGTGAGTTCGAATCCGAACGTCGCCACGGTGGGCCTGAGTACTCTGACCGCGAATGTATCCTCCGCCTCAGTCGCAATTGTGGGCGCCGGCACGGCGAATATTACCGCCGTACAGCCCGGCAATGCCGACACGGCGGCCGCGCCCGATGTAGTTCGCCAACTGACGGTGGCCAAGGCGGCCGCGACGGTGGTCTTGGGCAATCTTACCGCTACCTACGACGGAACGCCCAAGTTGGCCACCGCAACGACCGCGCCAGTTGGCCTCAATGTGGTATTTGCCTATGGTGCCGCCCCTGGCTCGGCCACTCCGCCAACCAGCGCCGGGACTCATCCTGTCGTCGCAACGATTCAGGATAACAACTACACGGGCAGCGCGACTGGAAATCTCGTCATCGCCAAGGCGAGCCAGAACGTCACGTTCCCGTCGGTCGGCTCACCGAAACTGATAAACTCGGGATTATTCACCCTGGGCGCCACGGCTTCTTCGAATCTCACCGTCACCTACACCAGTTCCAACTCAGCGGTGGCGAGCCTGACTGGAAACACCGTTACGATTGTCGGGCTCGGCAGCACGACCCTGACGGCGAAGCAGGCTGGCAATGAAAACTTCAACGCCGCCGCCGATGTGACCCAGACGCTCTTGGTCAACCCGGTTGCCCCGCAGATTGTGGGCGCTCCTGCGAACGTGCCAGTCGCGATCCGGGGCAGCGCCTTCCTGTATGGTCCGATCTCGCTCAACGCGCTCTCGGCGCCAGCGACTTTCAGCTCCAGCACTTTGCCAGCTGGTCTGCTCCTCAATACTGCGAACGGGAATATCGGAGGCATTCCGACCGCCGAAGGTGCCTTCAATGTCACTCTTACGGTAACCAACGCGACTGGAACCGACAGCAAGGCGATCACGATAGTCGTGCAGCCCCCAGCCCCCGTAATCACGAGTCCCGCGGCAGCGGCGGCGGTGGCGGGCACGGCGTTTTCGTATACTGTGACGGCGACGCCGGCAACGGGTGTAACCTATGTCGCCACGGGTTTGCCGGGCTGGCTCAACTTCGACTCCTCCTCGGGCGTGCTTTCTGGAACCCCGACCGTCGCTGGTGTCGCTACGGTTTCGATCACCGCGACGAATACCACTGGTTCCGCGACTCTGCCGCTGGTGATCAACACCAGGCTGCCGGCCAACGCCCCCGCCTACGTCGGGCCGCTGAATCCTTCCGGTACCGCCGGAGTGGCCTTCACGTTCACGCCTAATTTTGGCGCCGGTACCACCACCTATGCGCTGACCACGGGCACCTTGCCCACTGGGCTGACGCTGAGCACCAGTACGGGCGTGATCTCAGGTTCAACCCAGCTGGTGGGGCGGTATCCCATCACCCTCTCGGCTACTCGGGCTGGTCTCACCGCCTCCGCCGAGCTCACCTTGATCATCAATCCGGCGGCCAGTGCTCCGATGGTGTCGATCACGGGCGGAAACGTTCGTTCTGCCACGGTCGGGAGTGCCTTCGGTCCGGTCAACCTCACCTCCAACCCCGCTGCCACGAGCTTTACCATTGGTACGCTCCCCGCCGGGCTTTCGATTGGGGGCACCGCCACCGCGCCGACCATCGCGGGTACGCCCACCACCCCCGGCACCACCAACGTGGCGATCACCGCGACGAATTCGGCCGGCACCGGTCCGGCGACCACGCTGGTGATTACCGTCAGTCCGCATCCACAATCGCCGATGATCACCAGTGCGCCGGTGATTGCCGGTCGAATCGGAGTTGCACTTACTTATACGTTCGGTGCCACGCCAGCGATTGCGACCGCCTATGCGGCAACCAGCGCCTTGCCTGCCGGTCTGGTGCTCGACGGCGCCGCTGGCACGATTACCGGCACGCCCGCGGCGGGTACCTTGGGAACACATCGGGTCATGTTTGCTGGCACCAACGCCAACGGCACCGGCATGGCGCTTGAAATGATATTCATCATCGCGCCCCCGCTGACCGTCCCGGTGGTAATTAGCAACAGCACCGCCCCGGGTCAGGTCGGCCAGGCTTTCAATTACCAGATTGCCGCGTCGAACAGTCCGACATCGTTTGCCGCCACTCCGCTGCCCGCGGGGCTCTCGGCCAATGCCACCACGGGGGTTATTTCTGGAGTGCCGACCACGGCCACTGGCGGCACGCCTTTCCGGGTTACGCTCACCGCGACCAATGCGGACGGCACGAGCAGCCCGAAGGTTCTATCCATCACCGTCTCTCCGGCCCCGGCGACACCGGTAATCACCAGTGCCGCGTCCGCCGCCGGCCGCGTCGGGTCGGCGTTTGCCTATCAGATCACGGCCAGCGAATCACCGTTATCATTCGTTGGCTCCGATCTACCGCTGGGACTTTTGGTCGACCCGACTACGGGTGCGATTTCGGGCTCCCCAACCCAGTCTGGCACGTTTGCCGGCAGGATTCGGGCGGCCAATGCGGCAGGTCTTGGGGCTGACGCGCCGCTGACCATCACCGTGTCTCCGGCTGCCACCGCCCCCGCCATCACCAGCGCGGCCACGTATTCCAGTCAGGTTGGGGCAGCCTTCTCCTATCAAACCGTGGCTTCGCCTGGGCCAATCACCAGCTTCGCCTACACCCATGACTACGGTAGCGGCAATGACCCGCTGACGTCGCGAGGCCTTTCGTTTAATTCTTCGACCGGAGCCATCACGGGCAGTCCCACCCGGCCGGGCCAGTTCTTCATCAGCCTCACCGCCACCAGCGACGGCGGCACGAGCATTCCGCAGCCCCTCGCGGTTGTGATCACTCCCGCTGCGAATGTGCCGTTGATCACCAGTCCGGGTATGGCGACGGGTAATGTGGGGGTGAACTTTACCTACCAGATCACCGCGACAAACTCCCCGACGTCACTCGACGCGGTCAACCTGCCACCGGGTCTCGGCGTCAATCAGTTCACCGGCCTGATTCAGGGGACCCCGTCGGCCGTGGGCACAACCACAGCGAGCCTGGTGGGCACGAATGCTGCCGGCACGGGCCCCACGCGTGAATTGGCGATCGTGGTTTTACCCGCCCTGACCGCTCCAGTCGTGACGAGTGCGGGCCGCGTTGCCGCCCAGGTCGGCGTGCCTTTCGCCTATCAAATCACCGCTACCGGCAATCCGACATCTTATGAAGTGGTCGGAGCGCCGGCGTGGATGAGCCTCAATACCTCCACGGGCGCGTTGGCTGGAACTCCGACGGCGCCGGGCAGCTTAATCGTCTTCCTGCTCGCTGCCAACAGCGCAGGCATGAGTGGGCCACAGATGTTCACCGTCAATATTGCCCCGGCGGCGAACACCCCGCTGATTACAAGTTCCCGGACGGCTGCCGGCACGGTGGGCACGGCATTCGTTGGATATACGATTACAGCCAGTCCGGCGGCGACCTCGTTTGTCGCGACGGATCTGCCACCCGGTCTGACATTAGTCGGAGCGAACATCTCAGGCACACCATCCAAATCGGGTCCATTCCCGGTCACGGTGTTTGCCACCAACGCGAACGGCGTGGGCGCGCCAGTCGTCGTGCTCTTCACCATCGCGCCGAACATTACGTTCGGAACCGGCAGCAACTGATTCTCTTAAGCGAACGAATCAATTCTTCCATGAAATCCAGCTTCCTCTCGTTGCCCCGCTCCCTGTTCATCGCGATCGTCGCGCTCCTGTGGGCGCCGCTTTCGGCGCTCGCCCAGCAGACCATAACAGCAACCACGGGCCAGGTCGGCACCGCGTATTCGTACCAAGTCACGTCGACGGCCACGCCACCGGTAACCTACAGTGCGTCCGGCCTGCCGGCCGGCCTCGCGATCAATTCGACCTCCGGCCTGATCACGGGCACGCCGACCACCGCGGGCACCACCACAGGTACGGTTTCGATCACTAACTCGTCGGGGCAGGTTAATACCGCCAATATCTCGGTTACGATCAACCCTGCGGCGGGTACGCCGACGATTAGCAGTGCCGCGACGCTGTCCGGCACCGTCGGAAGTGCGATCACTGCCTATTCGATTACCGCCACCGTGCCAAGCGGGGCTGCGGCGGTGACGAGTTTCAACGTGGGAGCGCTTCCCGCCGGACTGGCTCTGGGCGGCACCACGACGGCGCCGACGATATCAGGCACTCCGACCGCTTCCGGAACCTACTCGGTTTCCTTGAGCGCCAATAGCGCCTCCGGTACTGGAGCGAGTGCGACGCTCACCATCACGGTCGCCCCCGCTGCCGCCGCGCCTGTGATCTCCAGTGCGACGACCGCCCCCGTCAGTACAAGTTCGGCGTTCAGCTACCAGATCACCGCCAGCAACTCGCCCACGTCGTATTCGGCATCTGGATTGCCGCTGGGACTTTCCCTGAATACCACTTCCGGGCTCATTTCTGGCACGGCTAGTGTGCCCGGCGTGAATACCGTTACCCTCGTGGCCACGAATGCCGCCGGCTCCAGCGCGTCGTTTACGCTGACGCTTACCGTCGGCAGTGTCTCCGTCGTTTCCAGTGCCACGACCGCCTCTGGCACAGTCGGTGCCTCTTTCAGTTATTCGATTACCGGCAGCAACACTCTGACCAGCTTTAATGTCGGATCCCTGCCGGGCGGCCTGACCGCGAACACGACGAGTGGCCTCATTTCGGGTACGCCGACGCTCGCGGGTGTTACCTCTGTCACCCTCAGCGCCAATAATGCCACGGGGACCGGCCCGTCTGTCACCCTCGTAATCACGATTGGTGCCGCCGCGAGTGGCGGCGGTGGCGGAAGCGGAGGTAGTGGCGGTAGCACCGGCGGGAGCGGAGGCTCTGGAGCAGTTGGCGGCGGCGGCTCGCCTCCGGTGATTGCGGCGCAGCCGCAGAGTCAGTCGGTGGTGGAGGGCGCCGAAGTGGTCTTTAGCGTCTCTGCCACCGGCACGGCCCTGAATTTCCAGTGGAGCAAGAACGGAACGCTAATCGTTGGCGCCCAGTCAGCCACCTATTCCCTGCCGCGCGCCGGAGCGGCGGACGCTGGAAGTTATACCGTCTATATTTCCAACACCGCGGGCGCGGTAACCAGCTCGACCGCGACCCTCACGGTCGCCACGGCCGTTGCTCCCACCATCACGACCCAACCCGCTGCGGCCAGCGTAGCGGCAGGGGGTAACGCGACCTTGACGGTCGTTGCCGCCGGCACCGCTCCGCTTACGTATCAGTGGCGCAAAGACGGGACGGCCATCACCGGCGCCACGAATTCCACCTTGTCGCTCAGCGGGATCACTGCCGCCCAGGCGGGGAGTTACTCGGTGGTGGTGACGAACAGTGCGGGCAGCGCGACGTCCAATGCTGCCGCCCTGACTGTGACCTCCGGGATTGCGGGGACCTACTTCGGTTCGTTCTCGGGTAATGCCGGATCCTTTGGTCTCCTCGTTCGCTCGGATCGTACGGGTGTCTTCCTCGGTTTTGCCGGCACTCCGCGGGTGGCCCTGCTCAGCCGCGAGGTCGTGGTCGACGCCAATGGCCGGTTCTCGGTCACGCAGCGCGCCGGGGCGGCGGAAGCTCCCGCGTCGCAGCCGGCCGTCGCGGCGGCCGAAGGTGACATCACCATCACTGGCGCCATTGCGGCCGATGGTACGCTTTCCGGTTCGGTTCCGACCTTGAACCTCACCTTTAATGCCCCCGCCGCTGCTTCGACCGGGTCCACCTCAGCGGTGGCCGGGTTCTACCAAGCGGGTGCGGCCGGAAGTTCGGCGCAGAGTCTGGCGTTGGTCGGACCGGCCGGTGAAGCCGTGGTCGTAACCATCAGCGGCACTGCCGTCGATGGCGGCCGTGGCACCGTCAGTGCCGCGGGGACCTTGGCCGCGACGACTTCCGCCAATGTCCGGGTGGCGGGTACGGTTGCCAGCAGTGGTATCATCGTTACCGCCGGCACGACGACCTTTGCCGGATCAGTCGACAGTCGGAACGAAAAGCTGATCAATATTTCGACCCGCAGCTTGACGGGTACGGCCACCGATACCCTCATCGCCGGCTTTGTGGTGACGGGTACCGCGCCGAAGCCCGTGCTGGTTCGCGGCATCGGCCCGACGCTCGCGACCCTGGGGGTTTCCGGCTCCTTGAGTGCCGTGCGCCTCGAAGTCTTCCGGGGTGCAACCTCGGTCGCGGTGGGCGCAGATTGGGGTGCGGCGGCGAACAACCCCACCGAGGTTGCGGCGGTCGCGGCCCGGGTGGGCGCCTTTGCGTTACCGGCCAGCAGCCGCGACGCCGCGCTCGTTCTCAGTCTAACGCCGGGCAATTACAGTGCCGTGGTCACTGGCCAGGGTGGGGCCAGCGGTGTTGCCTTGGTCGAAGTGTACGATGCCACGGTGGGTGCGATTCCCGCGGCCCAGCGGGTCGTCAATATCGCCACGCGGGCGACAGCCGGCACGGGTGACAATACCCTGATTGCCGGTTTCTACGTTACCGGCACAGCGCCAAAGCGAGTCCTGGTCCGTGGAATTGGCCCCGGGCTGACGCAGTTTGGCGTCACCGGCGTGCTCGCCCGGCCGCAACTGAACGTGGCCTCGGGCGCGACGGTGCTGGCGCAAAACGCCGGTCTGTCGACCTCCGCCGATGCGGCTGCGATTCAGGCGGCAGCGACGCTGGTCGGGGCCTTCGCCTTGCCGGCGAATACCGCCGATTCGGCGATCCTCATCAACCTGGCCCCTGGGCCCTACACCGCTCAAGTATCCGGGGTGGGTGCCACGACCGGGGTGGCCCTGATTGAGGTTTACGAGGTGCCGTGAGCGCAAACCTCGATCGCCGCGCGAGCGATTTCGACGCATGACCAAAAAACCTCCCTGCAGCTTTCACTCTTCACCATGAAAACTCTCCGATTCCTGATTGCCTCCGTCGCGGCGTTCGCGGCTTCGTCAGCCTTGGGACAGAACGCCTCGCTCACCTCCGACACCCCGGTGCTCGCCCAGTCGGGTGGCACTCTCGTTCTGCGCGCCACCGCGGAATACGAGGGCGAACCCGGTGCCCTCGGCTGGACGATGGTCTTGCCGGGGGATTGGTCGCTGGTGTTGGTCAGTGGCCGAAACGTCCCGGCCATCGTCCCGGAGGCGGGCAGCACCGGCCCGCTGGAGTTTGCCTATACCGCGGTTCCTGAGCGCCGCGCCGAGTTCTCGGTCGTGGTGCGCTATCCGGCTAATCCGACCTCCACTCAGGCCACCTCCACCGTACTGCTGCGCAGCGGCGGCAAACTCACTACCCTGACGCCTGCTCCAGTCCAGCTGCGCGGAGCGGAGGGCGGCGCGAGTCGCCCCTCGCGCAACTGAGCAGCGCGCTCAAGCGCCCGGTCAAACGGGCGCTTTTTTTCGCCCATCCCAGGCGGTTGATGACGGCGCGCCGATTCGAAGTGATTCCCTCGCTCTCACGTTGATGGGCTTGTCCGGCACAGCGGACGGATTTGTGCCGGGGCCGTGAGGAAGGTACTACGCTCGAAACTGTAAGACCAACGCCGTGTGTCTTGCGAAGGCGTGGGTAGGACGAAACGAAACGTTGCTTCCGCAATTTCCGCAGTACGTTGACCAAACGGTGCGCAGATGGTGGCGGTGATTGAGAACATGATTCGCCCATGGTTCCTGCAGGACACTCGGTGCTCCTTGACGTAGCTCCAAAACGGATGCGCGCGCGCCATAGCAACCGATGCTCGAAGCCCCGCGGTTGAGGATGTGATTCTTCCATGAGTGCCGCACCACAAGAGTCCGTTTCTCGTCCTACGTGGAAACGGCGGGTGTTCGGTGTATTGGCTCTTCTCATCATGTTCGCAATCGCTCAGTGGCGATTTTTGTTGGAAGACGAAAAATCAGGTGCGTCGGAGGAGCGTCGGTCGTCGGCCCAAGGAGCTTACGCGGAGCATGAATCCTTGTCACGGCCGCCATCTGGAGCTCCAGATCGCACAGCGGCAGATTCGCAAAAGGAAAATTCCATTCGGTCGGGAACTGATGCTTCCTCGCAACAGTCGCCAGTTTCAAATCAGCGTCGGGTAGGCGCAGATCTCCGGAACGGAGTGACCATAGAAAGCGAAAAAGAGACGGCGCAAGGTGTTGTGGACACCACGCTCACTCCAGCTGACATTTTGTCGCAGAAGTTGGATCTCAACAATCCGGAGAGGCGCGCTGAAGTGGTTCGGCAGCTAAAGCAAATTGAGGATGCTCGGAAGAGAGACGCTTGGGCACGGGCTGTCAGAATGGGAATTCCGACGCAGGGCGTGAATTCCAGTGGGAGGCGTTTTGAACTCCAGTACTTTGAAAACGACAAGCCGATCTACCACGTCACAAATAACGTAAATGCTGCAATTTCCACGGCAGCAAATCTCGTCCGTGGGACGGTGCCGTTCAACGTGACTGGATCAAGTATCACTATTGGCCTGTGGGAAGCTGCAGGTGACAGAATCAGAGCGCGTCGAGATTATCGTCCGGCATTTCGAGCGGCCGAGGAATTGGGGCACCAGAAATTCTGGGCGCTGTTCGGTTTTGCAACCGTCCGCCGGGTCCGAAAAAACCAGCGAAGAGCGAAAAAAAGGAGTTTGGCCCGTCATTTTCGCGCGAAATTTGCGTATCGGTGCCTTTCGACAGAGGGCCGCAATTGTGTGAGAAAAGTGTGAGATACCCGTTCGCTTGACGTACAAGGCCAATTTGATTGGCAGTCGGTGAACTTTGAATACGCACTTGCAAGCCGATGCACGACAGCAAGGAGCGTAACTCTTGTGGAGGAGTGCCCGGGGCGGGGCTCGAACCCGCACGGCCTTGCGGCCAAGGGATTTTAAGTCCCTAGTGTCTACCATTCCACCACCCGGGCGATCAACGCAGACAGGAAAGGGCAGAGGCGGGGCGGATTCCAGCCAAACCGGAGGGCCAGAGGCCAGAAGCCGGTTGCCGGAGGCAGGATGGCAGAAGTCGGAGGTCGGAGCAGAAGAGCCTTGCCCGGGTTGGCGCGCATGCCCACGGTGCGCCGGGTGAAAATCGGATTTCTTGGCGGGAGTTTTGATCCCGTTCATTTCGGCCACTTGCTGGCGGCGCAGGATGCGTTCGAACAGCACCACCTCGACCGGTTGGTGCTGGTGCCGGCCGCCCAGGCGCCGCTCAAGCCCACCGACGTGCAATCCTCCTCCGAGGATCGGCTCGCGATGCTCCGGGCGGCCGTCGAGTGGGACAAGCGTTTCGAGATTTCCGACGTGGAGCTGCGCCGGGGTGGCGTCAGTTACACGATCGATTCGGCGCGGCACTTTCGCGCGCTGTACCCCAAGGACGAGTTGTACTGGATCATTGGTGGCGACCAGCTGCCAAAATTGCATTTGTGGCTGGAAATCGAAGCGCTCGCGCAACTGGTCGAGTTCATCTTTCTCGAGCGTCCCGGCTTTCCCGTGAAGGCGGCGCAGCAGATTCCCGGGCTGAAGCTGCACCGGTGCGACGGGCATCTGCTCGCGATCAGCTCGACGGAACTGCGGGAGCGCACGCGCCGAAGCCTGTCGTTGGATTATTTCGTCCCGCACAAGGCCATTGTTTACATCCGGCAACAGGGCCTGTATCGCGACATGGCATGAAATCAAAGACCTCCCCGGCGTTCGACTTGGTCAGGAGCTGCTGTCGCGCGCTCGACGACAAAAAAGCCGGCGCCCTGACGGTGCTGGATGTCTCCGCCCAGTCGTCAATCACGGACTTTCTCATCCTGGCGACGGCGACCTCGGATCCGCACTTGCGCGCCCTGCGGGTTGAATTGGAAAAAACACTGGATGCGGCAAAGGTGCACCTGGTCGGGATTGAGCGCGCCCAGGACAGCGGTTGGATGGTGGTCGACGCGTTTGATGTCATGATCCACCTGTTCTTGGCGGAGACGCGTGAGCGGTATGGGCTGGAGCGGCTCTGGCGCGATGCGACGGAGATTTCCCTCAAGACGATCTTCCGCGAGGCCGTGGTCAAGGCGCCGAAGAAGGTTGCGCGTCGTGTGGTGAACAAACGCCCCAAGGCCGGTCGGCCGCGCAAGTGAGACGTGGGTGGGCCGGGGATTGACCTGCGGGCCTTACCCATCATGAAGGTGGTGTTTCTGCCTATCCTGAGTCGGATCTTGGAGGTTGATCCGCGGCCGGGAATCGCCAATGTTTCTCGTTACTGCTCACGTTTGAGCGTATATAATACATCATAATCAGACAGAAATCATAGGTATACCATGAAACAAAACCAATCCCGCAAGGGCTTCACCCTCGTTGAAATCATGATCGTCGTCGTCATCATCGGCCTTCTGGCCGCGATGGCGATTCCGGCGTTCCAGAAGGTCCGCGTCGCTTCGCAGGACAAGGCCGTCTTGAACAATGCCCGCCAGATGGCGGCCGCCGCTGACCAGTACTACCTGGAAAACGGGGCCACGTTCGCCAATTCGAGCTCCCTCATCGGGCCGACGAGCTACGTGAAGGCCTTGAACACGGTTGCGAGCGAAACCTATCCCTCCGCTTACACCCAGGGCATCACGATCACCATCGCGGCGATCGCCAGCGCCCGTACGATTACGTACGCCCCGTAATTCCAACGACCTCAAGCCAGTCTTATTGCTGCCGCCCGTGTTATCAGCGGGCGGCTTTTTTTTGATCCGATCGGCCGTTTCGCGGGTTCAGCCGGCGAGGCGCCGGCGGATTCCCAATTCGTTTACCTTCTTTGGTATCGCAAGTCGGTCATTTCAGTTGCAGGGTTTTCCAGCCGGGAAACCCTCCACCCAAACGTCGCAATGAAAAAACAACCCAGATCAACCCGGGGATTCACCTTGGTTGAAATCATGATTGTCGTGGTGATCATTGGCATGCTGGCTGCGATGGCGATTCCGGCATTTCAGAAAGTTCGGACGGCATCCCAGGACAAGGCGGTGCTCAACAATGCCCGCCAGATGGCCGCTGCCGCCGATTCGTACTTTCTTGAGACCGGGGCCACGTTTGCCAATTCGTCGAGCCTCATCGGGGCGACCAGCTATGTGCGTGCCCTCGGGACGGTCGCCAGCGAATCGTACCCCACCGCTTACACCCAGGGAGTCACGCTGACCATCGCCGGGATCGCCGGAGCCCGCACGATCACGTACGCGCCGTAATCGCCCGCCGGCGGTGGAGAGACCGACGAGGTTTCGATGCGCGAATTTTCGGTTGTGGAAGCCGAGGGGCTGGCTGACGACCGAGCTTCATCCGGCTTTCTTTTTCGGGAAAGCACTCCAGCCTGTCACTTGAACGTATGGCCTCACTTTCTGTTGCCGCCTTAATCGCCGATCGCCGCCTGGGGGCGCTGGGCCTCTCAGTGTTGGTCGCGGTGGTGCTCGCGTTTCTGGCGGTGCCGGACAAGCAGGCGATCGCGCTCGTCTCGCACGTGGGCTATTGGTGCGTGCTGCTGGCGTTTGTCGCGTGGCTCCGGGCTCTGGTGCAGACGTTTGGGGCCGATGCGCGCTTGCTGTCCTGGCGGACCCTTGACTGGGCGTCGGTGGCGGTGGTGGCGGCGGGTGGGGTGATCCTGCTCGTGCACGAGTCGTTCGGGTTCAAGATCGTCATGGACGAATTGATGCTGCTGGGCACGTCGATGAGCATGCATCTCGACAAGACCGTGCTGACTCCGCTGCGCGGCAACGATATCCAGGGAGCATTCATGATCGTCGAGGGCATCGTCGACAAGCGGCCGCTGTTCTTCCCTTTTCTCACCTCGCTGGTGCACGACATCACGGGCTACCGGCCGGCGAATGCGTTCGCGTTGAACGCCGGTCTGACCTTTGTGCTGCTCGGCCTCGCGTGCGCGATCGGTCGCTTGCTGGCCGGGCGGGTGGCCGGGTGGCTGGCGGTGGCGCTCCTGGCGGGACTGCCGTTGCTGGCCCACAACGCCACGGGGGGAGGTTTCGAGTTGCTGAATCTTGTGATGATCATGGCGACGATGCTGCTGGGCGTGCGAGCGGTTGAAAAACGGGATGGGCCGGCCCTCACGGCGTTTTGCTTTTCGGGTCTGCTCCTGGCGCAGGTGCGTTATGAGTCGGTGATCTACCTCCTGCCGGTCGTGCTGGTCGTGCTGTGGATCTGGTGGCGGGAAGGGCGGGCCGTGCTGGCGTGGCCCATCATCTTCGCGCCGCTGTTGATGGTCCCCTATCCGCTGCAGCACCGGATTTTTGATCTGCGGGCGTCGGCATGGGAGATGTTCAGCAAGCCGGGGTACACGAAGCCGTTTTCGATTTCCTATGTCCCGGAAAACCTGAGTCACGCCCTGAGTTTCTTCTTTGGCCGCGCGTCCGACCAACCCAACTCGATCGTGCTGTCCGTCCTCGGTTGCATCGCGGTGCCCTTCTTCCTGCTGCTCGTGCTGAAGCGGCTCAAGACGCTCGGCGGGGAGTCGCCGGTGAATCTCACGGTCACGCTCTTCAGCCTCGGGTTCGCCCTGCAGTTTGGGCTGATGATGTGTTATTTCTGGGGCAAGTTCGACGATGCCGTGATCCGCCGTCTCAGCCTGCCGACGCACCTCGGCCTGGTGGTGGCGGTGCTGGCGGTGCTGCCGGCGTTCGCGAAACCGGTGATCGTGCGACTGCTGCTGGGAGCGGCGTGCGTCGGCCTGATCGCCCGAAGCGTGCCTTCGATGGCGGCGCACGCGTACAGCCAGGAGTACATTCCCGGCCGGGAAACCGCGTGGCGCCGCGAATTCATGGCTGCGCAGCCGCGCCCCGACTACCTGATGATCGACAACGATGCGACGTTGTGGATCACCCACCTGGTGTCCGCCACGCCGACGGTGGTGGCGGTGAAGCGCCGGGTGGACATCGCGTTTCACATGCGCAACCGCACGTTTTCCGACGTGTTCGTGTTCCAGCGCTTCAACGTCGATCCCGAGACGAGCCGCCTGACGCTGCGCGACGGAGATGATCTCGGGCCGGCGTTTGTGCTCGAACCGGTCGCCGAGCGCCGGCTGCAGCTGCTCACGCTTTCGCGGATCAGCCGGGTGCAGGAAATCCGCACGGGCGACGAACTTCTCACGACGCCAGATCCGCTGACGGCGACCGTGCCAAAATCGCGGGCGGAAATCGACAAGGCGAGGCAGCAATTCCTGGAGAACTACATGAAGCAGCTG
This sequence comes from Opitutaceae bacterium, assembly GCA_005792355.1. Taxonomy (GTDB): domain Bacteria; phylum Verrucomicrobiota; class Verrucomicrobiia; order Opitutales; family Opitutaceae; genus ER46. Next base: position 13,499 of record SXSC01000070.1, read on the forward strand.
CCCTGAGCGGGCCGCCGTCGTCGCCGTGCACGCCGTCGCCGCCCGTTTTCTCCTGCTGTTTCGCGAGGCGTCGGACCGCCGGCGGGCCCTCCTTTTTCTGGTGAGCGGCCTGCTGGCGGGCGCCGCCGGTTTCGTCTTGGTGGCGCCGCCGGTGGCGGAAAAACTGATCGTCGCCGGAGGCTACTACTACCTGCTCGGCGTGTTCGCGGCGTTTGCTTTTTTCGCCGGTCGCGTGGCGGCGGCCCGGCGGGAGGTCTGGGCCGGCTGGTGGCGGGGGCGCGGCGGGGTGGCGCTGGCCCTGGTGGCGGGCACGCTGTTCACGGTCTGGTCCGATACGTTTCAGCACAAGGTGCTGTTCGACGAATACGTCCTCCAGGGCACGGCGTGGCACATGCATCTGACGAAGGAGGTCGGCGCGCCGGTGCGGGCGTATGACATCCAGGGCACCTGGCTGGCGATTGACGCCTTTCTCGACAAGCGGCCGTATTTTTTCACGTTTCTGATTTCACTGGCGCACGATCTGACCGGTTTTCGTCTGGAGAACGCGTATGCGCTCAACGTCGCGCTGACCGGCGTGCTCCTCGGGCTGGTGTACTGGCTGGTCCGGGCCCTGACGGGTCGACGTGGGCCGGCGCTGCTGGCGATGGGCTTGTTGGCGACACTCCCGCTGGTGGGCCAGAACACCACGGGGGCCAGCATGGAGCTGCACAATCTCACGATGATCGCCGTCGTGCTGGCGGCGGGCGTCCTTTTCCTGCGTGCGCCGGACGCGGACCGGCTGGCGCTGCTGGTGCTCGCGACGGTGCTGCTGGCGCAGAGCCGCTACGAGTCCGTGTTGTTTGTCGCGCCCGTGGCGGGGATCATCCTGATCGGATGGTGGCGGGGCGGGCGGGCGCTGCTGCCGTGGCCGGCGATCGTGGCACCGCTGCTGTTGGTGCCGTACGCCTGGCATAGCCGGATTGTGGATGCGAAACCCGCGCTCTGGCAATTGCGCGAGGGCGACACGAGCCGGTTTGGCTGGCAGTATGTGGCGGGCAACCTGGAGGGGGCGCGGGACTTCTTTTTCGCGATTTCGCCGGGCCAGCCGAACTCGCTCTGGCTGACCCTGCTTGGGCTCGCCGGGCTCGCGGGGGCGGGTGGGGTTTTGATCGCCCGCCTGCGCCGGGCGCCCGGGACGATCTCCCCGGCGGTGGCGGTGGTCATGCTGATGGGGGCCGGCATCGCGACCAACCTCGGCCTGTTGATGTTTTATTATTGGAGCCGCTTCGACGAACCCATCACGGCGCGCTTCGCCCTGCCGTCGTGCCTGCTGCTCGCGCTGGTGGCCGGCTGGCTGGTGAGCCGCCTCGACGCGCGGCGGATCCCGGCGACGCGCGTTGCCTTTTTCGGGCTCGGGGTCTGGCTGCTCGCGTTTGGCGACCGGGCGTATGCGCGCCGCCTGTACACCTCGCAAAACATGGTGGCGCGGGAAACCGATTGGGAAGTCGCCCAGGCGCTGCGCCAGCCCGGCCCGGTACTCATAATCACGACCCGGGCCACGATGCCGTATCTCCTGCACCGGGTGTCGGCGGTCCTGACGCCCGTTGCACGGACGCGCGCCGCGCAGATCGCGTGGCACCTGCGGGAAGGCACGTTTCGCACGGTGCTGGTGGCGCAAGTGCTGCGACCCACCACCGCGGAGGGTGATGCGGGGATCGACCCCGACGACGTGCTGCCGCCGGAGTTCAAGCTCGAGCCCCTCGAGCGAAAACGTTTTGGCATGCGCTGGATTCGGATCAGCCGTCTGGTCGCGGTGGACGTCGAGCCGGCGGCGGCTAAGGCGGACGACTGAGGGATTCGCCTGCGAGGGCGCGGGCGATCGCCGCGTGCCATTCCCGGGCGGAACCGCCGGTGGCGGCGGCGAGTTCGGCGGCGTTGAGGCGGAAAATCAGAATCGAGTGCCCGATGGCGGCATCGGCGCGGCGCACGCGCAGATAATGGCAGAGTCGCGCGAAGCGCAGGCCTTCGTAACGCTTCCAGCCGGTCGTCCAGTTCTGCGCCGGCACGTCGCGCCGCAACGCGGTGCGCTGGGCGGGATCGTTTTGGTAGGCGAGCAGCACGGGCTCGAGCGTGCGGAGCCGCTGAAATTCCTTTTCATTCTCCAATGTCCAGGTGCCGCGAAAATCGCTGTATGCGTGCTGCAGCATCGTCGCGCTGATCGCGTAGACGCCGGGCGCGAGCGCCTGCCACGCCGGTGGTTCTCCGGTCACGGGGAGCGTCGGCAGCGCCGTCGCGATGATGCCCTCGTATCGGGGATCACCCGTGCCGAAATAGGAAAGAAAAACCCTTTCGCCCCGCGCGTGGGCGTCGAGCCATGCCTTTAGCCCCGGCAGATCCTGGCCCCAGTCGAGCGAGCTGTCCACCAAGTGGCGCCAGCCGTTCGCCGAGCCACCCACAACCTGGTTGAAGTAGGCGAGATAGTGCGGGCGGGCGCGCCAGGATTCGGCGGCGTGCCAGACGAGCAGACCGGCCACGCCGGCGCACACGAACGGCCGGCGGCGATCCAGCCAGCGCCCGAGCCAGCCGGCGGCGATGAAGAGCACCGGGTAGGTGGGGAGGATGTGCCGGTGCCCGATGTTGAGGTGCGACAGCAGCGAGGTGGCCCAATAGACCGCGAAAAGAGCCGCGAGTGGAGTGAGGGGTCGCAGTCGCGCGAGCACCGGGCCGGCGGGGCCCTGCCGCGCGAGGTGGCGCAGACGGAGCGACGCGGCCGACACCCCGGCCGCGCAGACGATCAGGCAGGGCAGGGTGGTCTTGACGAGAAACGCAAACGGGAAGAAGTGCACCCAGCCGGTCGTGCCGTACTCGCCGTTGAGAAAAGCCGCGCGCTCCCGGGCAAATTGCACGACAAAGGTGAAGCCGTAGAGAAAGGCCTCGGGCAACGCGTGCCCGTCGCGCAAGGCGACGATGAAGGGTTTGATCCAACCGAGGTCATCGACGACCCAGTTCCAGTCGCCGCGATAAAAGCCGGCGGACGCCGTCAGATCGGGCGCGAAGGCACTGAAACGAAAACCGTAGAACAGCCAGATGATCGCCCAGGCCGCCGCGAAATGAAGCGCGGTCGAACGCAGCAGGCGAAACCCCGGCCGGCGCCAACCCTCGTGGGGAATGCGCCCGGCCAACCACCCGGCGGCGCAGAGGGCAAACATCGGGACGAGCAGGACAGCGGAGAACTTCGCCACCCAGGCCAGCGCAAACACCATCGCGCTCAGGGCGGCCCCCGCCGGCCCCGGCTGCCCGAGGTGGCGCCACCAGGCGCCGACCGCGGCGAGGAAGAAGAAAGTCATCACGACGTCGGAGGTCGCGAGGGCCCCGTGGGCGAGAAAAGTCGGGCAGAAAAAAAACAACGCGAGAGACAGGAAGGCGCCGCGCCAGCCGAAGAGCGCCCGCGACCAGAGAAAAATCAGCAACCCGGTGGCGGCGCTGAACAGGGCGATCATCGCCCGTCCGACGAAGAGCGCGGCATCGGCGGAGAGGGCCCCGCGATAAAAGAATTCATGACCGTAGTTCCAGACGTCGGCCCGGGGCCAGGCGGGCGAAGCCATTGCCGGCAGGGGCGCGCCGAGCAGCGTGAGCGGCAGGGCGGCCCAGCGTTGCGGCAGATTGCCATTCTCGGGCTGCAGACGGAAATCGCCGCGCGAGTTGTAGGCGTGGCCCGCGGTGAGGTGCGCGATTTCATCGGCGGTCATCGACTTCGACGCCGCCGCCGTGAGGGCGAGGAGCGCATGGCCCAGGGCGATCAGCGCGGCGAGCGCGACGAGAAAACCGGGGGATCCTGGACGGACGGCGCGCATCACGGTTTCCGGGCGGCGGCCTGCTCGATCAGACGGCGCCAGTCGGCCAGCGAACCGGCGGTGGCCGCGGCGACTTCCCGCGCGTCGAGCTGATAGATCAAAATGGAATGGCCGAGGTGGGCGTCGGGGCCGCGGACGCGCAGGTAGTGCGAGAGCCGCGCAAAGCGCAGCGCGTCGTAGCGGGTCCAGCCCTGCCGCCACTTCTCCGCCGGGGCCTCGCGTTGCAGCTGCGCGCGCCGGTCGGGGTCCCGGTGGTAGTCGTCGAAGACGGGCTCGAGGGCGCGGATCTCCTGGTATTCATTTTCCAAAGACGAGGTCCACGGCCCGTGATACGGGCTGTAGGGGTTGGCGAGATGGGTGGCGCTGACGACGTAGATCCCGCCGGCGAGCCGCACGAACGGCACGGCGGCCTTCAGGCCGTCGGCCAGGGGCAGCCGTTGCGCCGGGATGTGGTAGTAGCCGGGATGAGCGGAGCCGAAGTAGAAGAGGAAAACCGGCCGGGCGTCGGGGCCGGGGTTGTGGGCGTCGAGCCACGGTTTTACGCGCGACAGATCCTGGCCCCAGTCGAGCGAACTGTCGACGAGGAGACGGTGACCGTTGGCCGGGCCGCCGGCGAAGAGGTTGAAATAGGCCAGGTAGTGGGGGAAAATCGCGGCGGCCGTCGTGAGTTGCAGGCCGACGGCGGCGGCGCCCACGGCGAGACGCGCGCGGGATGAGACCCGCCAGCGGGCGAGGGCGACGCCGGCCGCGATGAAGATGGCGGGATAGATCGGCAGCAGGTGGCGGTGTCCGATGTTCAGGTGGCTGGTGACGGCGGCGAGGCCGTAGACGCCGCAGAGCACGAGGAGTGGCGCCAGCCGCAGCGCCCAGGCGCCGAGGCGGTTCCAGCGCAAGGCCGCCGTGATCACGCACAGGCCGACCGCCGCGAGTTCCACCGGGGTCGACTTCCACCAGAACGCCAGCGGGAAGAACGAGCGCCAGCCCGTGACGCTGTAGTCTCCCGCGAGAAAGGCGGCGCGGGACAGCGACGAAACATAGGTGTGCAGGTAGCCGAAGAGGAAGGGCTCGGGCAACAGGTGGTGTGTGTTGATCCAGCGGACAACGGCGCCCTGCCAGCCCGCGCGTTCCGCCATCCAGTCCCACGTGACGATGAGATGGTCACCGGGAGGCGCGCCGGGGGCGAAGGCGCTGTGGCGAAAGCCGTAGCTCGCCCAGATGATGAAGACCGCGGCGGCGCCGTGCAGGGCCAGACCCTGCGCGACGGCGCCGATGCTGCGTTCCGCCCGCGGCGTGGTGGCAAGGTGCAGGAACGCCAGGAGCACGAAGACCGGCAGCAGCAGCACGGCGGAAAATTTGGAGACGCACGTCAACCCGAAGACCACGGCGCTGAGCAGCATCCACCACCGGTTTCCCGTTCGCAGCTGCGTCCAGAATGCGCCGACGCTCGCCGTGAGGAGCAGCGTGGCCGCGACGTCGGTCGTCGCGAGCGGAGCGTGGGCCAGGAGCGTCGGGGAGAGAACCGTCAGGCCGAGCGCGACCAGTCCGGCGTGGTTGCCGCCCAGCCGCCGCGCCCAGACGAAGACGAGCAGGCCGAGGCCGAGACTGAACCCGAGGTTCAGCGTGCGCGCCCCGAGCAGGAACGGCCAGTGATCGTTGCCACTCTCGTAGAAAAACTGGTGGCTGATGACGTGGAGATCGGAAGTCCGCCAGTACGGATTATCAGCGAGCGCGGGTGGCTTGGCCCCCGAGATCCACGCGGGCAGCCCGTGCAGGCGCTGCGGCAGCACGCCGTTTTCGGGGTGAATCCGGTAGTCGCCCAGCGTGTTGAAAAAATACCCGCCCGTGACGTGGAAGATTTCATCGACGGTCAGGCTCCGCTGCATCGTCGAACGCAGGGCGAGTCCGGCGTGCAGCGCGAGGAGCCCCGCGAGGGCGAGGGTGGTGAGGAAGGCCGCGGACGGCCGATGGGCGGATCGGACCACGAGGCTTACGATGGACAACTTGGCGGGCCAAAACAATGCGTTCGTGGGGTGGCGGGCGCGGCGCTCAGCGGGGCGCGGGCCCGACGCTGCGTTTGACGACGGAACTCCACTCGGTGAACGATCCGGCCGTGGCTGCGGCGATTTCGGCGGCGTTGAGGCGGTAGATCAAGATCGAGTGCCCGATCCGGGCGTCGGGTGGTCGGACGCGCAGGAAGTGGCAGAGCCGGGCGAAGCGCAGCAGATCGTGCCGCGCCCACGAGCGCCGCCATTGAGCGGCGGGTGCCTCGCGTTCGAGTTCCGCCCGGCGGGCCGGATTTGTCGCATACTCCGCAAACCAGGGTTCCAGGCTGCGCAGTTGCTGGAACTCCCGCTCAAACTCGAGCGTCCAAGGCCCGCGGACCGGGCTGTAGACCTGCACGAGGGTGGTCGCGCTTACGCAGTAGACGCCGGCCTCGAGGCGGACATAGGGGGCGGCCTGTTTGAAGCCGTTGACGAATGGCAGCCGCCGCACGGGCAGGTCGTAATAGGAGGGCTCGCCGGATCCGAAGTAGGAGAGGTAAACGGGCGGGGCGGCGGGACCGGGGTGGTGGGAGGCGAGCCAGCGCTTCAGCCCGGCGAGATCCTGCCCCCAGTCGAGCGAGCTGTCGACGAGCAGTTGCCAGCCGTGCGCGGGTCCGCCGGCGAGCACGTTGAAGTAGGCGAGGAAATGCGGAAAAACCGCGAACGCCGCAAGGGCCTGGAGTCCGGCGAATGTCGCGGCCAGCGTGATCCGCCAGCGGTGTGTCGCCCCTTGTGCGACCGCCACGCCGGTGGCGATGAAGAGCGCCGGATACAACGGCAGCAGGTGGCGATGACCGATGTTGAGGTGGCTCTTGATCGCGACCACGCCGTACACCGCCACCAGCGCGAGCAAGGGCGAGAGACGCACGAGCCACGGCCGCAACTTGCGGATTCGCGTGGCGGCAATCACGATCCCGAGGGCGACGCCGGCCAGTTCGGCGGGCGTGGATTTCCAGAGGAAGGTGAGGGGAAAAAAGGAACGCCAGCCCGTGTTGCTGAATTCACCGGCGAGGTAGGCGGCCCGTTCGAGGGAGCCGAGAAAGGTGCCGGTGTAGCCGTAGAGGAAGGCCTCCGGCAGCAGGTGGAGGTCGCGCATCTGGCGCAATACCCCGCCCTGCCAGCCGGCGCGGTCGAGCAACCAGTTCCAGGTCGCGGCGAAGTTTTCCACGGGCGGCAGGCCTGGCGCGAAGGCGGCGTAGCGAAAACCAAAACACGCCCAGATGATCAACCACGCGACAACCGCGTGGGCGCCCAGCCCGAGGGCGACGCGCCCGATCCGCCGCGCGCCCGCCGGAGCGAGCCCGAGGTGCCCGCCCGCCAGGGCCAGAAAGATCGGGACCAGGAGCACGGCGGAAAATTTGGTTACGCAGGCGAGTCCGAACACGACGGCGCTTCCCAGCGTGACCGGCCAGGTGCCCGCCCGCAGGTGCGCCCAAAACGCACCCGCGCTGGCCGTGAGGAAAAAGGCCGCGGCCACATCCGTGGTCGCGAGCGGGGCGTGCGCGAGGAGGGTGGGCGAGAGGGTGGCCAGCGCGAGGGCGACCCACCCGGCGAGCGCTCCGCCGAGGCGCCGCGCCCAGCCGAAGACCAGCAGGCAGACGCCGACGCCGAAGAGGGCGTTCACCGCGCGGGCCGCCATGAGCAGCGGCCAGTGGTCGTTACCACATTCATAGAAGAACTGGTAGCACACGACGGTGACGTCGGCGCCGCGCCAAGCCGCGTTCCCTTCCAGCGGTGGCGGCTTGGCGCCGGCGAGCAACGCGGGCAGCGCGTGCAGGCGCTGCGGCAGGACGCCGTTGTCGGAGTGGATGCGGTAATCGCCGAGCCGGTTGAAGCAGTAGCCGCCGGTGAGATGGTAGATCTCGTCGACCGTCACGCTCTGCCGCGCCGCCGACCACAGGCCGAGGGCCAGGTGCAGCGCGAGCAGGGCCGTCACGGCGAGAACGGCTTTCCAGCTGGATAAAACTCTCATCGGCGAGGGGGAGTTTCGGCAACGACGTGCCAGAGGGTCCAGTAACCGATCACGGTGCGGGGCGGGTTTGGGGGCAGCAGGCTCCGCGCGATGCCCCAGTCGCTCCAGCGGTTGTGCAGCGCGATCACCCGGAGCGTTGGCGGCAGATGCGCGGCGGCCTGCTCCGGTCCAACGGCCTGGCGGGACAACTGGCGGACGTACAGGCCATCTTCGTCGTGATAGTATCGTTTTTCACCATACAGGGTCACAAGTGGGTGGAACGGAAACCAGATGCGGCCGCGGAATTGCGCGGCGAATTGCTCCGCCTCGTCGTAACTTGCGACCGCCGGCCGCATGAACAATCGCGGGGCCTGGAGCACCCGGTCGCCGACGATCAGGGCGACGGCGAGAGCCGGCCCCAGGCAGACCCAGCGATCGACGCGGGCGGTAAATCGGGTGGTGAGCAGGCTGGTCACGATCGGTGGCAGCCAGAGGGCGAGGCAATGCAATGAGTTCAGCCAGCCGCCGGTCTTGAGCAGCGCCATGACGCCGAAGGGCAGGGAACAGGCCCAGGCCAGGGCGGGCAGGAGCAGCGCGGGGCGGACAAACGCCCGCCGGGCCACGGCCATGGCCACCAGCGGCCCGACGATTTGCCACGCGAATTCCGACGCCATCGGGATCAGTCGGTCAAGGGACACCTCCCAAGGACGGCCCGCGGGCAGCTCGATCAACGTGTACCAAAGACCCGCCCCGCCGAAAACCGCCACGGCCAATCCCAGCAACACCCCGCCGACAACCACGCACCGCAGGGCGTGCCATCCCCCCGCGCGCCATCCGGCGGTCAGGCCCACCCACAGAATTTGCGCGAGCGGAATGCCCACGGCGATCTGCTTGCTGCCGACCGCGGCACACGCCGCGAGGGCGGCGAGCCAGTAGCCCGACGGACTGCGGGCGCGCACCAGCAGGAGGCCGCCGACCAGTCCGCACGCAAGCGCCAGGTTGTCGGAAAAAATAACTTCGTAGTGGCGCTGTGGCCAGACCGCCAGGCACAGCAGAAAGGCCGCGGTGCGGGCCGGGCCCAGGCCGCCCGCGCGGCCGCCGGCGGGCCAGCCAAAACACACCAGCGCGAGAGGAACGACGGTCAGCGCGAGATTGAGACCGGCGGCGATGTTCAGGGCGCCGGCGGCCGTCGAGGCCAGCGAGGCCGGCCAGAAATAAAACAGCGGCAGCGGCCCGTAGGTCCAGGTGTTGATGGTCCCATGGGCGCCGGTCGCGAACACCGGCCAGCCCTGCGCCCACGCGATGGAGGGGGCGAGGCGGACGTCGTTCCAAATGACGGACGGGAAGACACAGAACCCGTTCCAAAACCAGACGGCCAGCGCGCCGCCGGCCAGCAGCAGTGCCACGACGTTGAGGGTGCTCTTCCCGCCGGTCGCGGGACTCATCGCGACGGGGGGTTGTCGGCGGCGCCGTGCCAGAGCGTCCAGTCACCGACGGCGGTGCTGCGCGCGTTGGGCGGCAACATGCCGCGGGCGACGCCCCAGTCGCTCCAGCCGTTGCGCAACGCAATCAGCTGCATCGCGGGAGGCAGGTGCGCCGCGGCTTGCGCCGGGGAGATTTTCCAACGGGTGGTCTGCCGCACGAAGAGACCGTCTTCGTCGTGATAATAACGCTGCTCGCCATAAAGCGTGATGAGCGGGTGAAACGGAAACCAGACCCGCCCGCGCAGCTGGGTGGCGAACCGCTCGGCCTCGCGATAGGCGGCAAGCTGCGGCCGCAGCGGGAGGCGCGGGGCCTCGATCACCCGCCGGCAGGCGAGCACGGCCGCGACCAGGGCCGCCGCCAGCGGGAGCCAGCGGCGGAGGCCGGCCGCCGGTATCGCCGTGAGCAGTACGGTGACGACCGCGGGCAACCACAGCGGAAAACTGTAGAGGGAATTCGTGCGGCCACCGAGTTTCAGCAGGGCCAGCACGCCGAGCGGGATGGTGCACGCCCAGGCGAGCGCCGGCAGCAGGAGCGCCGGACGGGAGCGAAAAGCGCGCCATTGCCAGGCCATGACGAGCGCCGGCAAGCCGAGATAGAGGGCCAGTTCCGGCGCTACGCCCCCCACTCGTTTCAGCGGCTCCGGAAACCAGCGGAAGTTGGCCGGGAGATCGACGAGCACGAACCACAGGCCGGCGCCGTCCAAGAACGCCACGGCGAGCGCGGCGATGACGGCCCCCGCCACCACGCAACGCCCCGCGTGCCGTCCGGCGGAGCCCCAGCCCGCGGTGAGGCCGAGCCAGATCACCTGCGCGAGCGGGATGCCGAGCGCGGTCTGTTTGCAGGCGACCGCCGCCGTGGCGACGAGGGCGGCCAGCCAGAGGGACGACGGGGTGCGCGCCCGCAGGAGCAGGAGATTGCCCAGCAGGCCGCAGGCGAGGGCGAGGCTGTCGGCGTAGTAGATCGCGTAGAATTCCTCCGGCCAGGCCACCACACAGATGATGAATGCCGTGGGGCGCGCGAGCGCGGGAACGCGTGAGTCGGCGGTCGCCGGCCAGGCGAAACAGACCAGGGCGAGAGGCGCCAGAATGAGCGCGAGGTTGAGCGCCGACGCGATTTGCAGCGCGCCCGGTGCCGTGGCAGCCCAGGCGGCCGGCCAGAGGTACAACAACGGGAGCGGGCCGTAGGTCCACGTGTTGATGACGCCCTGGTCAGCGGTCGGATAGACCGACCAGCCCTGGGCGAGAGCGACCGCGGCGGCGACGCGAATATCGTTCCACACCATCGCGGGGAACATGCAGGTGTGGCTCCAAAGCCAGATTGCGGCGGAGGCGGCGGCCAGACCGAGGACGAGTCCCCGGGCGAGGTGCGAATCGGCCAGGGCGGAAGGACGCGGCTCAGCGGGTGGTCGCATGCAATGCGGCGCGCAACGCCCGCGCGACCTCGGCCACCTGCGTGCGCGTAATTTCCGGATACATCGGCAGGGACACGATGGACCTGGCCGCCTGCTCGGAGCACGGAAACGCTCCGGGCCGAAGGCCGAGATCGGCATAAGCCGGCTGGAGGTGAATTGGCACGGGATAATGCACGATGGCCTGCACGCCGCTGGCCGCCAGCGCGCGCATCACCGTCTCGCGATTGTGTTCCAGCAGACGCACAACGAAAAGATGGTACACGTGTCGTCCGGTCCATGGGGCGGTGCCCGGCAACACGAGGCCGGCGCAGCCGGCCAGTTCCTCGCGGTACCATTCGGCGGCCCGGTGGCGGCAGACGTTCCAGGTGGCGAGATGGCGCAGCTTCACGCCGAGGATGGCGGCCTGAAGCGTGTCGAGCCGCGAATTGTAGCCCTTCACCTCGTGGTGGTACTTCACGACCGAGCCCCAGTTGCGCAGCAGGCGGAGCTGCCGGGCGAGCGGGTCGTCATCGGTCGTCACCGCACCGCCGTCCCCGAAGGCGCCGAGATTTTGTCCCGGATAGAAACTGAAACCCGCGGCGATCCCGAGCGTGCCGCAGGGCCGGCCGTCGGCGAGGGTGGCGCCGTGGGCCTGCGCGGCGTCCTCGATCAGGGCGAGCCCGTGCCGCTGCGCGAGCGGGCGCAAGGCGTCCATGTTCGCCGGCTGGCCATAGAGGTGCACGGGGATGATCGCGCGCGTGCGCGGGGTGATGGCCGCGGCGACCGCGCCGGGATCGATCAGATACGTGTCGAGTTCGCAGTCGACGAGGACCGGCCGGGCGCCGGTGTACGAGATGGCCTCGGCGGTCGCGATGAAACTGTTCGCGACGGTGATGACCTCGTCGCCCAGACCAATCCCGAGCGCGCGCAAGATGAGTTGCAACGCGTCGGTGCCGGAGCCGACGCCGATGGTGTGTGGTGCGCCGCAGAACGCCGCCCACGCCTGCTCGAACGCCGCCACTTCCGGCCCGAGGATGAACTGCCCGTGTTGGAGCACGGCATCGATCGCCGGATCGAGTTCCGGGCGCAGGGTACGGGTCTGCAGCGGAAGATCCTGAAAGGGAATGCGCAGGGTGCTCATAAACTTGGGAGTGAAATTTCGCGCGTCAGCTGGCGGAGAAGATTGTGACCATCCCAGGCGACGGGATCGAAATCGAGGGCAGTGCCCGGTGCCACGATGCGATCAACCGCGCGGGAAGGCAGGGCCGCGCGGAAGGCGGAAATTTCCCCGTGAGAATAACCGGCGGCGACCAGCGTCTGGTCTCGCGGGGTGAGCAGCGGGGCCAGCGGCTCGAGCTGCGGCAAGGCAAATTCCACGAACAGTCCGGCGCCGTCGTGCAAGGCGCGCACCGCGGGAATCCACTCCGGCAGGAGCAACACGAGTGGCGGGGCGCCATCCGCAGGTCGCGAGGTGAACCGGGATCCGGGAACCAGCGCGGCGATCGCCATGGCGCTGGCGAGCCGGGCGATGCCATCGGCCTCGCCAAACCCGGCGGCGCGCTGGCGCACGACATCGGTGAGGACCGGCCAGAAACGAGCCGACGCACGTCGGCAGACGTCCGGTTCACCAGTGAACACCACGGCCCGGGGAGAGGCGCAGGCCTTCTGGCCGAATTGAAACGCATCGTTGAAAAGCGCCTCGGCGAGCCGCGTCAGGGCGGGCGAGTCCAAGGCCGCGACGTGCGCGGCGCAAAATGCGGCCAGCGAGAACCGATCGGCGAACGCGATCTCGATGGCCGTGGCCGGCAGAGGCAGCGCGCGGATCGTCCGGATCGTTTCGTCGCCGCCCCAGATCAAGCGGGCGTGGGCCGCGCCGGAGAAACGCGCGGTCAGCGTGTCGTCGTGTTCGTACGTCACCAGCAGCGTGCGCTCGCGCACCGCGGCGAAACGCGGTTCGGCGAGGAGCGTGCGGAGGGTTGCGAGCAAAGGGGCGATGGTGGCGAGGCTGCGGCGGGAAACGCGGACCACGTTGAGATTTCCGCACAGCAGGGCGGTGAACCACGAATACGCGAAGAGGGTGTCGACGTTGGCCGGCGCGAGGTGCAGCACGAGGCCGCGCGCGGTGGCGGCGCCGTGGCAGCGGTATTCCTCGAGGTGGGCCCGGCGGGCCCAATGGGCCAGGGCCGCGAAGGCTCCCTCGCGCCGCAGCGCGGGATCGAGCAGGATTTTCTTGGAGAAGGCGTCGAGGAACACCAGCGATTCGTCGGCGAACGGCGGCAGCGGCGCGCGCTGGAGGAATCGCGGCCACACTTCCGTCCAGAAGGACTCATCGGCGGGGATCGCGTCGGGCAGGAGGAGGTTCATGCGAGCGGAGCGCCGGTGTCGCTGCAGCCGCGCAGCTCCGAGGCCGGCAATCGACCGAGGACTTGGAAACGCGTACCGCGGCGGCCGGCGGGACTGTCGTCGACCCCGACAATGCGCCCAAGATCCTCCGTGAGCACGCTGTGTCCGGGATAACTGAGGGGCAGCACACTGAAGACCTGGAGCAGACCAATTTCGCCGTCGGGCAACGGCTCCAGCGTGCGCGGGTGGCGGACGATGACGTCGCCCGTGAGCGGGGTGAGCAGGGGGCCGTCGTCGTCCTCGATGTGAATCGAACCGGTCTGCTCGACCATGCCGTAGTAGTCGCGGGTGGTCGTGAGGTTGACGGCGAGGGCGGCGGCCTTGAAATCGGCGGGTGCCACTGCGCGGGCGGCGAGTTTTTTCCAGCCGCCACCGTGGACGAGGAGACCGGGTTGATCGCAACGGAGGCCGGCGGCCCGGACGGGTCCGGCCAAGACCTGTTCCCAAACCGGTGCGGTCAGGCCAAAGAAGAGCACGCGTTCCGTCCGGTGAGCCGCCAGCCAGCTGCGGAGTCCGTCGACGTCAGCCTCGCCATCGGGCCGGAGGAGATGAAAGTGATCGCGGCCGAGCGGCAGGAAACCGAGCTGGCCGGCGGCGCGGGCGTTGAATCCGCCGGTGGCGTCACGCACGGGTTCGTCCACGATCACCATCGGCCAGCGCTGCGGCCCGAGAAATTCCCGCATGAGGTGCCCGAGCGCCCGGGCCTGCAGGTCGGCGGTGGCGCGGTCGAGGATGATCTGCGAGGGGGCCTGGCCGCTCGTGCCGCTGGAGCGGAGGGTGCGTATGACGGCGGAATCCGGGACGCTGGCAAGCCGGGTGCGCTTGAAAAGTTGCGCAGGCAGGAAGGGCACGCGGGCGAGGTCGGGCGCAGGCGAGTCGTTCCAACCCATCGCGGCGAGAATCTGGCGATACGCCGCACCCGCCGCGACGTGACGGGCGGTGAGTTCGTTGAGCGCCGCCAGCAGGCGCACCCGCTTTTCCGGCGTGGCCACGGAATACGCCCCGGCGGGGGGAAAAAAATGATCGGACTCAACCATGGGCGAGGGCGGCGTAGTCGATCTTGCCGGTGGGCAGACGGGCGATCCGGGCGTTGGGGTGGACCGTCGCGAGTGACGGCGCGATCCCAAATTTTTCCCGCAGCAGGGCGAATACCTGTGCGCCCGGCACCGCGGCCTCCAACTGGACCCGCAGGGCCTCGTCCTGTCCCCCGCAGGCGACCGGGCAGGCGAACGCGATTTCGAGCCGGCGTTCGAGTTCGTCGAGACTCACGCGCAAGCCGGCAAGCTTGAGGAAGCGTTTCAGCCGGCCGGTGACGTAGAAGAAGCCGTTGGCATCGACGTGACCCAGGTCGCCCGTGCGAAGCACGCCACGCTGCACGTCGCCCAGGGAAAGATCGGCCGGCGACTCGGCGTAACCGAGCATGACGCCGGGGCCGCGGAACACGAGTTCGCCGCCCGCCGGATCGACGGACAGTTCGCCGCCGGGAATCGGCCGGCCGATCGAGTCGATCTTCGCGCGGAGCTGGGCGGGCGGAACAAAGCTGATGCGCGCGGTGGCCTCCGTCTGGCCGTACATCGCGAAGAAGCGGGCGCCGGCGGCCTCCGCCTGGTCGAGAAACCAGAGCTTGGTTTCCGCATCCAGCCGGCCGCCCGCCTGGGTGTAGGTGCGCACCCCCGGAGCCGTGCGCGGGTCATACCGCATCCGGCGAAGGATCTGATAAAGCAGCGGCACCCCGGCGAACGAAGTGGCGCCGTGACGGGCCAGCTGCAGCCAGGTGTCCTGCTGAACCACGGGAAACTCGCCGAGCACCACGGTGGCGCCCACGGCGAGGTGACTGTTCACGACCGACAGGCCGAACGAATAAGAAAGCGGCAGCGTGGTCGGCGCCCGTTCCGTGGCGGCGAGGCCGAGGTAGGAGCCGATGGCGGTGGCGTTGGCCTGCAAATTGACGCCGGAGAGCCGGACCATTTTGGGACTGCCGGTTGATCCGCTCGTGGAGAGCAGCAGGGCCAGGCCCGCGTGTGGCGCGGGGGTTTCCCGGGGCTCATCGCGCCGCCAGAGGCGATCGGCGATTGCCGTATAACCGGCGAAGGGTCCGGTGCCGACCACGCGTTCCGGGGCGTACGCCGCGAGCAGGGAGTCCGTCGGGGCGGTGGCGGACAGCAGGGCGACGGGATGCCCGGCGCGCAGGCCGGCGAGGTAGGCGGCGAGTGAGTCGAGATCGTTTTGCGCGAAAACGAACACGAGGGTGCGCCGCGGCAGTTTCCATTTTTGCGCGCATCCGTCGGCGAGGGCGCGCAGGGCGCCATAGCTCACGGCCTGTCCGGAGCGGGCGTCGATGACGGCGGTGGCATCGGACGGCTGATCGAGTTGCCAAAAAGGGGGGATTTCCGGATCGCCGCAGGCTTCGCTCGAGCGTGCGAAAGGCCGATCACCCTCCGAAAGGTCCATGCGCGCGACTGGGTCGGGGAGGCTCACGTCTGGATCTGATACTTGGCGAGAAGCTCCCGCGCGCGGGCGACGCTGTTGAGAGCGAGCACGTCCTCTGTCGCGAGCCGAATCCGGTACCGCTCCTCGAGTGCGGCGACGAGAGCCATGTGCGAGATCGAGTCCCACTCGGGCACGGCCCGGTACGTGAGTTGTTCTGTGATGGCGGCCGGCGGGAGGCCGAGGGCGAGGGCGAAGACTTCGTGCAGGGAATCAGAGGGCATGGCGGTTTTTCCAATGGCGAAGGATGGCGAGGAGGGGAGTGGGGTCAAACCCGCCGGAGCGGAGCGCGAAACGCCGGTAGGGGACACCGCGGAGCATCGTCGTTCCCGCCGGCCGGAAACCCAGGCGGGAGTTGATCGAAATCATCTTCGTGTTTTCCGGCCGGACCTGGGTGATGACCTGGTGCAGGCCGAGCCAGGCAAACGCGACGTGCAGCAGCATCAGCTCGATCTCAAGTGCGAGGGGCGCGCCGCGCGCCAGCTCCCCGCGCAGCACGAGCCCGCCCTTTTCGGCCACGCCCGCGGCACCATCGATGTCGTAGAGGCGGGTGGCTCCGGCGAATTCGTCTCCCGCCGCAAGGACCACCCAGCAGAGATCATTGGTGCGGCTGAAATAGGCGCCGGACCAGGCGTGCTGTTGTTCAGGAGAAATCGCGTCGCCCTGGGCGAGGTTGAACTGGTTCTCGGGCAGATTGCGCAGCGTGCGCAATGCCTCCCCGTATTCAGGAGCGTAGGGCACCAGCGTTGCCATCGATCCCTCCAGCCGGCGGGCGCGGAGCGCGCCCACATCGACGGCCGGCGATGGCGTTGACGCGGTGACATCAAGGGGAAGGGTGATCATGGGCGGACGAACCTCACGCGACGGGATTGATTCTCTGGCGGCGGAGTGGCCCGTCGGTCTTGTCACCCAATAGGTGACAAGAAATTGAGGCGGGCATGGTGTTTAGCCCGGAGCTTTCCCACTCAGAGGTGTGAAATCCTCGCCCGGTCGGGCCGGCTTCGTCGGGGCTAACCGCGACGTAGCCGCTCTGCCCGCAGGGCGGATGGAAATTTCTCTGAAAGATTTTTTCATAACCGTGAAATTTCCGGGTTAGGGGCGCGGAGTGTTCCGCCGGGGGCGGACGTTGCGATCGCGGCGCCACTGCCACCAGAATTGCAGGAGTCCGCGCAGTGTCCGCCACATCACGCGCCAGCGCGAGGCCGAGGCGGTGCCGGCGGTGCGCGGTTTCATTTCGGACGGGACCTCGTGCAGTGTCGCCCCGAGATCGCGCAGCCGCACCAGGGCCTCGACCAGCATCGGGATGCCGCGCTGGGTGAGGTGCGCCTGGCGGAGGAGCGCGGTGCGATAGAGGTGAATCCAATTCACATCGCGCAACCGCAGTCCGAAGAGGGCCGCCACGATTTGTGGATACAGCCAGGAGTTGAACCGCATGAGCGGATTGTAGCCGGCGCGTCGCGAACGCACGCCCACGAGCACATCGGCGCGGCCGAGGCTGGCGGCGAAGGGCGCGAGGTCGTCGGGTGCGACCGGCATGTCGGCGGGCCAGGTCAGCACATAGTCGCCCCGGGCAACGCCGATCCCCGTGCGCAACGCGCCGCCGAGGCCCTGGTTGGCCTGATGGCAGACGACCATCGCCGGATCCCCGGCGGCGAGTTCATCGGCGATTGCGCCGGTGCGATCGCCGCTGCCGTCATTGACGATTACAATTTCAGCGCGGAGCTGCAGCGCGGTGAGCGCCGCGCGGAGGCCCCGCACGGTTTCCGCGAGCAGCGCCTCCTCGTTGTAGGCGGGAACGACGACGGTGAGGGGAAATGCGCCGGCCGTACTCATGCCCCCGGCACGGCGACGGGGTGGCCACGCTGGCGCACCGATTCCATCGCCGCCTCGATCACGCGCACGACCTTGAGTCCAAACTCGCCGCTGGCCAGCGGTGGACGGCGGCTGCGGATGCAGTCCACGAATTCTTCGTCCTGGCGCAGGAGGGGCTCGAACATCCGCACCTTCGGAATCGTGATGGCGCCGTCGCGCAGAATCATCTGGAACTCACCGAACGTGGAGTAGTGATCCGCCGTGACGCCCTTGTCGTAGTAGCGGATCGGCTCGAGGTTGTTCATATCGTCCCACACCGCCATCTTGTGGTCGCCCACGATGGTCAGATGCCGGACCTTGCGCGGATTCAGCCACGAGGTGTGCACGTGGCAGATGACGCCCCGGGGATAGTGCAGCGTCATGAAACCGATGTCCTCGATTTTTTCCTGCAGGAAGAATCCGCCCGTGGCCGAGACTTCCACCGGCGTTGCGCCGAGCAGGAAATTGAAAATCGAGATGTCGTGGCTGGCGAGATCGTGGATGGCCCCGACGTCGCGCCGCACCGGGCCGAGGTTGGTGCGCGTGGCGTCCATATAGTAGACGCGGCCGAGTTCGTCGCGATCGAGATCGATCTTCAGATGCTGCACACTCGGGTTGTAGAGGAACACGTGGCCGACCATGAGCAGACGGCCGCGGGCGGCGGCGAGGTCGCAGAGGGCGCGGCATTCGTCGACGGTGGCGGCGAGGGGTTTTTCGCAGAGGACATCCTTGCCGGCCTCGAGTGCCTGCCGGACGAGGGCGAAGTGGGTATGCACCGGGGTGGCGATGACGATGGCCTCGACGTCCGGCGCCTGCGTGACCGCGGCGGGATCGGTCGTCAGGTCGAGATCGCGAAACTGCTTGCGGGCGAGGGCGAGCCGGGCGGGGGAGGTGTCGCAGACGCGGGCCATGTCGCACCCGTCAATCCCGCGAAAATTGCGGACGTGGTTGGGCCCCCATTGGCCGAAGCCAATCACGCCGACGCGTATGGTCGAGGAAGTCGGGTTCATCCGGGGCCCAGCCTCACGGTGGCGGTGGAAGGGAGTCGAGCGCGAACATTACGCAGGCGGGTCGGGAAACCGGGCGCTTTCGTAACGAAGGCGTAAATCGGGCGGGGAGCTACGGCAAACGCAGCCGGTGCGTGGCGCCGACGGGCTCGTCGAGGGCCGCGTGGAGATCGGTGGCGGAGAGGCGGAAGATCAGGATCGAATAGCCGGCCAGCGCCTCGGGCGTCCGGCGCTGGAGATATTTGCAGAGGCGGGCCAGCCGCAGTTCGTCGTAGTGGGCGTAGTCGGCGCGGTCGCTGTCGCCGTCGGGCGCGGTCGCGGGTGGGACGGCGAAGCGGGCGCGCAGGGCGCGGTAATTCTGCTCGTGCAGCGGCGTCCAGGGGCCGCGAAACCGCGCATACGTTTCGACCAGGGTGGTGGCGCTCACGGCGTACAGGCCGGGCTGCAAGGCGTGGCGGGTGGGCGGCGGGCGCACGGGGAAGGTCGCGGTGGTGAGAAACGCCGTGGGGCGGACACCATAGTGAGGCGGCCAGGCGCTGCCAAAATATCCGAGGTAGAAGGGCTCGCCGGAAACGCGATGTTGCGCGAGCCAGGTTTGCAGGGCGGGCAGATCCTGGCCCCAGTCGAGCGCGCTGTCGGCGACCAGGCGGTGGGCGCGGCCCGGGCCGCCGGCCAGGGTGTTGAACGCCGCGAGGTAGTGCGGGCGGATGGCCAGGGAGGCCCAGACGTGGCCGGCGAGCAGCGTCGCCGCGATCCACGCGGTCCACCGCGGCCGGCCCAGCGCGCCGAGGGCGACCAGGAAAACTGGATACACGGCGAGGATGTGGCGGTCGCCAAGGTTGAGATGGCTCGTCAACGCGGTCAGTCCCACGAGGAGGGCGCCGACGGCCAGCGGTGCATAGCGGGCGACCCAACGGAGGCGCGCCGCCGTCCCGGCTTGCTGGCAGCGTCGGGCGGCGAGCGTGGCACCGAAGGCGAAGGCGGCCAGCAGAGGGAGCGTGGTCTTGACGAGGAACAGGGCGGGGAAAAACTGCCACCAGCCGTGGAGGCTGTGTTCGCCGGCGAAGAAGGCGGGGCGGCCGGAGGCGCCGGCGAGGACGTTGGCCAGTCCGTAAAGCCACGCTTCCGGCAGCAGCCGCAGGTGGAGCGCGAGTTCGATGATCGGTCGTTTGCCGCCCAGCATGGCCAGCACGTTGGGCCAGTCCCAGCCGAATTGCGCAAACTCCGGCGCCCCCGGCCCGCGCGGGCCGAAACGGAAATTGTAGAAGGCCCAGATCGTGCCCGCCGCCGCCAGCGCCTGCGCGATCGCCAGGCCGAGGTTGCCCGCCGCGCGGGGTGCGAAAGCCGCCGGGCGGCCGGCGGCCCCGGAGGACCGCGCCAGCCCCGCCTCGATCAGCACGAGCGCGGCGTAAATCGGGGCGAGCAACACGCCGTTGTGCTTCGCCACGAGGGCCAGCCCGCTGGCGAGGCCGGCGAGCGCGCCGGAGGCCAGATCGCGGCGCTGCAGATGGCGCCAGAACAGCCAGGGCGCCAGCGTGAGCGTGAAGGTCGACGCCAGGTCCGAGGTCGCGAGGGCGCTGTGCGCAAGAAAATTGGGCGAGAACGCGAAGAAACCGAGCGCGAGGAGCCCGCCGGTGCGGCCGTGCCACGCGCGCGCCAGCCCGAACATCAATCCGCCGAGCGCCACGCCGAACAGGGCGTTGAGACCGCGGGCGCCGAGCAGGATCCAGTCGGTGAGATTGTTTTCACCGTACAAGAAATCCCAGCACAGCGGCCAGTAGTTCGAGACGCGCCACAGCTCGGCGTCCAGCGGGAACCGGGCGCCCCCGGCAAGCGGGGCCAACCCGAACAGGCGCTGCGGCAGGTTGCCGTTTTCCGGCTGCATCCGGAAATCGCCATAACGATCGTAGATGTAGCCGGCGCCGAGGTGCGGCATTTCATCCGAGGTCTGGCTTTTCTCCAGCGACGCCGTGACGGCGGACCACCAGAAGACGGCGAGCAGGGCGGCGGCGAGCGCGGTCGTGGCGACGTCCCGCCAGCCGCGCGAAAAAGCCGGGACGCGGACGGAAAAAGCCATGGACACAATTTCACGTGTCGCCGACGCTGCCACAAGCCCGAACCAGCCAACATGGATGCCGCCGAATACGACAATCTCGCGCGCGTTGAACGCGAACACTGGTATTATGCGGGCAAACGCGACGTGGTGCGGCACTGGTTGAATTTCGCGGGGCCGCCCGGCCCGGGGCAAACCCTGCTCGACTGCGGGGCGGGCACCGGACTCTTCGCCGAGGAAATGTCAGCGGTGTGTCGCGTCTTCGTGCTCGACGATCACGAAGAGGCGCTGCGCCTGCTGCGGACCCGTTTCCAGCCGGAGCAGATTCTCAGTCTGGCGGGCGACCGCGTGCCGCTGCCGGACGCGTCGCTCGACCATGTGACGGCGCTCGATGTGCTCGAGCACGTGGCGGACGATGTGGCCGTGGTGCGCGGTTTTCATCGGTTGCTCAAGCCGGGCGGGCTCGCCGTGGTGACGGTGCCGGCGGGCATGGCGCTTTGGAGCGACTGGGATGTGGCGCTGCACCACTTCCGGCGCTACGATCGCGGGCAATTGCGGGCGCTGTTCCCCGACGCTGCGTGGGAAATCGTGCATGTGAACTACACCAATGTGCTCGTCTATCCCGCGGTGTGGGTCGTGCGCAAATGGCGGGCCTGGCGCAAGGGCGGGGGGCCGCCGGGGACGACGCCGGGTGCGGCGCCCGGCGCGACGGCGCGCACGGAGGACGCCATGCCTCCGCGCTGGCTCAATGCGCTGCTGCGCGGTGTGTTTGTCGGGATGGCGCGGTGGCGCGTGCCGTTTCCGTTTGGCGTGAGCCTCGTGCTGGTCGCGCGGCGGCGCGGGTGAGTGGCGGAAGGAGTGGCCCCTGGCAAAGCAGGCGGTCCTTTCAAAATGGATTACGAAGCTGCCATCGCGCAGGTTCTTGAAGACGCAGGGCGCGTTGTACTCCCGGGCGAAAGCGTCGATGTCGTCACTCTGGTGGAGCGTGATTTCGCGAGGCAAGGCTACTGCGACCATCAGCTCGTCGCGGTCATCGAGGAAGCACTCCGCCAGCGACTGGCGCAGTGGTCCGTGGGCGACAAGCGCGCCATTTGGGTGACACTTGTGGCCAGTGGTGCGATCAACGATTCGGAGGAAAGCATCGACGATTATCCGGCAGGGAGCATCGACCTGACGATCGAGGGTGAATTGATGTATCTCATCACCGAGCGGCTTTCGCCACCGAATGAAAGGAAGCGCCGCGAACCCGACGACGAAGACGAAGAAGAAGCCTGGTGAAGCGCCGCCTCAAGGGGCGTCGTTCCGGTCAATCTTGCAACCGGCCGAGGCCGACCTCGTCGCCGGCGGCATCGCGCAGGATGATCGTGGCCCCGCGGGCGGGACGGGGCTGGCGTGCGCGATCGTAGTACACCGAGAGCAGGCTGGCCTGGGTGAAGGTGAGCGGCCAGGGCGCGGGGCGGGCGGCGGCGACGGGCTCGCCGCGGGAGTTCACGGGCGACACCTCGACGCGGGTGTTGGAGCCGTCGAGGACGAAGGGCGGCGGCGCGGGCCCCGGGGCGACGGTGATTTCGATGCGGGCCACGGGGCGGACGGGCGGGAGCAGGACGGAAAATTTCAACAGCGTGTTTTCGCCGGCCGGGGCGGGTCCGGCCGCGCCCGAGTGCGTGAGCAATTCGCCGACCATGAACGGTGCGATCCGCCGGCCGCGGCGCACGCAGAATTCAAAATCGTCAAACGTGAAGGCCGGCTCGAACTCCCGCGCGATGTAGTCGTGCAGCGCCCCGGCCGGGGCGAGCCCGCGTTTCGCCAGGTAGGTCACGTGCTCGCGGTGCACGATGACACACGCGCGGGGATGGGTTTCGAGCTGGCGGATGATCGCCTGCTGGCGCTCGGGGCCCAGCAGGGAAAACCAATGCGTGGTATTGGCGTTGGTCGGCGTCGGCCGGCCGCTCCAGATGTTGAAGCTGAACATGCCCGGTTCGGAAAAAAGGAGATCGGCGTGCGCGATCGCGTTGTAGGTGAGCAGCCGGAACAACGCGGTGGAGGCGTCCGGCAAACGCAGCCACTCGGCGCCCGGGAGATGGAGATGCTGACCCTCGCGGTAGCGGTCGCCGACCTGTGCGAATTTCCAACCGGTGGACGCGGCAAACACCGCCATGATAAACCCGCCGGCAAAGGCGGCGGCGCGCCAGTGCTGGGCGGCCAGGGTCTCCGCGTGACGGCGGGCCAGCCAACGGGCGGCGTCCCACCCGCCGACGGCCGCGAGCGGAATGGTGAGCAGCGTGCCCCAGGCGATTTGGCTGCCGGCGACCGGAAAGATGTGCAGGCATTGGCCGAGCAGCACAAGGACGAGCCAGGCCCGCGCCTGGCTCACGATCGACTGCTCACCGGTGAGCGGCCACGCGAAGAGCCACAGGCAGGGCAGCGCGAATCCGAACACAAGGTAGTCGGCGCTGATGCCGGGGAAGCGACTGAGATTGATCGCGAGCGCTCCAGCGGCGGCGAGACGGGCCACCGCGACGCTGTTTTCGACCACGGCCGGATGGCGGCGGCGCAGCGCGGCGGCGAGGACGCAGAGCGCGAGTGAGGCCAGCGCGACGACGCGGATCCCGGGTGCCCAGAGATAGCGGATGCTGAACGTGAGCGGCTGGCGCATCGGCGCAAGGACGACGCCACCCCACACGTCGGCGAGGCTGCTGCCGCGCGCCAAGGTCACACCGAGCACTACTGCGCCCACGCCGCCGGCGCCCAACAGTCCCCAGCCCAGCGTCCGCCAGTCCGCGCGCGCGGACGAGTTGAGCGAGGTTGCGCGGATCACGGCGATTCCCGCACAAGCCCAGACGAGCGCGAAACTCTGCACCCACGCGACGCCCAGCAGCGGGTGCATGAGCGCGAGGGGGAGCAAGGCGCTGCAGATCATGAGGGCGGCCGGGGCCCAGCGGTGCACCGTGGGGTTGCGATGATGGAGCAACAACCAAGCGCAGGCGGAGAACGCCACAAACACGCCGATGTTAATTTTGGTCAGTAACAGCGCCGCGGTCACCCCGCCCACGAGGAGCGCCCACGCGCGGAGCCGTTCCCGGGCGAGCCAGTGATGACCGAGGACGGCCACTGCCGTGGTCAGCAGCACGATCAAACCACCGGGGTGAGTCGGTTCGCTGGCCATCACCCAGAGATAGGCGAAGACCGCCGCGAGCACCGCGAGCCGCGCGACGAGGCTGCGTGTGACCTGGCCCGCGAGCGCCGCGGCGAGGAGGGCGGCGCCGCTCCATGCGCCGAGCGTGATCAGCCGCCCGGCCGTATGCGAAAGGGGCATGCCGAGCAGTTGCAGCACGTAATGGAAGACGAACGGGAAGGGGCCGTATTGCGTGTAGATGTCGCGATAGAGCCCGCCATGATCCGCGAAGTTGCGCAGCGAGAGGAGCACGTAGCCCTCGTCGTCGTAAAACATGAACGCGCTGAACATGATCATCGCGGCCGCGACGAACAGGGCGGCCGCAGCGGCCGCCGTGACCAGCGTGGCGAACCACGCCGGGCGGATCCCGGGGCGCGGTTCAGTCACGCGTGGTGGCGGGGCCCGGCGCTCCGGAGGCGCGCGGCGGGTTTTTTAGGATGAAGTTGGGCCGGCGTTTCACCTCGTCGTAGACGCGGCCCAGGTATTCGCCCAGCACGCCGATGCCGATGAGCTGCACCCCGCCGAGAAAGAGCACGAGCGTGACCAGGGTGGTGAAGCCCTGCTGCGAATTCTCAAAACCGAGCAGGCGCCACAGCACGAAGAACAGCCCCCCTGCGAAGCCCATGAAGGCGACGAACAATCCGGCATACGTCAGCAGGCGCAGCGGCAGGTGCGAGAAACTGAACACGCCGTCGAGGCCGTAGCGCACGAGCCGGCGGAAGGTTTGTTGCGGCACCCCGGCGGCGCGCTCCTGGCGGTCGTAGAGCACGTCGGCCGTCGGGAAGCCGATCCAGGCGCGGAGCCCGGGGAAGAAGCGGTGGCGCTCCGGCAGGGCGTTGAAGGCCTCGACCGCGGCGCGCCCGAGCAGGCCAAACGTGCCGGTGTTGGCCTCGATGGGGTAATCGGAGAGACTGCCGAAAACGCGGTGGAAAAGGTCGAAGCCGAGGCGGCGCAGGCCGCGTTCGCGGCGGGTCCGCCGGGTCGCCCGCACGATCTCCGCGCCGGCGCGCCACGCCGCCACGAGCTGCGGAATCACCTCGGGCGGATCCTGCAGGTCGGCGTCCATCGTCACGACGGCGTCGGCGGTCGCGGCGTGGGCAAGCCCCGCGGAGAGCGCGCTTTGAAATCCGAAATTGCGCGAGAGTTCGATGAGCGCGAAGCGGGGGTCGCGCACCGCCTGGGCCCGGATCAGCGCCGCGGAGCGGTCCCGGCTGCCGTCGTCGACGAGGAGGGCGCGCCAGACGCAGCCCTGGCCACCATCGAACAGTGCACCGAGCCGCGCGAAGAGCTCGGGCAACACGGCCTCTTCGTTGAAGACCGGGATGACGAGGGTGATGGTCGGGGTGGAGGCGGGCATGGCAAATTAGGCGGCGCGAGCCCGGGAGAGCATGAGACCCGCCGCCCGCAGCGCGAGCACAAGCGCGGATGGTCGGCAGAAAAATGGCGTAAAAACAACCGGGCCGGTGCGATCGCTTCGCTCAGCCGCAACGATTCAGTCCGAGGTGGAGCCCGTTGTCCCCAACGGGCTGGGCTGAGAGCGTACGGCTCAAAACCCGATGAGGACATCGGGTTCCACCGTTCAGTGGTTTCGTTTTCAGAGGTAAAACGCACAGCGACGGAATGGAGACGGCTCAGGGGTGGCCGCGCAGCCAGAGCAGCACGGCGTGGACGGGCGCACTGGTTTCGTGGAAGACGGTGCCCATGACGAAAACATTGGGCACGATGAGGGACACCACGGCCGCGAGCGCGGTGCAGCGCCGCAGTTCGGCCGGGCCGGTGCCGAGGATGTGGCGCAGCCACGCCAGAGCGACGAAACTCGCCGGAAACGCGTAGTTGGCGCTGCGCGTGAAATCGCCGACGCCAGTGGCGGCGACCACGGGCAGCAAGGCGGCCAGCAGCAGCGCCCCGGCGCTCGTGGTGCGGTGGGTGCCCGCGGTCCGGTGGAGCGCCAGCAGCAGCAGCAGCCAGCCGCCTTCCAGCGCAAACCAGAAACCGGCGGCGGCGTTGTCGAGATTCGTGACGAAGATGTGGGTCTCGGCGATGCCGGCGGCGGGGGTCGCCCACCCGTAGGCTCAGACATCCTGACCTGCCCTGGAATCAGGGTGAACCCACTTGGCGATAAATCAGGCGGAGGTTGGTGGTGGGGAAACAGGTTTCCGTGGCGGTGAGGGTTTTGCAGAGTGCGGCGACGGCGGCGTCCTGTAACGG